>PDPE01000050.1 GCA_002747395.1 Pseudomonadota bacterium
GCTGGTGACTATCGCTGAGCAAAAGAGTGCGGCGGCGGGGTACGCCAAGCCTGACCGGGTACTGACACACCTACAGCGTTATGGTGTTAATGCCAAGGGACATGATCTGGAGAAAAGTGATTTAGGCATCGGTGATATGTTATTGAATCATCTGGTGGATACCGGCGCGGATATGCTGGTGGCGGGCGCTTATGGTCACAGCCGTTTGCGTGAAGTCGTGCTGGGTGGCGTGACGCATAGTCTGCTTAACCACAGTAGTATTCCGGTGCTGATGTCGCGCTAGTGGTTTAGCGCTTTAGTCTGTTTAACTCGGCTGCAAGTTTTGCAGCCGGGGCATCTTCCTTAATGTAATCCACGAACAGGGGCACACGGTAAAACCAGCGTCCCTTATCGCGTCCCAGAATAAAGGCCAGTTCCAGTCGGGACAGGGTTTTTTCCAGTTGTTGTGTATCCGGTTGCAGGTTTTGCTGTTGTGCCATTTCCAGTAAATCAGCGGTACTGAAATCCTGTTTTTCAATTGTCGCGTAGACCACGATGCGCTCGTAGGCTTGTTCGTCCTCGCTGGTGCCGACTACCCAGCCACTCAGTGCCCGGCGGATTTCATCACTGTACAGCGCCTTGTGCATGTCGCCTGCGGTAATGTTGCGTTGTTGTGGTGGCAGGTTGCGGACAATATGCTGGCAGGCAATAGCAATCAGGTTGGCGCGTTGGCCGCATTGTTCCACCAGTTGTTCGACCAAGGCCGGATTATCCCAGTGCAAATTCATGGTACGCATGGGTTCTGTGGCCAGCTCAATACAGGCGGGTTGCTCCAGTGCGCCGACTGATAATAATTCGCCAAAATTACGGATGGGGGACTGGTAGTCGAGTACGGCGTGCTGATACAACTGCCAGAATCCGGCGAGAATGAAGACACAATTACCTTCTTCACTGAGGCGGCGGAATACGTTCAGGATCGGGTAGTCCTGTGCTTTTTCGTGCTCGATAAAACGGTCGGCTTCGTCGATGAGGAAGATGTAGCGTTGGCGATCTCGTTGGATGCGTTCGTCTAGTTGACTGGCGAGTGCTTCGGGGTTGTTGGTTTTTTCCAGCTTGAGCAGGGCGGCTAAACGCGGCACCAATACTTCATTAGACAGTGTGAGGTAGTGGCATTGTATTTGTGGGTTGTTGGCGTAGCGGCGTTCCAGTGCCTTGAGCAGTGTGGATTTTCCGACCTGACGACCGCCGACCATCAGGTAGTTGGCAGGGTCGCGGTTGGTGATCTGGGCAATGAGTTCGCGGCGACCAAAGAACACAGATTCATTACTCACCCCACCACCGACGCGATAGGGGGAGATTTGTTGCAGTGATAATTGGCCCGATAAAATTTCGGCCAGCACGTTTTCCGGGTTGGGCGATAGTAGCAGACGGGTGAGCTCGTTGCTTTGCGGGGCAACCCATTTGTTATCGAGTTGTTTGGTGGTGTTGTAGAGTTTGCGCTGGTAGTCGCTGTTCGGGCCGATGATGAGCGTGATTTTATTCTGGTTCGCTGGGTCAGTTCTCAGCTTTTGGAAAATGTCTTCGGGTGCTTCTGTTTCGGGGAAGCAGAGTAGTATTTTTTCTATGTTGAGCGGGAAACCTTCCGGTGTTTTCAGGGTAAAGTTATTTTCCAGCGTTCCGCCTATCCGCTGCCGTATGTACTCTGCTTTTTCTGTTTTGGGCAAGCCAGCGAAAGTGAGTGCCTTTTGCAATATTTTCGGGCTAACGGAAGCATCTGATAATACCGTTTCCAGGCGTTTGGTTTGTTGTAGGCGTTGTCGGGCTTCCGGCAGTTGCTCCGGTGGCAAGTACAATAAACTGCCGGGATTGTCACTCAGGCTAACCACCAGCGGATGACGGTAACGGCGTAAATAGAAAATGCCTACCGCGCTGAGCATGGCTAACAGGGCGAGACTGGCATACATCCATAAGGGTGGTTTTTGTAGCGTGAGTGTGGGTGTAAAGTCCCATTGCATAAAGGGTAAGGTGGCATTCCTAGCATCCAGTTTAATGGCGTGGCCTTTTTTCGGTGTAAAGCTTTCCGGTGTTGAGAAAGACAGCTCGGTAAAGCCATCTGGCCCAATAGCGGCCTTTACATTTTGAATATCCAGTTTGGGGAAGTCGGGAGCATTCAAGTCCAGTGTGTAGAAGGTATCTTCAATGGCCTGTGTGCCTTTATTATCAATACGGACTTTGATGATGTGTTCATCTTTTAAAAATTCTGCGGTGCTGATTGCCAACTGGGGCGTTTCGACCTTAATCGGAATCTCCAGCCACTCACTCGCTGTTTGTTGCGGGGCGACCAATCTTAATTTCAGCGTGCGGGTTTCGGGGGCAGGCGGTTCTTTTAGGTGTGCGCCGATTCTGGCGTGTACCTGTACTGTTTTGCCTGGTTCAATGATGTTCGGCACATCACCTGCAAAGGAGTGGCAGGAAAATGGGCTTCCCGCCGCTAATTCAATCCCCGGCCAGTACAGGGTTTGTTGTCCGGTATTTGTTACTTCAAAACTGAGGTCATGTGTTTTGCCGCTGAATAATATGATCGGGGTGTTAGTGGATAAGCTTAATCTGGGTGGCTTTACTTTGGTTTTGTCGAAGCTTTTGGGTAGGGTTGATTGCAAACTTTCACCATTTCTTTCCAATAAAAAGCTGCCATCATCGCCACGTTGAAAGGTTTTGTCGTTATGGCTTAGCCAGTTACCGTTTACTCCGCCGATCATTGTATGGAGCAGTTTTTTTGTGTCGGTATCCCAGAGTTTGACAGTACCGTCAGCAGAACCGGAAGCGAGTGTTTTACCATCCGGGCTGAAGCTGACTGAACGAACCGAGCTCTCATGGCCTGTGAAAGTGTGTAACAGGCGTTTGCTCTGTGTATCCCAGAGTGTGATGGTGTTGTCATAAGAGCCGGAAGCGATTGTTTTACCGTCCGGGCTGAAGCTGACTGAAAAATCCACGCTTTTTTGTCCTTTGAAGGCGTGTAGCAAGCGTTTGCTCCGCACATCCCAGAGCTTGATGGTGCCGCCCCAAGAGCCGGAAGTGATTGTTTTACCGTCCGGGCTGAAGCTGACTGAAAAAACCGAGCCTCTTTGTTCTCCAAAGGTGTGTAACAATCGTTTGCTCTGCATATCCCAGACTTCGATGATGCCGCTCAAAGAGCCGGAAGCGATTGTTTTACCGTCCGGGCTGAAGCCTACTGAACTAACCGAGTCGTTCTCGTTTTGTCCTTCAAAGGTGTATAATAAACGCCTGCTCTGCATATCCCAGAGTTTGACGGTACCGTCAGCAGAGCCGGAAGCGAGTGTCTTACCATCCGAGCTAAAGCTGACTGAAAAAACCAAGTCGTTGTGTCCTTCAAGGGTGTGCAACAAGCGCTTGTTCTGTGTATCCCAGAGTTCGACAGCACCGTCATCAGAGCCGGAAGCAAGCGTTTTACCGTCCGGACTGAAACTGACTGAAAAAACCCGGCCTTTGTGTCCTTCAAAGGCGTGTAACAAGCGCTTGGTCTGTATATCCCAGAGTTTGATGATGCTGTCCCAAGAGCCGGAAGCGAGAGTCCTACCGTCCGGGCTGAAGCTGACTGAAAAAACCTTGTCTTTGTGTCCTTCCAAGGCATGTAACAAGCGTTTGGTCTGTGTATCCCAGAGTTTGATGGTGTTGTCATCCGAGCCGGAAGCGATTGTTTTACCATCTGGGCTGAAGCTGACTGAACGGGTCGGGCGTTGGTGTCCTTCCAAGGTGTGTAACAAGCGCTTGCTCTGTGTATCCCAGATTTTGATGGTGCTGTCCCAAGAACTGGAAGCGATTGTTTTACCGTCCGGGCTAAAGCTGACTGAATTAACTGGGAGCTCGTGCCCTTCCAAGGTGTCCAACAAACGTTTGGTCTGTGTATCCCAGAGTTTAACGGTGCTGTCCCCAGAGCCGGAAGCGATTGTTTTACCGTCCGGGCTGAGGCCGACCGAACTAACAGAGTTTTCATGCCCTACGAAGGTATGTAACAAGCGTTTGTTCTGTATATCCCAGAGTTTGATGGTTTTGTCTCTAGAGCCGGAAGCGATTGTTTTACCGTCCGGGCTGAAGCTGACTGAATTAACCGAGTTTTCATGTCCTACAAAGTTATGTAACAAGCGGTTGCTCTGTGTTTCCCAGGGGTTATGTGTTTCCCAGGGGTTATGTATATCCCAGAGTTTGATGGTGTTGTCATCCGAGCCGGAAGCGATTGTTTTACCGTCCGGGCTAAAGCTGACTGAATAAACTGAGCCTTGGTGTCCTTCCAAGATGTTTAACAAGCGCTTGTTCTGTGTATCCCAGAGTTTGATGGTGTTGTCATCCGAGCCGGAAGCGATTGTTTTACCATCCGGGCTGAAACTGACCGAACTAACCGGTTTTTTGTGTCCCACAAAGGTGTGTAACAAGCGTTTGGTCTGTGTATCCCAGAGTTTGACGGTGTTGTCAGTAGAGCCAGCCGCGATTGTCTTCCCATCTGGGCTGAAGGCGACGCTGGTGTATGCGGTGCGTTTTTCAATGAGCCAGTCGGGGAAGTTAGCGAGGTTTTCGCCGGTTGGCACAAGTGGAGGGAGAGCAGGGCCTGCAAATAGTTGTAATGGCAAAAGGAAAAGCAAAATTACCTTTGCAAGGAAGGAGGGTAGCCGAGCCAGATTCGAAGCCAGCACATCAACTTCATCATGTAATTTTTGTGTATCTACCATTGCTTGTCCCATTACTCAATCCCTCACATTACCGTCTGGATGGTGACTCAAATTTTAACACGCCAATAATTCCAACCCCATTTGCCGGATAAACTCCCCACGCCAAACAAACTGCCCGTCACAATGCGTAATCAAATTCTGCCAATACAGCCGCCGAATCAGCTTATCTTGTGGCCATGCGTCATACCGCCCCAAGGTATCCTGCCTTAGCAACTCGCATAACAAAACTGCATCAGCGTCATTACGAAAACGGGTGAATAACTGGCTGGGCAATGGACTATTCTGAATCACCGTCTGCCAATCAGTCTGTCCGCGCTTGACCGATTGCAAACATCCTTCCAGCAAGCGTGGGTGCTGCCCGCAAAAATCCAGCATAGCCTGTAAAGTTTCATCATCCAGCACCAGATCGGGGTAACGCTGTAAATAAATAGCCCTGGCATCCTCCAGGTTCACGGATGGCAGGCGCATTTCTTCCAGATCATTAAAAAAAGAATGTTTGCCCAGCTCATATTTTGCCGCTGCCAGTCGTTCACTACCCATGACCACCAGCCTTAGTGAAAACGGATAACTACTCAACAAGCCGCGTAATTCACCCGCCAGTTCACCCCGCGCATTCTCCGAGCCATTCTCAAATCCCGTGATCAGCAATACATATTTAGCCCCTTCATCCAGCCGTTGCCGTAAGGCATCTGCCCACTCCCAGCTCTCCGTAATGGCTTCATCGAAGCCACATTGTTTAGCCAGCCGCCCGAAATAAGCCGCACCGTCTGCGTTTGTGCTGGCGGGAGGAAAGAGGTGCAAAACGGTTTCGTGTGGGTAGTCACGTTGTAGTGAAGTTTTTAGCGCATGAGCATAATGCTGGGTATTGGTATCCGCTTGCGCCAACACCATAAGCGGTGTGCCGGAATCAAGATAGTTGCATACCGAATCGACAAAGGTGCGCTCGTGCTTAAATAACTGGCGCTCAGGGTGAGCAGGCACATCAGTGCCAGGGAATTTTAATGTGCCAGAAAAATATGGTGCTGCGCCCGGTGCCTGATTGTTCAGGCCACAGAGTAATTTCTGAAAAGCCACGCGGTAAGTGTCCGGTGCGCTGTTGCCAAAATCTACCGCTTGTACATTGCTCAGGAAGGGAAAATCCGTAAATTCACCCAGCACAATGGGAATCCAGCGAAAATCCGTATCATTCTTCGCCCGGTTGAACATATACTCATATTCTTCCTGTACCCAGCCGGACTCAGCCGCCTCTGGTGTGGCGATCAGTAAGGCGAGGCGTGAGTGCTGCAATGCATCGAAAATGCTACGGGTGAAATTAGCGCCCGGTACTAACTCGCGGTGATCAAGGAATACCTTGTAGCCCTGCGCCGCCAGATTATCCGCCAACACCTCAACCCACGGCCGTCGTGTGGTGCGATAGCTGATGAAAATGTCATAATCCGGTGTGTCTGTGGAGCTGGGTGCGTCTGTGGCAGGCATCATGGGGTGGGGAACCTTGCTAATCGTTTGGCCGATTATAATCTGTCATTGTTCCTTTTGTACAGATTGGTTACAGTGCTAACTTTAATATCACAAGAGCGTCCCCATCGTTTGTCAGTCCTGAAATACCTGCCTCGCCCCCGTTGGAGATGGCTGCACTGGTTGTGGCGTATTCCTTTGTTGCTGTTTGCTTGTGCGGTTGTCGTGATTCTGTTCTATCGCGTGATGCCGGTGGGTACATCCTCCTTTATGTTTCAGCAGAATGTTGCAGCGTATTTTGATGATGAAATTCCACCGGTACGCCAACAATGGGTGGATTATGCTGATATTTCACCGCATCTGGTGCTGGCAGTGATTGCTTCAGAGGATCAGTTATTTCCCGAACATGCCGGTATCGATACCGTATCAACCCGTCAGGCGATTCAGGCTGCACTCGACGGCGAATCAGCCGGTGGCGGCAGCACTATCACGCAACAAGTAGCAAAGAATATGTTTCTCTGGAGTGGCCGCAGTTATGTACGCAAAGTGCTGGAATGGGGGCTAACTTTAGTCATCGAGTTGTTGTGGGATAAACAGCGGATTATTGAGGTGTATCTGAATATTGCACAGTTTGGTGAGCGGGATTATGGTGTGGGAGCGGCTTGCGAAAATTTGTTGAGTGAAAAGATACCTGCTGAATTAAGAAGGCGGGATGCGGCCTTGTTGGCAGCCGTATTACCAGCGCCGACACACTACAAAGTGGAAAGGCCATCACATACTGTTAAAAAGCGACAACGCCACATACTGAAACAAATGCGTCAGTTAGGTGGCGTTGCCTACCTTGGTTTTTTGGCGGAGTGAAGTGTAGCTAGCTGCCTGGTTCAGAACCACTTCACCTAATATTGATGAGTTACGATAAGCTTCATCAGTGCCAAATCATGCCAGTTTGCCTTCGCGTCCACTGTCCCGGCCTTGATGCGACCGGCTCCAGCTGTGGTATATCCCGATATATCTGTGGAGCAGGATAATACGGCTGTGGTTGCGGTGCCGGAATATTATGTATGGGTGGAATGCGATAATTGTTAATCACCGGTATATTGCGCCGTTGCTGCGCCGCTGCCCGTGCGCGTGCCTGCGCCGCTCGTTGCCGGGCTACTGCTTGTGCCCGCGCTCTTGCTGCGGCCCGATTACGTGCCTTACGTTCTTCAACCGTATTTGGCGGCGGTAACGGCCTCTCACCACTCCTTTGTGATAATTGTGTTGTGGTCAATGCTCGTGGCTTTGTGGCGCGATGGGTAGCAGAGCTGCGGCAGTTCTGCCACCAGCACGGATTACCTTTAATAAAGTTCTTGATCGCCATTTGCTTCGGTGCTTTGTGGTCCGGCTGCGTGATGTATTCCTTAACACCTTTACTGCCAAAGCGGTTATAAGTGCGCGGTGAAGAGAAATGGGTAAACATCTTTCCGCCCGCCTGTTTCCAGCCCGATAACAGCTGCTTATAGATCGTTCCCATTTGGGGGTGGCGGTTCGCTTTGTAGAACAGGGGGTTCGGGTGCTGCATTTCCCTTTTGGTTTTCATGTCAATCAGGTGTTGCCCGCCCTCATAAGCGATCAGGTCAACGCCGTATTTACGGGTCATGGCCGACTGCTTACGCACCGCTTCCAATACTCGTGGCAGTGAGTGGCCATAGCGTTTGTCCCGCATGACCTGGAAGACCTGTGCGACGGAGCGTGCACGGCGTAGTGCCTTGGTCTCACCAAATACATAAGGTGCCACCGCGAAGGCGTCGACATGCTTGTAAGCATCCTGAAATGAGAGTACGTCCTCGGTCAGTTTGGTTGTACCGGTCAGGCCGGCCATCGTTCTGACAAGGCGTTGTTTGCCACCAAATACCTGTTCCCAGATTTTAAAGATTTCTACT
>PDPE01000014.1 GCA_002747395.1 Pseudomonadota bacterium
ATCAGCCAGGTCATACAGTTGTTTCAATATCAACAGGCCACACATCAATCGAATGGGTTTGGCCTTGCGTCCTTTGTCGCTGTAAAGAGGTGCAAAGGCTGATTCGAGTTCTGTCCAGTCGATCACTTGGGCAAGCGCCATCTTCGCAAATCAATTTCTCCCGCTCAAAATTAAATTTAAAGTATCAACTGGAATGGTAAAGGTCAGCACAGGGTATTTTTCAGAAAACACCCTGTTTATGGACAGGTACGAATCAAGTATTATGCTACTGCGTCAATAGTCATTGATCGAAGTTTGTCGAGTGACTCTGCAAATTGCATTTGCCGGGCAGCACGGTATCCAGATGCAATAACCAGATGCAACAAATAGAACCCGGACATAATAACAAGGTAAGCAAATGTCAAATAACAGTAATCTGGTATGGATCGATTTGGAAATGACCGGTTTGAACCCGGATATCAATCGTATTATAGAGATAGCGACAATAGTCACCGATGGTGACCTGAATGTGTTGGCGGAAGGGCCGAATCTCGTCATTCATCAGCCCGATGATATTCTCGGGCATATGGATGAATGGTGTACTACTACGCATGGGCAATCCGGGTTAACCGAACGTGTGCGCAAGAGCACTATTTCTGTTCAGGAGGCAGAGCGGCAAACACTGGATTTTCTTGAGCAATATGTCCAGCCGGGACTCTCCCCCCTGTGTGGCAACAGTATCGGGCAGGATCGCCGGTTTATGGTCAGATATATGCCGCTGTTGGAAGCTTTTGTGAATTATCGTAATGTGGATGTCAGTACAGTCAAGGAGTTGGCGGTACGCTGGAAGCCTGAAATACTGGCCGGGTTTCAGAAGAAGGGCAGCCATCTGGCGCTGGAAGATATCAGGGAGTCCATTGCCGAACTGCAGTTTTATCGGCAGCATTTTTTTGATGTTGGTTGAGTGCCCATTGTACATGCTCCCTGACAATCTCTGACGGGTAGTCGGACTTGTCCTCCAGAGCTTCGATCACGTCCTGTGTGCCGGGGCCATTGCCAAGCGCGACGGCAATGTTTCGCAGCCAGCTTTCATACCCTGCCCGCCGTATGGCCGAGCCTTCTGTTTTTTTCAGAAACTGCTCCTCCGACCAGTTAAAAAGAGCAATCAGCTTGCTGCTGTCGAGCTGGTTTCTCGGCATAAAGTCCTGTTCACAGGAAAGCCGGGTGTACTTGTTCCAGGGGCAGTAAATCTGGCAGTCATCACAGCCGAATATCCGGTTGCCCATCAGTGGTCTCAGCTCGACAGGAATGGAGCCTTTCAGTTCGATGGTCAGGTAAGAAATACATCGCCTTGCATCAAGTACGAAAGGTTTGACGAAGGCTTTGGTCGGGCACACATCCAGGCAGGCACGGCAGGAGCCGCAATGATTGTCCATCGGGCTGGTGTTTACGGGTAGTGGAAGATTGGTATAAATCTCGCTCAGGAAAAAATAGGAACCAGCCTTTGGGTGAATCAGCATGGTGTTTTTGCCCTGCCAGCCAAGACCGGCTTTTTGAGCCAGTGCTCGCTCGAGTACGGGGGCGCTGTCAACAAAAATCCGATAGGTGTGGTCGGGGACGCTCTGTGTGATCTTGTTGGCCAGTGCTTTCAAGCGGTTCTTCATCAGTTTGTGATAGTCACGCCCCAGTGAGTAGCGGGCGATATAGGCCTGGCTCTGGTCTTTGAGTGCCTGTGTGGCAGGTGCCAGTATTGCCCGGTTGTTTTTTTTTCGGCTTCGGCCTTGATTGTCAGTGGATGGTACGCTTTTGTCATTATCTGGAAAATGCGTGTCCAGAGGGTTGCTTTCCGGATAGTAATTCATGCGTAATGAAATCACCCGGAGCGTGTCATCCACCAGTTCTTCCGGTCGGTATCGTTTGGAGCCATGCTGTTGCATATAGCCCATGTCGCCATGATAGCCCTCTGCCAGCCATTGATTGAGCCGCTCACCATGCTCTTCGATATTGACATCGGCAAAGCCGACCTGGTCAAAGCCGAGTTCCTCGGCCCAGTGTGTGATCTGTCGAGCGAGTTGTTCCATGCTCAAGTGTTGCGTGTTGTTTTTCATTGGTATCTGCTCACACTTCTGTCGCGGGTGAGCGTGTGGCGGGTGAGCGGTTACTTTCATCAATCGTTTACAGTTGCTCAAGAGTAGTGATCAAGAGTGGTAATCAAGGGCAGTAATCAAGGATAGTGAGGCTGGCCCGGGTGATATTCTAGCGGAACGCGGCTGCTGTGTCTTCTGCAGTCGTGTCTCCCGTCACGGGGTTTGCAGGCTTTAACCGGTATGTGTGGCCGGAGGGATTATTTCTGTCCGGCTCCGTTTGCCAGTGTTCCTGTTCTTGTCAAGATGAATAAATAGTACTTATTTGTTGCCCAACAAATGACCTCGCGGTTTTTTTTGCTATACTAAACAGCTAAATAGATGAAATATTTCAACAGGTTTCTAGTTATCCATGTCCAGTAGTCTTCCACGCCGGTTGTATTATGCCAGGCACGTACGCGAGCTTGACCGCCTTGCCATTGAAGAGCAGGGTATTCCCGGGTTCGATCTCATGTGCCGTGCCGGCAGGGTGGCATTTCGGTGCCTGTTACGAGAGTGGCCCCACCTGTCCACTGTCACTGTTTTTTGTGGAGGTGGAAATAACGGGGGGGATGGATACATTGTTGCCGGGCTCGCTGCGAGTCACGGGCTCGACGTGGAGTGCTACTACCTGGTCGCACCTGAAAAGCTGAAAGGTGATGCTAAAACAGCCTGCGAGTGGGCCAAAGAGCGGGGGGTTCAGCCAGTACCCTGGGATTCGGGCAGCCTGACCGGGCAAACTGTACAAGAGTCGTCCGCACAAGAGCTGCCCGTGCAAGAGCTGCCAGAGCAAGAGCTGCCAGAGCAAGAGAGCGTGGTGGTCGATGCGCTGCTTGGTACCGGGTTCGCCGGTGACCTGCGTTCAGACTATGTTCAGGCGATTAATGCGATAAATAAATCGTCCCGGGTGCTCGCCATTGATATTCCTTCGGGGTTGTGCAGTGATACAGGGAACGCACCCGGGACAAGTGTTAGAGCGGCGCACACCGTTACCTTTATCGGTTTGAAAGTTGGTCTGTTCACAGGAGTCGGGCCAGAGAGAGCCGGGCAGGTTCACTTTGATTCGCTTGCGGTTCCTGCTGCTGTTTATGAGGCGGTTCCTGTCGCAGCCAATCGTTCAGACTTGAGTGTCGTGAGCGAATGGTTGCCATTTAGAAAAGCTGCTGACCACAAGGGAAAGTTTGGCAAGCTTCTGGTTATAGGTGGAGATATCGGCATGGGAGGTGCCGTGCAGCTTGCCAGCGAAGCCGCCGCTCGCTCCGGTGCCGGACTGGTTTATGCCATGACCCGGCCTCAACACGTGGCTGCGCTGCTTGCCCGTTGCCCCGAAGTGATGGCGGTCGGTCTGGAGTCTGCTGATCAGCTTGAGTCCTTGCTTCCCCGGATGACCGCTGTTGTAATCGGGCCCGGGTTGGGCAAGCAACTGTGGGGGCGGGCCTTGCTGACCCGTGTGCTGAAGTTTGTTCGGACTGATACGACGGATTTAAAGGTGCTGATCGATGCTGATGCACTCAACCTGCTTGACTCCGAAGAGGGGGACATGCAAGTGCCGTTTGCCAACTCTTGTGTATTGACGCCCCACCCGGGAGAGGCAGCCAGAATGCTGGGCACCGATGCGGCCGCGATCAATAGAGACCGTTTTGATGCGGCGGAGCGTCTTGCTTCGGAATATCGCGGGGTGGTGGTGTTGAAAGGAGCGGGAACTGTCGTTAAATCCACCGAAGGAGCGTTCTGGGTGAACACTTCGGGTAACCCGGGAATGGCATCCGGGGGGATGGGAGATGTGCTCAGTGGTATTATAGGTGCATTTCTGGCGCAAGGTATGTCGCCGGAACAGTCGGCGGTGTCGGGTGTTGCCGTTCATGGGGCGAGTGCAGATATTGCGGCACGAAAAAAAGGCTATATAGGCCTTTTGGCTTCTGATCTTATTCATTGTTTACCGGATTGTTTCCGTCTGCACGAAAGAATTTGAAAGATCATAAAAGAGTCACAAAAGAGTCATAAAATGATGAATGCAGGCAAAGTCACCATGATGCTTTCGAACGCCGAACAGACCTGTAAGCTTGGTCGTGTTCTCGCCGACGGCCTGTTGGCAACAAATCAGTCGGCAAGTATTTCTCTGGTCGGTGATTTGGGCGCGGGCAAGACCACGTTATCGAAAGGAATCTTGCGTGGTATGGGTCATAAGGGCAATGTCAAAAGTCCGACCTACACCCTGGTTGAACCCTATGAATTTGAACGATTGACCGTCTATCATTTTGACCTTTATCGCCTGGGTGACCCGGAAGAGCTGGAGTTCATGGGGATTCGGGATTATTTTGATCACCGCAGTGTATGCCTCGTTGAGTGGCCTGAAAAAGGCCGGGGCTTTTTGCCACAACCTGATCTGGTCATATTTCTGGCGGTGGAGGGAGAGCACAGGAATGCGGAATTAAGTCCGCTGTCGTCGGTCGGACAGGCGGTGCTTGAACCTGTCAGGGTATTGCACATAAAATAAACTGTGCAGAGGGTGAGTTGAACATAACAAATTAATCACCATTTTTTTCAGTGAGGGGTTGTCGCTTGCGAAAGGCTACAGGTAAGGGTGGTAAGGGCACAGGTATCGGTCAATACGGTTTTGCTGCCGCGGTGATCATGTGCATGGCGGTACAGGTATTTGCCAAAACGACGGTTTCTCACGCCAGAATCTGGCCTGCACCGGATCACACCCGGTTGGTATTTGATATTTCCGGTGATGTTTCCTACAAAACATTCATGCTGACAAAGCCAGAGCGACTGGTGGTTGATATCGCAAACGCGCAACTGAAAGCCGACTTGCGTCATCTTGATTTCAAAGGTAGCCCCGTAATATCGATTCGAACCGGGCCTCGAAATAAAGATGATCTGAGAGTGGTGCTCGACTTGAGCAGAAGTGTATCCCCCAACGCTTTTCAGTTGCCTCCAAGGGGGCAGTATGGCCATCGCCTTGTGATTGATATGCGGGACAAAAAATCGTCGGACAGTCAGCGGCTCAGGGTTAAAAAAACGGTCACTGATCACAAGTCCAGGCGGGATATTGTTGTGTTTATCGATCCGGGTCACGGTGGCGAAGACCCGGGAGCAATCGGTTCCTCCGGTGTGAGGGAAAAAAGTGTGGTATTGGCGATCGCGCGAAAGCTCAAAGCCCAGATTTCGCGTCAGCCTGGCTATCGGGGGGTACTGACTCGCGATGGAGACTACTATGTTGGTCTCCGGCAAAGAACCGAGTTGGCCAGGAAAGGTGGTGCAGATATTTTTGTATCCGTGCATGCTGATGCATTCCACAAACCCGGTGCAAAGGGAGCGTCCGTCTTCGCATTGTCCGAACGGGGAGCAACGAGTGAAACAGCCCGTTGGCTGGCTGCAAGTGAAAACCGGGCTGATCTGGTTGGCGGGGTAGCCGGGCTCAGTTTGGAAGGGAGAGATACTGTGTTGGCAGGTGTGTTGCTTGATTTGTTAATGACTGCGAGCCTGAAAGCGAGTCTGGACGTTGGGCGGGAAGTGCTCGGTTCGGTATCCAGCGTCGGGGAATTGCATAAAAAGAAAGTAGAGCAGGCCGGGTTCGTTGTGCTGAAATCACCTGATATCCCTTCGATACTGGTTGAAACCGGGTTTATTTCTAACCCTGTGGAAGCTCGCAGGCTCAAATCGAAAAGGTACCAGAAGCAGATAGCGGGGGCGATAAAGCGCGGAATAGTGAAGTATTTCAATCGTAACCCGCCTCCTGATACCTTGCTTGCGTGGCAGCAGGAGGTCGCCACACGGAGTGCTGTTGTCAGGTACAAGATCAAACGAGGCGATACGCTGTCAGAGATCGCCAGGGAAAACCGGACAACAGTCAGCAGAATCAGGCAGTATAATGGCTTGAGTACCAACAGCATAAGAATTGGTCAGGTGATTCAGATTCCTGCCTCATAACTTTATTGATGGTAACTGCTTGATTGATGTAACTGCTCGATTGATGGTAGCTGCTTGCACGCCTGGTACAAGCCTTCACGGGCAGTCTTGCTGTGCAAGGCAAGCGTGAGCGGATACTTTTCGTGAGCAGATACGTTTCATCCCCGTTTGTCTCGTTCCTGTTTTTGGCACCTGCTGTTTGCTGTTTTTGGTGCTGCCCTTTTCCTTCAATCACATCTGATGAAGATTTATGAATCGAATCCATGAATTGTCCCCCAGGCTTGCCAACCAGATTGCAGCCGGGGAGGTTGTAGAAAGGCCTGCTTCGGTACTCAAAGAGTTGCTGGAAAACGCCATAGATGCCGGAGCCAGAAGCATTTCTGTTGATGTTGAAAGTGGCGGAGTCAAGCTTGTCAGGGTCAGGGATGATGGTGAGGGGATTCATCACAATGACCTTGTCCTTTCCCTGAGTCGTCATGCGACCAGCAAGATCAATGATCTCGATGACCTTGAAGCTGTTGCGACTCTGGGTTTTCGAGGTGAGGCGCTGGCCAGTATCGGTTCGGTATCACGGCTGACACTGACCAGCAGAAGGCGCGGTGAAGAGTTTGCCTTCCAGGTTCAGGCCGAGGGCAGGAGTCAGGGATGCAGTATCAGTCCGGCTGCACACAACGACGGTACTACTGTTGAAGTGCGGGATTTGTTTTACAATACTCCGGCACGTCGTAAATTTCTCAAAACTGAAAAAACCGAGTTTGGGCACCTGGAAGAAGTGCTGAAACGGCAGGTGTTGAGTTCATTTGAGGTCGGCTTTACTCTAACCCACAATCAGCGTGTGATACACACTCTGAGACCGGCCTCGACCCCGGGGGACAAGGAACGCCGGGTCAGTGCCATTTGTGGCAAACCCTTTGTGGAAAGCTCCATTGCAGTGGATGTTGAAGCATCCGGACTCAAGCTGTACGGCTGGGTTGCCAGGCCAACATTTTCACGTAGTCAGGCGGATCTCCAGTATTTTTTTGTGAATGGCCGCGTGATCAGGGATAAACTGGTTGCACATGCGATTCGTCAAGCCTACAAGGATGTGCTTTATCACGGCAGGCACCCGGCGTTTCTTCTCTATCTGGAGCTTGACCCGGCGATAGTCGATGTCAATGTGCACCCGACCAAGCATGAGGTTCGGTTTCGCGACAGTCGAATGGTGCATGATTTTATTTTCCGGTCGCTGCATCGCGCTTTGGCTGAAATCAGGCCACAAAATCCGGCCGATGTCGCAGAGCAGCCTGATCAGGCACAGTCTCCCGGTTCGGAGCCGCCTGCGCCTGTCTCTCCTGGTTACCAGTATTCGGCCCCCCTTTCCGGATCAGGCGGTTCAATGCCCCGCTGGCAACCGGAATCGCAGCAATCAACCGCTCAAGTCAGGGAGCAGCTCGAAGCGTTCGGGGTGTTGTCACGTCCGCTGGATGATGTTTCCCTTTCTTCTTCGGCATCGGGTGTTGCCATTCATCAGGCTCGTGATTTGCCAGAAGAGGGTGAAGAGCCGGGAGAGCAGCCGGATCACCCGCTTGGCTATGCCATAGCCCAATTGCATGGTGTTTATATATTGAGCCAGGCGAGGCAAGGGTTGATCGTGGTTGATATGCATGCTGCACATGAAAGAATTACCTATGAGCGCATGAAAGCCGATTATAACCGCACCGGGCTGAAATCCCAGCCACTGCTTGTTCCCCGGACCCTGACGGTAAGTGCGCTGGAAGCATCCTGTGTCGAACAGCATGAAGAGATTATTGGAACTCTGGGAATTAGGTTGCAACGACTAGGGCCTGAAAGTATCGTAATACGCGAAGTGCCGGCATTGTTATATAATGCGGGAGTTGAGCAACTGGTAA
Organism: Pseudomonadota bacterium; assembly: GCA_002747395.1. Taxonomy (GTDB): domain Bacteria; phylum Pseudomonadota; class Gammaproteobacteria; order Pseudomonadales; family Oleiphilaceae; genus LZORAL124-50-18. The sequence goes on from PDPE01000014.1 coordinate 7,907, forward strand.
GGGATTTGATCTCGGACATGATGGAGTTTGGGCAAAGTGCCCGGATTCAGGAGAAAATAAATGAAATTATGGCAGGCATGGCCTGTCATGGGTCGGTTCGAGCGAATCGTGTGCTAAGTGTTCCTGAAATGAATCAATTGCTGAGAGATATGGAAGTAACAGAAAGAAGCGGTCAATGTAATCATGGAAGGCCTACCTGGACGTTACTTACCATGAAAGAGTTGGACAAGCTTTTTTTGCGGGGCAGGTAAGGGGTGTCAGCTTGTATCCCGGACAAGCCGCAAGCCATTTTTCTAATGGGGCCGACAGCCGCCGGCAAAACAGAACTGGCTATTGAGCTTGTGCAAGAAATGAACTGCGAAATTATCAGTGTCGACTCTGCGATGATTTATCGGGGGATGGATATAGGAACGGCCAAACCCCGGTCAGAGGAGCTGGCGAAAGCGCCACACAGGTTGATTGATATTCGGGATCCTTCGGAGGTCTATTCTGCATCAGAATTTAGAGAAGATGCCCTTCGTCATATGGCGGATATAGCGGAGCAGGGTAAAACGCCTTTGCTGGTGGGTGGAACCATGATGTATTTCAAGGCGTTGCGTCAGGGAATGGCCTCCATGCCCGGGGCAGATCCTGAACTCAGAAAAGAAATCGAAAAACAGGCGGAACGCGCCGGCTGGGGTGCCTTGTACCGGGAACTGCTTGATATCGACCCGTTTGCAGCCGGGAAGATACACCCTAACAACCGACAGCGGCTGATACGGGCGATAGAGGTGTATCGGTTGTCAGGAAAACCGATTTCCGGGTTCTGGTTTGACTCAAATAAGGGAAAAACTGGACAGACCGAGACAACAGATTACACTAATTGGGAATACGTATCCTTTGGTGGATTGCCTTACAATGTTATAAACTTCGCGATTGCTCCGCGAGAACGCAAGGATTTGCACACAAGAATCGAGCAGCGATTTATGAAAATGCTGGAAGCAGGCTTTATTGATGAAGTACGAGCCTTGCATCAGCGAGATGATTTACACGCAGACCTTCCTTCTGTTCGTTGTGTTGGTTACCGCCAGGTCTGGGACTTTCTGGATGCAAACTTGTCCCGGGAAGAAATGGTAGCCAAAGGTGTTGCCGCTACCCGTCAGCTGGCCAAAAGGCAGCTTACCTGGTTGAGAAACTGGCCGGATGTGCACTGGATAGAAACTGAAGATGTTGGAAAGTTTGCAAAAGTAAGACGAATCGTTGGCAGGTCGATGTGAATAATTGAAGGCCGATGTGAATAATTTTTGAAGATAGTAACGAGTCGTTATTTATCTGAACTTTGTGGATAATTGCCACGCAACTGCTTATTACCTAATACAGGAGAACTGACATGTCAAAAGGGCACTCATTACAAGACCCTTATTTAAATGCACTTCGCAAGGAGCGAATTCCGGTATCCATTTTTCTGGTGAACGGGATAAAGCTTCAAGGCCACATCGAGTCATTCGATCAATTTGTTATCCTGTTGAAAAACACAGTGAGTCAAATGGTCTACAAGCACGCGATTTCCACTGTGGTGCCTGCGAGAAATGTTCGAATTGCCCAGCCCGGACAGGAAGGTGAGGAGGGCAATGAGTAGTCGGGGCTGAAGGCGAGAGTTGAGGGTGAGAATTGAAGATATGAGTTACAGGTGGGATTGGAGGCAGTCTCCATCCTCACCTGCAAGTGCCCCGCCTGCAAGCACATCAGTCAGAAAAAGTGCTTTTCCCTGTCAGAAAAAAGTGCCAATTGAAAAAAAGTACCAATTGAAACAGTGTCATTAAATACAACGCGTTCGCGCGCCAAATTTGCGTCGCAGAGCCGACTGTACCCCTCTCTTTTTCTCTGTCTCGGGCTTGTATGATAATAACTGAACTGTCAGCACACCGAGTCGTTGCGGTTATTTGTGACCTTGGCCCGGGTGTGAATATATTTATGTGTGAGGTAAGCCGGTGTGTGCGTAACCTGTGTTTGGGGTAAAACTGTTTGTGGGGTAAAACTGTTTGTGGGGTAAAACTGTTTGTGGGGTAAAACTGTTTGTGGGGTAAACCCATGTGGAGTCAATTTATGTATGGAGTAGACTTTTTTGTTTGATCGCCCGGATTTCGGTGAACGCGCTGTGCTGGTTCACATGAACTTTTTTTCCGAGCAGGATCGTGAAGATCCGGAAGAGTTTAGGGAACTGGTTGTGTCAGCCGGAGTCGAGCCGCTGGATTTCGTCTCTGGAACACGGGCTACCCCAACGTCCAGGTATTTTGTCGGTGAGGGAAAACTGGAAGAGATACGGTCGTCTGTTGAGCACAACGAGGCCGATCTGGTGTTATTTAACCATGCTCTTTCTCCCAGTCAGGCAAGGAATCTGGAAGGGGTGCTCAAATGCCGGGTGATTGATCGAACCGGCCTGATTCTTGATATCTTTGCTCAGAGAGCCCGTACTCACGAAGGCAAGCTGCAAGTTGAACTGGCTCAACTCGAGTACCTTTCCACCCGCCTGATTCGAGGCTGGACTCACCTGGAACGACAAAAGGGCGGTATTGGACTGAGAGGGCCGGGTGAAACCCAGCTCGAAACCGACCGTCGATTACTGGGTGCCCGCATCAAAACGATTAATGCAAAGCTGGAAAAGGTGCGAAAACAGCGGTCTCAGGGAAGGCGATCCCGTGAACGTTCCGAGGTGCCGACCGTGTCCCTGGTTGGCTACACGAATGCGGGCAAATCGACCCTGTTTAACTCGTTGACGGAATCAACCGTGTATGCGGCAGACCAGCTTTTCGCTACCCTGGATCCCACGTTAAGGCGTATTGACGTGCCTGATGCCGGCCCGGTGATCCTGGCGGATACAGTAGGCTTTATTCGGCACCTGCCCACCAAACTGGTGGAAGCATTTCGTGCAACCCTGGAGGAAACCCGAAATGCAACACTGCTGTTGCATGTGATTGATTGTCAGGACGAAAACAGAATGGCGAATGTCGAACAGGTTGAATCGGTTTTGCAGGAAATCGGTGCCAACGATCTTCCTGTTCTGAAAGTTTACAATAAAATTGACCTTCTGCAGGAGCAGCCCGAAGAACGGGTCGATCGCGATGAAAGCGGGCTCCCCGAGCGCGTTTGGGTTTCCGCCAGGACGGGGGCGGGCAAGGGTGCGCTACTGGTTGCAATAGGCGAAGTGCTGGCGTTCGATATGTTTGACCGGAGAGTCAGGCTGTTACCTGCTCAGGCCAGATTGCGTGCTCGTCTTTACGAGGAAAAAGGTGTGGTAAATGAGTCGGTGGATGACTCCGGATTTTACCTGTTGCATCTGAGATTGCCTGTAAAGGACTGGCGGAAAATACTGTCGCAGTTAAATATGAATGAAAGTGATGTGGAATTTACCGATTCCCCCGGGCCTGTTGAAGAGTGAAATGCGGAAATGTAAAGAAATATGCCCTTGATTTAAATGAAAATCATATATGGGGTTGCCGAAGGGGTTGAAGATCAATAGTATTGAACCCAAATCAAGCTGACGAAACTAAATTGACGAATTGAATGGAGTTATCTATGGCCTGGAATGAACCTGGCGGTAACAAAAATGACCAGGACCCATGGGGGGGTGGTAATCGCGGAGGAGATCAAGGGCCTCCGGACCTGGATGAGGCAATAAAAAAAGGCATGGACAAACTGAACAAACTGTTCGGTTCAGGTTCAGGAACTGGTGGTGGTTCAACGAATCGAACCGGAGACAACGGTTCTGTCAAAGGCCTTCTGATGGTAGCCCTGATTGCACTCGTGATATTTCTCGGCTTCCAGTCGGTGTACACGGTCAACGAACGGGAGCGTGCAGTTTTACTGCGTTTCGGTGAGTTCAGTTCTGTCGTTGGCCCCGGTCTCCAGTTCAAGATTCCTTTTATTGATCAGATAGACAAGGTTGATGTAACCAAGGTGAGAAGCGCAAGTGCACAGGGTCACATGCTCACCGAGGATGAAAATATCGTTGAAGTGGTATTGCAGGTGCAGTATCAGGTTGCGGATCCGAAAGCGTTCTTTCTGGATGTTCGTGATGCCGAGCGAATGCTGATTTATGCCACAGACAGCGTGCTGCGCCATGAAGTGGGCAGTTCCGAGTTGAACCAGGTGCTGACCGAGGGGCGGACGGCACTGGCAATCAAGGTGCAGGATCGTTTGCAGGACTATCTGAATGCCTATAATTCCGGCTTGTCCATTAACAAGGTGAATATAGAAGACACCTATGCGCCCAAGGAAGTTCAGGCTGCCTTTATGGATGTTCAAAGCGCGAAGGAAGACGAGCAGCGTGAGGTGAACCAGGCCGAGCAATACAAGAACAAGGTGGTTCCCGAGGCTCGGGGTATCGCCCAGCGAATGTTGGAAGAGGCCAATGCCTACAAGGCGCAGGTTATCGCGCGGGCAGAGGGTGAAACAGCCCGTTTCCTGAAGTTGAAAGGTGTCTATGAAAGTGCGCCGGAAGTGACGAGAGAGCGTTTGTATCTTGAGTCAATGGAAAAGGTGCTGGGTGGAACCAACAAGGTGCTGGTTGATGTGGAAGGCGGTAACAATATGATCTACCTGCCTTTGGACAGGTTGTCAAAGCAGCCTTCACCAGGCGTTTCTCCGTTGTTACCCTCAATGTCACAAGACGACAGGGGTATGACCCAGACGGATATAGAGTCAATTGCTGACAGAGTGTTGAATGAGTTGAGATCCAGGCAGGCAGGCGCCGGTACCAGGAGGGGTAGATAATGGGTGGTCGAGTAATGGGTCTGGCAGTCGGCGCGCTGTTGGTCTACTTTTTGGCAAGCGCCAGTTTGTATATTGTTGATGAGACAGAAAGAGCGGTGCTGTTGCGCTTTGAAAAGTTGAGCGAGACAGATATTCAGCCGGGGTTGCACGCCAAGTTGCCCTTTATTGATGAGGTCATAAAGTTTGATATTCGGGTTCTTACACTGGACTCGCCTGAAAGAGAGTATCTCACAGTAGAGCAAAAACCACTGGTCGTTGACTCTTATGCTACATGGCGAATTGTGGATGTGGCTGCCTTTTACAAATCGACTTCAGGAGATGAGCAGCGTGCTGTGTCTCTGATGTCGTCTCGTATCGACAACGGTTTGCGGGATCAGTTTGGTGTGCGAACCATGCATGAGGTTATTTCAGGGGAGCGGGACGAATTGATGCACGAAATAACCGATATCATCGATGAGTTCACGCGCAAGGAGTTTGGTATTCAAGTGCTGGATATCAGGGTCAAGGCGATTGATCTGCCCAAAGATGTGAGCAGTGATGTATTCCGCAGAATGCGTACCGCCAGAGAAAAAATCGCTCAGGATCACAGATCCAAGGGTAAGGAGCTGGCGGAAGGGATTCGGGCAGATGCAGATCGACAAAAAGCCATTGTTGAAGCAGAGGCCTATCGGGATGCTGAAACCATTCGAGGTGAAGGCGATGAAATTGCCGCTCGAATTTATGCGGATGCCTATAACCAGGATCCGGAGTTTTACGCGTTTTATCGAAGCTTGTCCGCTTATGAGAAAACATTCGCATCGACCACGGATATTATGGTCATCGACCCCAGAAGCGACTTTCTTCGCTACCTGAAAGACTCCAAGGGTCAGCGCAAGCGAGATATAACGCAGTAAATTGAACCTCTGATACAAATAAAACCGGGTGATTGGGCATTAGCAACTATTACCCGGTTTTTTTATGGGTGATAAAAAGGTAAAATTCGGCTCCTTTGGCTGGAAAGCCCGAGTCGGACGATTCCCGATAATGCTGGTGAGGGAGTAACTGAAATGAGTGAACAATCAGTTTGGCAGGATCTCGCTGTTGCTTTCAGCCTGATGCTGGTTCTGGAAGGTGTTATCCCTTTCCTATACCCTGATCGTTGGAAGGGTATGGTAGAAACACTGGCAAAAATTGATAGTCAGACCATGCGAATCATGGGTTTGACCAGTATGCTGATCGGCACGGGTCTTTTATATTTGGTGCGATAGTTACTATTTGGTGCGACGGTTGTTATTCGGTGCGATAGTTGTTATTTGGTGTCACAGGCGTTCCGGAGCTCGACTCTTCGCAGGCCCGGTTGTTCATGGCTTTAACCGTTTTTCGGCTCCAACCGTGTCAGATTTTAGCTATGCCCGATTTTAATTATGCCCGATTTTAACAATTTCCGATTTTAACCATTTACAGAAAAAACAGAGAAACTCATGGCCAACCGAAATCGCTGGTTACTGCCCGATGGCGTAGAAGAATTACTGCCTCCCAAGGCCTGGTCTGCAGAAATGATTCGAAGGCGTCTTCTGGATCTTTACCGCAGTTGGGGGTATGAACTCGTTATGCCTCCCATGATCGAGTATCTTGAGTCCCTGCTGACCGGAACCGGCAACGATCTGGATCTGCAAACATTCAAGGTGACGGATCAGATATCGGGGCGAATGATGGGGGTGCGAGCGGATATTACTCCCCAGGCCGCCCGGATTGACTCTCATTGTCTGCGCAGAAAGGGAACGACCCGGCTTTGTTACTCCGATTCCATATTGCACACCAGGCCGGAGAATCAGCAAAAAGGCCGAAGCCCCATTCAGATAGGCTGCGAACTCTTTGGCAATGATTCGATTGAGAGTGATATAGAAATCATTCGGCTTATGATCGAAACCATGTATTTATCCAATGCACCTTTTATTCATGTTGATCTGTCTCATGTTGGTATCGTCAAGGGGGTATTGGCTGCCAGCGGAGTAACCGGTGAGCTGAGACGGTCACTACTGGATGCCCTGACCCGCAAATCGGTTCCTGATGTCGAAATGATTACGCAATCGAGTGATCTGGCGAGTGATATTGCTGATCAGTTAAGGTTGCTTCCGTTGCTGATTGGAGATGAAGCTGTTCTGGAAAAAGCTGCAGGAGTGTTTGGCCATTCTGACCCATCCATTCTCGCTGCACTCGCTCAACTGGACGTGATGGGTAAAGCGATATGTCAACTATACCCTTCGATCAGTGTCAGTTTTGACTTGTGTGAACTTCGGGGTTATCACTATCATACCGGGCTGGTGTTTACCGGTTATGGCGATGCTTCGGGCAGCGTATTGGCCAAGGGTGGCAGGTACAACTCGATTGGTGAGGAATTTGGACGCGCCCGGCCAGCAACCGGATTCAGTGTCGACTTGAAATCCCTGGTGAAATTTTCAGGTCAGAGCAGTTTTTCCGGCAGGATATATGCCCCGCAAACTGATGATGAGGCGCTGAATCGGGAAGTGGCTCGACTTCGCAAGGAACACATTGTTGTTCAAGGGTTTGATGGTGATTCGGGAACACCACAGGATATGGGCTGCGACAGGCAGCTGGTCAATATTGATGGAAAGTGGCAGGTGAAGCCGGTTTCTGAACAATAATCTGCATTGTAATCGAGAAAGCACATGGGTAAGAACGTAGTGGTACTGGGCACCCAATGGGGTGATGAAGGAAAAGGCAAGATTGTTGACCTTCTTACGGAGCAGGTGGGCGCTGTTGTCCGCTTCCAGGGAGGGCATAATGCCGGCCACACCCTGGTTATTGATGGTGAAAAAACGGTATTGCACCTGATTCCATCGGGAATATTGAGGGAAAATGTGCAATGCCTGATTGGTAACGGCGTTGTTCTTGCTCCTGATGCCTTGATGAAAGAAGTTCGTCAGTTGGAAGAAAAAGGTGTACCGGTCAGGCAGCGACTTAAAATCAGCCCCGCCTGCCCGCTTATCCTGCCCGTTCATGTTGCTCTGGATCAGGCCAGGGAAAAGGCACGCGGTAACGAGGCCATTGGAACTACTGGCCGGGGAATAGGCCCGGCCTATGAAGACAAGGTATCAAGGCGAGGGCTGAGAGTTGCAGACTTGCTGGATGGTGAGCAGTTCAAGGACAAATTAAAGACACTGCTCGACTACCATAACTTTATTTTGAAAAATTATTTCAACGCTGATCCGGTTGACTACGATGAGACTCTGGCCTGCGCGGCAGAGTGGGCGGAAGAGCTCAGACCTATGGTAATAGATGTCGTCGACAAGCTGCATGAGCATCGGCAAAATGGAGCCGATATTCTGTTTGAAGGCGCACAGGGTTCTTTGCTGGACATTGACCACGGCACCTATCCCTATGTTACCTCCTCCAATACAACCGCCGGTGGTACCGCTACCGGCAGCGGTTTTGGCCCACTTTATCTCGACTACATACTTGGTATCACCAAGGCGTACACGACTCGTGTAGGTTCCGGGCCATTTCCTACCGAGTTGTTTGATGAGCAAGGTGATCACCTCGCCCAAAAGGGCCATGAATTTGGTGCCACTACCGGTCGTGCGCGTCGCTGTGGCTGGTTTGATGCAGTTGCCTTGCGCCATGCAATTCAAATAAACAGCGTTTCCGGTATTTGTCTGACCAAGCTCGATGTACTGGATGGCCTGGAAAGTATCGCTGTGTGCGTGGGCTACAAGAGCAAGGGAAAAACCCTTGCTCGCCCACCGGTCGAGTGCAGGGATTACGATAGCCTGGAACCTGTGTTTGAACAATTGCCTGGTTGGTCAGAAAGTACATCGGGTGCAAAATCCCTGGAAGAGTTGCCAGAAAATGCGCGCAACTATATCGCCTTTTTGGAAAAGCAGATTGAAGCACCGATTGATATTGTTTCCACCGGGCCGGATCGAAATGAAACCATTGTTCTTCGGCACCCTTTTGGCTCTGCCGATAATTAGCAAAGTGAGCAGGTTCCTTCAGGGGTTGGTATTTAAAAATCGGCAATTGGGGATCAGCCTGTGACGCCCGCGATAGATATGCTCGAAAGGCAAAAGGTGGCATATGACATCCATGAGTATACCCATGATGCCTCTACTTCTTCCTACGGCCTGGAAGCAGCAGAAAAGCTGGGGGTAGAGAGTGCAAGGGTGTTTAAAACCCTTGTCGTCAGCCTGAACGGGGACGAGTTGGTCGTTGGTATCGTTCCGGTATGTACTACGCTCAACCTGAAAAAAATAGCCAGGGCTGCCAGAGCGAAAAAAGCCCGAATGGCTGACAAATTGCTGGTTCAGCGCGTGACGGGATATGTGCCCGGCGGCGTCAGTCCCCTGGGACAGAAAAAACGGTTGAGAACCTTTGTTGATGTGTCGGCACAAGCATATCAATCCGTCTATGTCAGCGCCGGGCGCAGGGGGTTGGAGATTGAGTTGTCTCCAGAGGATTTGTTGCGAATAACCGCTGGAAGCTACCATTCGCTTTCAGCAGACTAACAAGTGGTAATTACCTGGCGAGATGAGCGATAAAAAAACGGCAAGACAGCAATTTATGGAAGAAATGGGCGATGTCAGGCCCATTAAACCACAGCAAAGGGCCGAAGTTGGCAAGAAAAACCGGTTAACACCCGGCCACGAAGTCCGTCGGGAAGCGGCTGTCACTTTTGGCAAGCTTGAACAAAACCCGTTAACCGACAGCGAGCATATCGAGATGCTTGGCCCTGATGATCCGCTGGATTATAAAAAAGACGGTGTCCAGCATGGGGTGTATAAAAAACTGCGCCTTGGTAAATACATGATCGAAGCAAGGCTGGATTTGCACAAACACACTGTCGAGCAGGCCCGACGCGAGGTATTCCGGTTTATTAATGATTGTATGCGGTACAGTTTGCGCACTGTGTTGATTACGCATGGCAAGGGTGAAAGAAACCCGGATCAGTTGGCGATTATTAAAAGCTACCTGAACAAATGGCTGTCAGACCTGGATGAGGTGATGGCATTCCACTCGGCGCAACGCCAGCACGGCGGAACAGGGGCGGTCTACCTGTTACTCAAGAAAAATGAAGAGGAAAGACAGCGAAACCGTGAGAAGCATGGTTTGAAATGACGAATGCATTTTCTTCACGGGTTCGCCACAGGTCGCAACAGCTTTCCTCAGGTGGCAATGGCTCACCGCAGACCACGGGGGCGTTCGGGCGCTGATTCCCGTCCGTTTTTTGACGGGTTATTTCAGTTTATTGGCAGGTAATATCGCAATCGTTGGTGTCAGAATGGCACCACCCGATCAAATACTTGTAGGCCGATTGGTTTACACCTGGAAAAACAAACTGTTGTGTGCTCAGGCTGCCAACAGCCTTATCCAGGCGGGCAGGAATTCCCGCCTTTTCATCACTCTGAACATTCAGGCACACAGTAATAAACAACCCGGTTGCACAGTGGTTATGCGCGTTGACAATTAACGCGCCTTTTTGTATATCGGCGTTGTGCGTGACGCACTGCTCATAAGGGTCGGCCTTTTTGTCGTCCTGATCAGCAGACGGTTGGGAGTTGATAACAAGGCGAGAATCATGGGCGGGGGAGCCACAATTCCGTCCGGAAGACATAAACTCACTGCAAATCTGTCTCCTTCGCACGCCGGTTTTAATTCTTTCTTCAGTCTGGTTGCAGAAATAGTCAGCTGCATAGCGGTGGTCATCCAAAAACTTTTCAGCCGCTTCATCGCCTATCGCCTGGCGAGTTCTAAACTCTGACAGCAGAATTTCACTTTTGTCACACTTGTTCTGGTAGTAGGAAAGTAGAGAAGAAAGATCCCCTTTATCGGTGCAATAATTGTAATAACTGATTTTAAAGTCAGGAGCCAATATAATCTCGCTTTCGCTACCACACTCATTTGCCAGTAACAAAGAAGGTGAGGCGATTAAATGAAATAAAAGCAGAGCGATTCTTTTCATCTTTTTTCCTGTGTGAAGTGTCTTGCTTTCGATTTTGGTCTGTGCTGCGGCAGCTACACCGTTGACTCGCCAGGGCTCCTTTTTGACTAGCCGGCTTGATACGATTGTAGCGCAAAAAATGGCAGATGTTGGGCGCAACGCTTTCACCTGCCCTTACTATTCGGTATTGTATCGAGCATAAAAAGTAATGAATGTAATTGGTGCTGCACTTGACCAATTGATAATCGGGAGAAATATATGCGACGTTGGAATGGGTGGGGTGACGAGAGTCACAGTATGGATTTGCCAGAGAACGGGCTTGCGTTTTTGGCTGAAAGGGTAGGTGAGGCCTCCCCGTTGCCAGATGCAACACTGGAAGAAGTGTTGAAAACCGTTCCTGATTCACGACTGCCGGATCACCCCCTGATTGACAAAACTCCGGAACAGCGTGTTTATCATGCCAGAGGTCAGAGCCTGCCCGACTGGCTGGCAATGAAAAGCGGAAAGTTTGAGGTGTTCCCTGATGGCGTGGCGTTTCCCGAAACCGGTGATGATGTGGCGCAGTTGATCAAATTTGCTGCCGGGAAAAAAATCAGGATCATACCCTATGGCGGCGGCACCAGTGTGGCCGGGCATATTAATCCTCGCAAGGAATCTGATCCGGTACTGACCATTGATCTGGGCCGTATGAGTCGGTTAACCGATCTGGATGAAGAAAGTCTGATTGCGACATTCGGCCCTGGAACGCCCGGGCCGCAGGTTGAAGCTCAATTGAAAGCCAGAGGCTATACTCTGGGTCATTTTCCCCAGTCATTTGAACTGTCTACCATCGGCGGGTGGGTGGCCAGTCGCAGCAGCGGTCAGCAGTCCCTGAGGTATGGGCGGATCGAGCAGATGTTTGCGGGCTGCACAATGGAAACCCCGCTTGGCAAAATGGAAGTTCCTACCATACCGGCATCTGCTGCCGGGCCGGATGTGAGAGAAATGGTGTTGGGCTCCGAAGGGCGCATGGGTATTATTACCGAACTGAAGGTGAGGGTGAAGCCGGTTGCAGCCAAAGAAAAATTCTTTGTCATCTTCTTTCCTGACTGGCAAAAGGCCAAAGACGCGAGTCGTGCCCTGGTTCAGAGTATGATACAGCTTTCCATGTTGCGCCTCAGTAATGCGATCGAAACGGAAACCCAGTTGGCGCTGGCAGGACACGCGAAGCTGATCGGTTATCTGGAGCGTTATCTGGAGATCAGGGGGGCAGGAACGGGTAAATGTATGATGACCGTCGGCATTACCGGGTCTCATGCTCAGTTCAAGGCATCATTGAGCCAGTTAAAAGGCATCTGTCGAGACTATGATGGTGTTTATACCGGCACAAAACTTGGCGATAAGTGGGCCGAGAAGCGCTTTAATATGCCTTATTTACGTGAAACGCTGTGGCAACATGGCTATGTTGTGGATACCCTGGAAACCGCAACGGACTGGGATAATGTGGATAGCCTGCTGAATAAAATGGAAGACAGTCTCCGGCATGGGCTGGACAGGCATGGCGAAAAAGTGCATGTATTCACCCACCTTTCGCACTTTTACCCGCAAGGGTGCAGTATTTATACAACCTACGCATTTCGCACGGGCGAAACCTTTCAGCAAACCCTTGACTGGTGGTCTGAATTGAAAACGACTACCTCTGAAATTATCGTCAATAATCGTGGTACCATCAGTCATCAGCATGGGGTGGGTAAAGATCATGCGCCCTATTTGCCCACAGAAAAAGGTCGGCTCGGGATGCAGGCAATTAATGCATTGATCAAAGAGTTTGACCCGGATGCGATGATGAACCCCGGCACTTTGCTGGTTGATTAGTTGCTATTCCGTTATACGGATAGTTCGTTATTCGTTATATGGATAGCAGTTCGTTATACCGAATTTATCAATGCGGCGCGGTTTCTGACGAGCCGCTACTCAGAAGGGTTGTATGGATATCAAGGAAAACACTGATTTGTCTGCCTGGCAACCAGGTTGGCGAGAACGGACCATTGAGCGGCTTCAGGCAGAAGAAAAGCGAGCCGGGGCTTCTGAATGGGATATGGTGATTATCGGCGGGGGTATTACCGGTGCCGGTGTGTTTCGCGAGGCCACGAGGCGCAATCTGAAAGTGCTCCTGGTTGAACAGAAGGATTTTGCCTGGGGTACGTCCAGCAAGTCATCCAAGATGGTTCATGGTGGTCTCAGGTATCTTGGCTCGGGCCAAATAAGGCTGACGCACGACTCGGTGCAAGAAAGGCAAAGGCTGATGTCGGAAGCTCCGGGTCTGGTCGACCCACTCCACTTTCTGATGGGGCATTACCGGTTCAGCTTTCCCGGGCCGATTATCTTCAACCTGCTATTGACTTTTTATGACTGGATGGCCCGGCGCTGGAGTCATCGCTTCCATAGTAAACGGGATACGTCCCTGTGTGTGCCGGGAATGCGTGATGACAAGCTGAACGGAGCCACCGAGTTTGGTGATGCAGTGACTGACGATGCCCGATTGGTATTGCGTGTACTTCAGGAAGGAGTGGCAGAAGGCGGTTGCGCACTTTCCTACGTGGCGGCTGATCATATTGAAGCCGCTGAATCAGGAAAAGCCGAATCAGGAAAAGCCGGAGCAGAAAAAAAAGTAACCCTGCTGGATGAAGAAACAGGCGCCTCGTTTTCTGTGCGGGCGAAGGTTGTGATTAATGCGACAGGTGCCTGGACTGATGCACTTCGCAAGAAAATGGGCAAAGATGCAGTAATTCGACCTTTAAGGGGGAGTCACCTGATTTTCCCCCAATGGCGTGTTCCCGTTTCCTACGCCGTCAGTTTTTTTCATCCTGCCGACAAGCGGCCTGTTTTCCTGTTTCCCTGGGAAGGTGTGACCGTTGTGGGAAACACTGACCTCGATCATTCTCTGGAAGGTCGTTCTGATATTTCCATCTCTCGGGAAGAGGTCGATTACCTGCTTGAGGCATTGAATTTCCAGTTCCCTGGTGCAAAAGTCACCGAGGCCGATGCAATTGCCAGTTATTCAGGTATTCGGCCTGTTGTAGGAACCGGCGCATTAAATCCCTCAAGCGAGAAAAGAGAGCACTCCATATGGGATGATGACGGTGTTATCAGTGTGGCTGGTGGCAAACTGACCACGTTTCGACTCATTGCCCTGGATGTGCTGGACAAGGCTCGCCCGCATTTGCCGGGGTTTGAACTGAATACCGGAGATGCAGTGATTTTTAAACATCAATCCGTCAGAAAGGTGCCGGTCGGGATGACGACTTCCTGTTTTCGAAGATTGCTGGGGCGTTACGGAACTGCCGCAGGCGGGATACTGGGTCAACCCCAAATATCCTGGCAGAAGATTCGAACAACGGACACTCTCTGGGGTGAGCTGGAATGGGTTCTGGCGAATGAGCAGGTGGTGCATCTTGACGACTTGCTCCTGCGTCGAACACGGATTGGCCTTCTGTTGGCTGAGGGTGGCGAAGAGATCATGCCCCGGGTGAAGTCTCTGTGTATTCAGCACTTGCTTTGGTCGGCATCGAAATGGCAGAAGGAATATGAGCGATATCGCCTGTTGTGGCAAAACCACTTTGGTTTACCTTCTCGCAAGGCAAGAGAGGAGGGCCCTGCTGCACAGGCGCAATGTCAGCAGGATACCGCCACTGATAATAACGTGGTCAGCGTATGAGCACTGAACAACGCATGAGTAATGAACATTGCATGAGTAATGAACAGGATGGAAGCAGCAGGCCGAACCAACAGAAATCAAAGCCTGTTGATGATACTCTGCTGGCGATCGACAACGGAACGCAAAGTGTCCGTGCCCTGTTATTTGATACCAAAGGTAATTTGCTGGGTAAGGGGAAGCAGGAACTGGAACCCTACTTTTCTGACAGGCCCGGATGGGCAGAGCAACATCCTGACTATTACTGGCAATCGTTGAAATCTGCCTGCGACAAGCTGTGGGCCAGTATCGATATTGACAAATCCACCATCAGGGGAGTCTCTGTGACCACGCAAAGAGGTACGGTGGTCAACCTGGATAAAAACGGTGAACCCTTGAGGCCGGCAATCGTTTGGCTGGATCGGCGTACCTGTCCGGTCGACAAGCCAATGGGAGGGCTCTGGGGTGTGCTGTTCAAAGCCGCAGGGGTGCAGGATATTGTCAAGGGGTTCAGGGAAAAGTGTCAGGCCAACTGGATATTGAAAGAGCAACCCGAAATCTGGCAAAAAACGCATAAATACCTGTTGCTATCCGGTTATTTGAATTACAGGTTGACGGGTGAATACAAGGATTCGGTAGGGAGCCAGGTGGGCTACATACCCTTTGATTACAAAAAACTGAAATGGGCTGGCAAGTCTGACTGGCGCTGGAGTGCGCTGCCCCTTACCCCCGATATGCTTCCCGAGCTGGTTCAGCCAGGCAAACAAATGGGAACAATCACGCGGGAAGCCGCTCAACATACCGGGATTCCCGAAGGTTTGCCGGTTATTGCATCGGCATCGGACAAGGCATGCGAGATCATTGGCTCTGGTGGTAACGCGCCCAGTGTGGCCTGCATGAGTTATGGCACTACCGCGACCATTAACACTACCAGTCACCGCTATGTGGAGCCTACGCGATTTATGCCTCCGTACCCGTCCGGCATTCCCGGGGCCTATTGTACGGAAGTTATGATATATCGAGGTTTCTGGATGGTGAGCTGGTTCAAGAAAGAATTCGGGCTGAGAGAGCAGCGAATCGCCGAGGAAAGAGGGATTGAACCCGAAGTGCTCTTTGATGAACTGGTGCAATCGATTCCGCCTGGCTCAATGGGGTTGACGCTACAGCCCTATTGGTCGCCGGGAGCCAGAGACCCGGGGCCGGAAGCGAAAGGAGCGGTGATCGGGTTTGGTGATGTTCATACCAGGGCGCACCTGTACCGGGCTATTCTGGAAGGGTTGGCTTACGGGCTGCGTGAGGGCAAGGAAAGAATAGAAAAGAGATCCGGCGTGAAAATAGAGAAGCTCCGGGTAGCCGGAGGAGGCTCTCAAAGTGATGTTGCCATGCAGCTGACAGCAGATATTTTCGGGCTGCCCGCAGAGCGGCCACACACCTATGAAACATCCGGTCTTGGTGCAGTAATAGACGCGGCTGTCGGGCTGGGGATTTATCAGGATTTCGATCAGGCTGTTGCGGCAATGACCCGGGTGGGTGAAACATTTCACCCCAAACCGGAAAACGTCAGGATATACGACAGACTGTATTCAGAAGTCTATCTGAAAATGTATCGGCAATTACGACCGTTATATCAGTCTATCAGGGATATTACCGGGTATCCTGACCAGGATAAATCAAACCCTGACTGACCCGGGAGAAGGTTGTCAGGGTTGAGAAAACAATCAGGCAGATCCTTTTCGGTATTCGACCTTGTTCCCGACGATGACAATTTTGGACTGACCCGTTAACCATTCCCGGTCATAGGGTGATATGAGGTAAATGAGCCCGATTACCGCATAAAATACACCAAAAAGGCAAGAGTAGGCGAAGGTTGCGATGACAATGAAAATGCCGCAGAAGGCAAGCAGGTTGAGTCTCAGGGGCTCTATTTCGGGGATCATCTTGAAATCTGGGCTGTTAACGAGCAACGCAATTTGGGCAGAGACATAAACGGACGAGGTGAACAGGATAAAAACAAGAAGCGAATCCCAGTTCAAACCTTGCACAAAGAAATTGACCAGCGAGAATGCAAGAGACACCTTCACCAGACGCAAAGGTGCTCTTTCATTTATGTTTGATACGTTTTTCATACTTGACTCCAGTAAAAAATATGAGCGACAAAGAACCCTGGTACGTTTACCTTCGAATTACGTCCATCCCGGAACAGCGTCAAGGCACTGACTCGATGTCAATTGTTTTAATAACTGTATCTGCTCACGCCTCCCTCCCTGGGTGGGCAAATACCAATAATCAACGGTTTTCAGTCGTCGACTGACTACTCTGATGAAACCAATCGGGCCAGTGTAATGTCTAGCGAGTCTGGTATCAATTGGCTTGAACAGTTTTTCGCATTTTAGCAACAATTAATAAAACTGCACAGATATCCTGGCGGGCTGCCTGCACAGGCTCACCTTGCCTTTTCGACAATAAGTTCAGTGTGTTTCATCCAGCAGGGGTTGTCCGAGCATATAGACCGAGACACAACAGCCAATGGTGCCGAGCAGTAGAAATGGCCACAGCTTGCCCACAATCAACATCGACAACAACATGCCGCACCACATCACCACAATGGCTCTGTTTCGAATTCGTCTGGGGATGCCCTGGCCGCTTTGCCATGAATTGATGAACGGGCCAAGCTGCGGGTGACCGGTTAGCCATTTATGGAATCTTGCGGAAGATTTTGCGAAACACCAGGCAGCAAGGAGCAGGAACGGGGTGGTTGGCAGTATCGGCAGAAAGATTCCTGCTATACCCAATACAACACAAACCCAGCCCGATAGAGCGAGAAAAATTCTGGTAGCAATCATGCCTGAAGTATACCTGTATCAGATCGAAATGGTAGTCATTTCAAATAAAACGGAATCGCAATCACTTTCTTGCTGTTCGCTGTATACTGAACACCGATGGTGTCTGCCTGTGCCTCCTGCGCAGGCTGTCCGCGCCATCCTGTGCCGGGCGGGTGAGCAGTTATCATAAAAGTCGAGAAGTTCTGCTTGGTTTCCGGCTTTTGCAAAAAACCGGATTCATTTGCTTTAAATGAGATAGAGCTAACACTGCCTGAACCGGAAAGGCATTACAATCGGAGGCCACATCTCGAAGGCATTCGGGCTTGATCCGCATTCTATTTGCCGGTTGTGGCATGGACTGTTTTTGAAAATAATGGTTAGAATGGAAGAAGGCGAGGCCTGTAATTGCCTGGAAAAACTGTTCAAAAAGAAAATTTTCCGGGATGTAACCATACCCTTATCAATCGGGAATAATACTATGAAGCGTTGTTTGCGTGGTTGGCTGTTACCTGCTCTGTATCTGGCTGCTTTTCTGATGGCCTGTAGTGATAGCGATGAAGGCAGTAACAGTTTTTTAAGGCTGGGTGATGCAACTGTGCTTGTCAACGGCAATCTGGCAAAGGCGATTCAACTGACGACAACTGCTGGCGAGCAGAGCCTGGATGTATCATGGAATGTTGACTTCTCCAGCCCCACGAATGAGTATACAGTCGCACTCTATGTGGGGACTGAAAGGTTTTCCTCCCAGGTAAAACTCGCTGAGATGGATTGTGCCAAAAGTATGGAGGTGCAGAGCGGTTGTGGCTCGGAGTACGATGGCTCTTGCGCGATACTTGATAACGTGATTGATTGTTCCGGCTTGCCCAACGGGAAGCGAGTATTCATAGGTCAGCCATTTACCCGATTGCTGCTTCAGTTCTGTGTTTACGACCCCCTGTTTCGTTCATTCGAAAAAAATCGGTGCGAAGCGCCGACTTTTGAGCTGGCTTTATTCGCGAAAGAGGATGACCGTCTGATTCCGTATAACAATGTAATTCCCGCAGACTGGGTGGAAAATGGAATTCCTGTTCCGGAAAAGGAAGACGGGGAGGAACAAAACGAGGGCGAGGACAAGGGGAGCGATAATCAGGGCGAAGAGGCTTCCCGGGAGGAAAATCCGCTTTACACCGCATTGAAAAGCAATCGCCAACTGTGGCAGGCCGGCAGTCACCCGGACTATGTGTACGTGCTCAGTGAGGAATGTGCCTGCAATGAGGAGGCAAAAAAAGACATTTCCGTGAATGTGGCAGACGGTCAGGTTGCCAGTGCTTTTTTCCTTCCGAATGGTGATATATTGAGTGCCGGGCAATTATCAGAGTTGCGGACTCTGGATCAATGGTTTGATTATATTGTCGAGATCATTCCCCGGGCAGACAGCCTGACTGTTGAATATGACGAGACTCTGGGGTATCCATCATTGATCGTGGTCGATATGACCCTTGATGGAAATGATGATGAAGTGACGTACAGGATTGGGGAATTTCAGTAAGTGACCTTGCTCTGCGTATCTCACCTGTCCCCGTTTCACCTGGCTGACGTGCGCCAGACCACGACCCGAAAACCGGCTGGAAGTTGGATAAGGCGCCCCCGAAGCGTCAACAGATACGGCTTGAACAGGGCTTGTTTCTCTGTTTTTTCAGATAGTTTCCTCTGTGCCTTGTCGAGGCAGGAGACGGTATTCTCTGTTCCTGATATTGCATTCTTTGACAGTTGATTTGGTATTTTTACGTTAAGATTAACGTATAAAATCTCAAGTGAAGGGTGTATGTTATGAACAATGCATTAACTGGTCACTCATCGTCATGCGCAGCAATTTCATCCAGTGAAGAACCAAAGGTAGCCTGTCTTGAAATTGGTCACTCTTCACCAACCAAAGTGATCCCGATAATCGCGATTGTCATTTTTGTTTTTGGTATTATTGCAGGTGTCGTGCTTCCCGATGTGGTTCAGGATGAAAACAGGCAAATCAAAACACAGCTTGTTGCGGCGAAGGAGCACAAGGTAGAAACTGTGCAAAGGTGAGTGCCCGCAAGACTGTATTGAATGTCGGGTGTTATGGCTTTTGCGGGTATTTTTGATATTTGGTGCTTTCAAGGTGATGGTATTTGACAGCAGAAGTCGCTTCCATTATTAGTCAGGTATGCTTGGAGACTGGTGCTCCTGAATATCAATTCCTCAATCTAAAGTTCACTCGGCATGGATGAAGCGAACAAAAAGAAATTGCAGAACGAACTGAATGCGAATAGCCACGAACTTTTCATTATGACTGCCGAAGAGTTTGCGCAGTTTAAAAGTCGTATTGCTTCTGTGGCTACACTTGACAATGCCAAAACAATCGCGGGTTATGTGGCTCCTGCCATGGATGCAGCGACCGTGGTCGGACAAGTCAGGGAGTTTGGCGCAGGCGGTCGGATTGTCGAAAAAACCATAGGTGGCAGGCGCTATGTAATTCTGAAGGGTTATCCGGGTTTGCGCAAAGCTCTGAAGGGGACGCGCTACCTGGCCAACAACCCTAAAATCGTATCTATGGCAATCGGCAAGGTCGGGGTTGCCAAAAGCATCTTGCATGGAGCAAAAATCACGGTTTTTCTTACCGTGCCGATCAACGTGCTGAAATACCTGATCGATGAGCAGTCCACACTTGGTTCTTTGATCGGTACCATCGCGTCAGACCTGGTAAAAGTCGGTATTTCGTCTGCACTGGCTGCCGGTGCGGCTGCAGCTGTCGGGGTGCTGACAAAGGTTGCCGCAGGGCCTTTGGTCGCTGCCTTGTTTGTTGGTGTGGCCACCGCGATTTTACTGGAAAAAATAGATGCCGAATTTGGTCTGACAACCGCTTTGATCAACTTTATCGATGAGACGTATCAAAGCCTCTACGATAAAACAATCGGTGAATTGGCGCGACAGTTAGTCAGGCTTGAAAACATATTGAACTGGCAGGCCAGGAATGGTGTTCCGGTGGGCAAGGGAATATTTTACTGATTGATCAGCCAATGAACAGCCGCCACAGCAGGTGTTTCGCCTGGTTTTTTTTGTACCTCATTACCGGTGGTTTTATTGCTGCCTACCTGTATGGCGTGTACCAGCTCCAGCTCGGGCTGAGAACGAATGCAATGGAGATCATGGTGGTCAGTAATGAGTACCTGCTTTTGTTGCCGGTATTCCTGCCTGTTCTGCACGGCGTGTATTTGGTCGAACATTGGAAAAAGCCGAAGCAGCGGGGCATGTCACGCTTGTCTTTACTCGCAGGCAG
This sequence comes from Pseudomonadota bacterium, assembly GCA_002747395.1. Taxonomy (GTDB): domain Bacteria; phylum Pseudomonadota; class Gammaproteobacteria; order Pseudomonadales; family Oleiphilaceae; genus LZORAL124-50-18. Next base: position 28,384 of record PDPE01000014.1, read on the forward strand.
CGCCATTTTCGCAACAATACTTTTCATGGGGTATCGGTTTGAGGCCGAAACCAGAAGTGCATTGATTGCCAATGGTTATTCGGAGTGCCTGAATGAAGCGAGGCAAGGGTTAAGGGCAAGTCAGCATATTTATAAAAGGGACTACTCTCTATGTCAGTGAAGCACTCTATGTCAGTGAAGCACTTTTTCTTTCTTTTCCTGTTCCTGGTTGTCCCCGGGACGTCGTTCGCCAGTTTTCTCTGCACCGCGACCAGTGACAATTATCGTGATATGCCAGATGGCCTGGTGTTCTCCAGGGAGGCGGCCCTGCGCGGCGCACAAGGCACAGAGGGAGGCCATCAGTTACTTCACCAGGATGGCCGGTATGCCTATTCACTGGTAGCAGGCCAGGTAATGAAAGTCGGCAACGGGCCGACCGAGTTGAAGGACTTCTACGTTGAGCTCCGCTCGATTGCATCAGGTACAGTCATGCGTGCCAGGAGTGGCAGAAATGATAATCCCCGGCACGCCCAACTGGAGTTAATCACCTACGCCAAAGACAGTTTTTTGTACGATGGCATACTCCTGTTTAGTTGTAAACAGTATTTGTTTGGGGAATAGTCGTTTTCCACCGGCACCAGAACTGATAAAACCTCGCCCGGGTTGAAAATCGTACCAACACTTTTTGCATTTGCGTGTTTTTCCGGGTGTTTGGTGCAAATCAATATCTATTGTCTGTATGGCAGACAATGTTAACTATGGAATTTGTTATTATGAACGATCAGGCATTTCAAGACTGTTACCCCGAAGAACTCAGCCATTGCTATGGGTGTGGCAGTAACAATGCGGAGGGGCACCAATTAAAAAGCTACTGGCTTGATGAGGATAGGGGTGAAACAATTGCCCGATTCACACCCAAAGCTTGCCATATGGCAATACCGGGCTTTGTCTATGGTGGTTTGCTGGCCTCTCTTATTGATTGTCATGGTACTGGCAGTGCCGCTGCTGCTGCATACCGGGCCGAGGGGCGTGAAATGGGGTCATTACCCGCACTGCGCTTTGTAACCGGAGCCTTGAATGTCAGCTATCTGGCTCCGACCCCAATGGGAGTTGAGCTTGTGCTTCACGGAAAAATTACCGAAGTAAAAGAACGCAAGGTGGTCGTTGAAATAACCCTCTCTGCCAATGATGCCGTTTGTGTCAAGGGTACTGTCATTGCCGTTAAAATGCCGGAAACAATGGGGCAGGCCAGCGCGTAGTTGTTGTCGGGTTTGAGTGGCGATGACAAGTGGTATTCAGGAGCAGTCGGGTTGGATATGGATAATCTGAAAAAAGGAGAATTGGAATGGTCAGTCCTTTTTTCAGTTCTTTTCCGCCAAACGGTTGCATCAACAGTTAGTGGGGTATCTTGCCGCTTTTCATCAGCTCATCAGCGCCCCGCGTTTCATCGGCGCCCACTAATTCAGGGCTTCCAGTAATACAGGTTTGTGAACACCAAATCCTTGTGCCTTATCGACTCCGATATCACCAAGAAGCCCGAGTATCTCATCGTTTTCAACAAACTCTGCTATCGTCTGCATCCCCATGAAATGGGCGAGATCGTTGATGGAGCGAACCAGAGCCTCATCTTTTTTGTTGTTGATAATATTGCGAATGAATACGCCATCAATTTTCAGCAAGTCTACCGGCAATCTCTGTATATAGGCATAGGAGGACAACCCTGTTCCAAAATCATCGAGCGCAAATTTGCAGCCTTTTCTTTTTACAGCCGCGATAAATTCGCAGGCATCGGTGAGACTGGTAACCGCCGCCGTTTCTGTTACCTCGAAGCAGACTTTTTCAAGGGGAGCCCCGGTGTCAGATAGCTTGTCCAGTATAAATTCGAGGAATGCCTCATTTCCGATAGAGGTGCCGGACAAGTTTATTGAAAGTCCATCCAAATTGGCAACCACCCCGGGATTTTGTTCCATCCAGTCCAGTGCGTTTCCGACCACCCAACGGTCGATTTTGGACATTCGGCCATAGCGTTCGGCAGCTTCAATAAGGTTTATGGGAGGCAGTAAATTTCCCTGATTATCCTTCACTCCCAGCAACACTTCATAATGAGATTTGTTGTTGGCAGATCGAATGGGGCGGATTTCCTGGCACTTCAAGACCAGAAATTCATCAAGCGAAGTTTCAATCCGCTTGACCCAGTTCATTATTTCATCCTGGCGGCATTGATCCTTATCGTGCAAGGCATACTCTACGATACGATTTCGTCCCTGCTCTTTGGCTAGTTCCGATGCCAGGTAAGCTTTTCGGAGAACAGAATCAATGTTATCGCTTTGCGGAATCATTTCCCCGACACCAATGCTGACAGTGACGTAAATCAGGTTGTTTTCCCACGCAAAAGGTGTTTCCATGACGGCAAGCCGTACTCTGTTCAAACTGGAGATAACTTTTTGTTTTTGATTTCTATAAATGAGACCAAATTCATTTCCTCCAAGACGGGCACAAATGACGTCATCTGGAACAGTTGAGCTAATCAGTCTGGCCACGTGCTTCAGAAGGTTATCCCCGACCTGATACCCATAGGAATTATTGACGACTCTGAATTGGTCAATATCAACGTATATCACGTAGTAGCTTTCTTTATTGGTGATGGCGTCAGCTACTGCTCTGTCAACATAACGCTCGTATTCCTGTCGATTTAATAATCCGGTCAAGGGGTCACAACTGGCCTGGCCTGCAAGGTCTTTGTAAACCGATTGCACCATGTTATGCAGTCCCTGGTCTACTATCGGTACCTGGTCTTCATCCAAAATTCTGAAACGCCCATCCTCAAGACCAGCCGAAAAATCCTCCAGCAGAATATCGACGTCCTTCAATCCGTGGCTGCTGACAAACACAAAGCGGTAAAAGTTCGTTCCTGACCATGCCAATCGCATTCTTTGGGGTTCTTCGCCTTCACCGCTATACTCAATCCAGTCTCCGATGGATAAACTGACTGCTTTTCTTTGCCAGCGGCCCACCACCTTGAGTTTTTCGGAGGTGGACAGTTTTTGAACTTCCTCGGCTCCCTCGCCTGTCCAACGGTAGGATTCCACATCCAGCCATTCAGGCTCAACCTGCTCGAACAGGTGTTTTTTCAGTTGGTCCAAAACCTGTTTATAGCCGGTTTGTCCGGAGGTCGTCAGCTCCCTGTCCAGCATTTGCAGCAATGTCGGTGCTTCCAGGTCAATCTCGAATTCGCAAGATCCGGGGTAAGGGAAGGCGTCACCACCTATCCAGTGCAGCAAGATGTCAATAACGCGGATCGACTCCTGCCAGGATTCACTCTGTTCCCCTTCACGCAAAAGGGTAATTACCAAATAGTGTTTCCACCCGGCGTTTTCGATAAAATCAAACACCACTCTCGGAATCCGCTTGCCGGTGATCCGCTCCGAAATCGCGTCGACAACATTTTTTCTGGCCTTGGCCAGTTGTTGCTGGCCTTCATAGGCTCTGGCAATTCTGTCAAAGTTACGCGCAAAGGCTTTTTCCTGACGCTCGACCAGCACACCAACTTCTTCGAGCAAATCACCGAAAATGGTGTTGTCGCCCTTGTAGTGATTGATTACCCGGCTGGTAAAAGCTTCCAATAGCCGATCCAATCTTCTATTCGCACCTGGCTTCACCGGCCCGAGTTTACCCAACTGATTGATAAATCGCCGAGCCGGATGCTCGGCGTTACCAAAAAAGCTGCTATCGAGCAAGATCACTTTAAGCATTGCCAATTTGAGTTTCTCAATCCACTGTTTTAGACCATCGCTTACACCTTGCTGGTGCTGCATGGACTTAAAAAGTTGATCGGTAATGCGAATGATGTCCTGATCCTCACCAGCTATAGAGCGGCCGCCGGCCTCGACGGCCAGCACACTGTTTAGCTGATATTCAAGAGACTTTCCCTTAAGTCGATTCGCTTCCTGCCGGTTTTCGAGTAACTTCTGCAGGCTTGAGACTGCGTTGACCAAAGCATCTTTTTCCAGATCACCGACCAGGCGAGCATCGGCTTCCAGTTTGACAAAACGGTGCGAGCTATCCGATAACGTTCCTCCCTTGCTCACGGATGTGTTCAGATTAATCAGGTTTCTCAGGGTTCGGGTGGTCAATTCAAGCCGCTTTTTGCTCAAGCCTTCGACAGTCTGCACCTCTGCGGAGGTAAATGGTGAGGTTAGAAAGCCGTAGGGCGCTGCACTGAAGCCCACTGCCCCTGGTAAAGGCTGGATATGAGGATTCGAAGACAAAGCGACTGTTGATACATTGTTCGCAGGGATCAGATTCGACTGCTCCCTGGTTTGCTGCAAGTGGTGAGGCAACGTGTGATGCGCCTCTACCAACACCGGCTTCCCGGAACTGTTTTCGCCTTGCCCCTTATCATTGGCAGAACCCGAAGCTTTTAACGGGTCAGGTGAATCAGACGGCGGGTTAGCAGTGACAGAAGAAGATGTTTCTGGCTCAACCTGGATACCAATGCGTCGGGCTCCTGCTACCAAAACGGCGTAGATATCCTTCAATTCATTCTGAAGGACACGACCAACAGCTTTAAACATCACCGGTTGGGTCGCTGACGGCAGCTCCAGGTTGTTAAATACGGTACTTAAGGTTTTTACTATGTTTTCCGGGCCTACAGGGCATGACTGGACATCGAATTTCTGGCCGCTGACATTCGTTAGAATATCTGCGATTTTGCCAAGATCATGCCCGAGTTCATTCTCAATGGTACGAATCGCCACATTGACAGCCAGCCAGTCTTCAAAGGCATCTTTGTCTAACACTTCCAGCTTGATTTGTGATGTGTTGTCCTGTTTATCTGGAATCGGAGGTGGACTGTTCTGGTCAATTATGGCCGCGAGCCGGTCAATTACTTTTTGGCTTACTTGATCCGCTATCCAGGCTCCCCGGCGATCGATCATTTGAAATGACAGATCGTAATCCGCACGCAGCCGGGGATCTGCAGTTGCATTGATCTCTGACAGCAGTTTTTCGCACACGGTTTTGAGGGTGTGTTCCAGAGCGATAGGTAAACGTTGCAAGATTACCTGACGATAGCCGGTGATCAGTTTGTGCAGAGTGTTCGACCCATAACGGGAACGGCTATTGCTGACAGGGTTTGATGCAGTGTACTGACGACATTTTTCATGGTAATCGGTCATCTGCTTCAACAATGCCAGTGTTGACTCAGAAATGGAATGAAATTGCAGCCCGACCATGCCGCGGCTTTGGTGCCTTATTTCTGCGATAATTTGCAGGCGTTTGTTGCCAAATTCAGGGCCAATACTGAGCTGGACATCGACCAGGGTGCCAAAGGTGACACCATCCAGCCCCTCCGGTTGATGGCCGCCATGAGAAACCAGCTCGACCAGCAGACCACCGGGACAGAAATCGTGTACCAGACATCCATATACCCGATTGGCCACCACCAGGTCGGCTTCATGCTCAAACGGCACACGAAAATGTTGACGACGCTCCAAGCCCAAAAAAATCTACCTTTAACGCTGAAAAAAACTTTTACCAGGCTGAACAACTCGGGAAATAAACCGGTTACTCGCCCGTCTGTTGTTTCAACAGGAACCTGCTTTCTATCTGTCATACCGGGCAGAACAATATGGCTAACAATCAATATAGCCTGAAAACAAAATAGCCTGAAAAAAAATCTCGTAAAACAAGAGCGCAGGCGGCCAAACCGCTCACTAACAAACTGCCCGGGCCAGGTTTTCACTGTTCTGATTATTAATGATAGACCAAAAAAGCAAAGCCTCAATACAAAGAACAAGAAGCATCGTTTTCGGCCAAAGATCGGCAGCATGTTACAGCATAGCAAGTGACGGGGGATGACCCTCCTGTTTCATTCCGATTTATCAGGGAATTACCATGACAGCACAAAAAATCACCACACCACAACAGCAAGCCAGGCAGGAAGTCATTAACCGCATTTTCAGATCAGGGGCAGGCCAGCCTTTCAGCATCCACTATGATGGTGGATTTTTGTATTGATGCAGGGTTGTTTATAAACTACAATTTGTGCATGATTGAGTTACAGCAAACAGGCACGTATCGTAAATGGGAGCGGAACCTGAAGGACAAGGAGGCAAAAGCACTTATCGCCGCCCGACTGTTCAGACTGGCAAATGGTTTGCCCGGTGATGTCAAGCCAGTAGGTGAAGGTGTTAGTGAGCTAGGGATTCATTATGGGAAAGGATATCGCGTCTATTTCAAGAAGACGGGAAACACCATTATTTTGCTTCTTTGCGGTGGCAATAAAGACACTCAACAACGAGATATAAAAAAAGCAAAACAGTTAGCTCAGGAGGTGTAGCATGGCTGAACAGGTTTTTAAGTATGACTTTGCGGAAGCATTGGACACACCGGAAGCCATTGACGTTTTTCTTGATGATGCGTTTGAAACTGAAGACCCCGGACACATTGCGGAAGCGTTGGGGGTTGTGGCAAAGGCCAAAGGTATGACCAGGGTTTCAAGAGAGGCAGGGCTTAGCAGAGAGCAGCTATATAGAACGCTTAGCCGTGAAGGCAACCCGACCATTATGACTGTCATTAAAATAATGAAGTCACTGGGGCTATCCCTTACATTCAAGCACAGCTCATAAACAGGATTGACCGGAACAAGAATTACCCTCTTGCCTGGCCTGACTGGTCTTTTTTTAACCTAAGCTCAATTTTGCGTTTTGCCCCACCATTTAAATCCCTACCTGGCTGTTTTCTGACCTAAGCCCAATTTCGGGCTTTGCCTTCTGTAAAGAGCATCACCCATTGAACAGCCGCAAACTGTTCAGGTGCAGAAGTGCTCAATCCTTGCCAGCTCTTTTGCGGCATTCTGTTCAGCTATTTTCAAATCATAAGCACTTTGCAAGTTAAGCCAGCTTTGTGCGTCACCACCAAAATAACGCGCCAGGCGCAAGGCGGTATCAGCGGTTACCCCGCGCCGTTCGCGTACAATATCGTTAATGTGCGAAGCAGGCACACGCAGGGCGATTGCCAGCGCGTTGGCACTTTGAGATAATCAGGAAATAAAGCCGGACAGCACAAAATTGCGGTGTCCTCCTGCTGATAACCGGGGAATCAATGCCTGTGGTCAGCGTGTCGCATGAAGGTACGATGTCGATTTTGGACACCGTCCCGAATTGGAACCTGTTCAGTTTGAGGCCGAAGCGGGATTATCCCGTAATGGTGTTCCTGCTTATGGGAGGCTGGCAACCGATGGCTGGGAAAATATCTGGCTGGATGCTGGGTAAAGTGGGCAACCAATAATCCGGCATTGATTATTGGTGAAATCTGCTTACATATCGCTTACACGAACTCCAGAAAGCAAAAAGGCCAACCGTTAAGGTTAGCCCGAGTGCTTGTTTTTATTGGTGGCGGGGGCCAGATTTGAACTGACGACCTTCGGGTTATGAGCCCGATGAAAGCGTCATTTCAGATCAACGCAAATTCATATTTTTAGTCAGCAAAAATCAATATATTCAAAAAGCCACACTTATGGTTAATGATGCATGGGTGTCCTATCTTGACCACCACCAGAAGCGGTGGAGTGAGCGCCATTATAAAGACCACCTGAACCTGTCCCAGAAGGGTGGGGAGCCAATGAAACGAGGGAAGAAGCTAACTGTACAGGGCGTAATATATCCCCTCCTGCAGATGCGTATGGTTGACATAAACGCGGATAGCCTGAAAGAGTGGCTGATTAAGGAAGCTGGAATCAGACCCAACAATGCCAGACAGGGGTTTGAACTGTTCAGGGCTTTTTGGCGATGGTGTGGAGAGCACCGGGATTATAAGGAAATAGTTGACGTGGCGGTGGTGGATAACAAAGAGCTCAGAAAAGAATTGCCCGCCAGAAAAAACAAGCAGTTTGATGTGCTGGAGCGTGGACAGATAAAAGTATGGTTTGAGAGCGTCAGAGAGTTATCCAACCCGGTAATAAGCGCCTATCTGCAAGCCCTGATACTGACAGGAGCCAGGCGGGAAGAAATGGCAGAGCTAAAATGGGAGAACGTGGATTTTAAATGGTCTGCACCATGGATAAAGGACAAGGTTCACGAAGAAGACCGAAAAGTGCCGTTAACACCTCAAAATTTCTTTTCAATTTGTCATACCGAGTGGCAATTGCCCGGTAGTGCTTCAATCTTGCAAACTGGTTTTCAACAAGATGTCTGTTTTTGTATAAACCCCATTCCAAATCAGGCTCGACAACCAAAAATTCAAATACTTTTGCCCATATTCCTTTAGCCGACCAGGAGTTAAATTTTTTATAAATTGAATTCCAATGGCCGAAGTAATCAGGCAAATCTCTCCATGGTAATCCTGTACGTAAACGGTATAGCATTCCTTCCACCATCGTACGCAGATTGCGCTT
>PDPE01000032.1 GCA_002747395.1 Pseudomonadota bacterium
GCCACTCGGTATGACAAATTGAAAAGAAATTTTGAATCGATGGTGGCTATGGCGTGCGCAATTCAGTGGTTACCAATGTGAAACGTCAACAGCCCCTAATAAATTTCCCAAGCAAAGGCCAAGATGGATAGTCTGAGTTAATTGAAGGTACGTAGTATTCCTTTTTGCCTTTCTTGGTACTAAAAAACATTGGTGAATACGGATGATTCCAAATACCTTCCATTTGATAACCAAAAGGTTCTTTACGGAAATATGTATATGCTCTTCCCTTGCACCCACAATGAGAACAGTGTTTGGAGGTTTGCATGTCAAGCATTTCAAACCGCACAGGGCACCAGAAAAGACCTCGGGTTAACGAAATTTTATGTGGATAAATTTTATCTCCAGCACAAACCTTGTCTACGTAATTTGGAGTGTCAACGTAAGAGCCTTGGTCATCTTGAAAAAATCTATCAACTGACTCGGAAGTTAACGTGTTTAGCCATATGGTTCTTCGCAAAGAAGGGTCACTAACTAACGTTGATATTGGACTATTTCCTCGCAATCCTGACTTAATGCCTCCTCCAGGTCCTCCACCCATATTTGGGCAATTATTGGAGTAGTGATACAAAGCTATTGCTGCGCATGATTCGCACAGGCAATCGGCTAATCCTGCCTGGTTAATGAAAACTTTACTCTGTCCATCATTTAAACCTGGTAGTAGTTTTTCTAATGGTGTTTCTGAAGCTTTCGTTTGCTTAACGCCTTTGTATTGCATAAACGGCGTTTCAGGATGGCTCAGATCGAACCAGTCTTTTTTACCTTCACAACCATCAACATACTCCTCAAGCGTCAGCGGCTTTTGAATGCGTTGCACCAGCGCTTTTTTATCCACTGGGGTAAACAGAACCTGGGTTAAGGCCACCAGTAATTGCAAACAGGCAAACTCCATATCATCGCGCGGCAGGCATAATTCGCCTGTCTTCTCACCGCACAGCAGTTGCTGCAAGGTGATTTTTTCTGGCAAACCGGCATGCTGCACCGGAATCCATTTATCAATTAAAAGGTTCATACTCTGCATTCCCTTTGTATTAATGCTCGTTACGCTGAAACCCGGTATCACTCGTATATGAATACACCCATTGTTGCCAGTGACACTGGAAGCAAGTGTTCTCTTTTCGCATTTCAAGCCAAATCAAACCATCCTGATCCGGTTCAGGCAGCCCTTTCCCATGCTTCCCCCAACCATGGGGTACAGGCACCATATTAATATTAATCACTTCCCACCAAATAAGGTCATCAACTGACGGTAATGACTGACCATCCAATAAGCAACGATTTCCATTATCGTTTATATAAAATGGCAAAACGCTCAAACTCATCTCACCATCTCGTGTTAATACACTAATTCTGGCGTCATCATCCGGTAACGAATTCATGGACGGGTTCATCAATTGTTTGGCAGTGTAATAAGAACCCTGAGCATTATTGCAATACTTGGCATAGCTTTCTTGCACTGCCTTCGGCTCTGTCTCCCACTCCTCCTCACGATAAACCTTCTCTATCCAGTTACGATAAGCAGACGGAAACTCAATACCGACACCGGACTGTATCGCTTTTTTTAATAGCTCATGGGTACGCCATAAAACCCGACTATTACCATAAATTAATTCATGTAGACCATAATCCGGAGTCTCAGGCACAAGCACAGTACATACTTTGCGCTCAAAACCTGCAGGCCTGTCACGTTCATGTCGGTGCAACCGTCCCATTCGTTGAAATAACAAATCAACAGGGCATAGCTGGGAAATCAGCCAGTCAAAGTCCAGATCCAGAGATTGCTCCACGACTTGGGTGGCTATCAGTAAATGGCCTTTATCTCGCGCATCTGAAGGGTGCGGCTTATCGCCAAAGAGGTTAATCACTTTTTGCTCCTTACTTTGGCGATCACAAAAACGAAACCGCGAGTGAAACAAATCAATTTGGCTATCCTCCAGTTCACCACTCTGTTCAAATTGCTCGCGTAGCTTCCGATATACATTCTGGGCAACATCTACCAGATTGCAAATTAAACATACCTGAGCCCCCTGTATTACTGCTTGCGTGATACCTGATAGCAGGTCGTTATCCGGCAACAGACTCTTACATGCCAGTAGTTCAATATCTACTGTCGTTGATTTGGGTCGCTGTTCAGGCTGTATTTGCAAATCAAATGTTTTACTCTCAGCTGAAGTATAAGACGTGATTAAAGGGTAGTCTTCATTTTCAGAATGCTGTTCAGCCTTCCATGAACGAGCCAAAACCTCTTTTTGCCTGGCAGGCAGTGTTGCTGACAATAAGATGACGCTGCCGCTACAGGCTTTTTGCTGTTCCAGAACTCCACCCAAAAGGCCATACATATAACTGTCATAGGCGTGTACTTCATCAATAATCAGAACACTGCGACCAATACCAAAGCCACGAACAAATTTATGCCTGACCGGCAGTACAGATACTAAAACCTGATCAACTGTGCAAACACCGATCTGTCCGAGAAATACCCGCTTGCGACTTTGTGCCAGCCATTCACTGCATTGCACCCAGGCTTCTTCTTGACCCTGAACAGTCTTGGGTGTAGACGACTTTTTAAGATCAATAAACCCTTCGTGATACCTGGCTCGACCATGAGCCAAAATGAGGTTGGTTTGATTGCTGAAAATGTGCCTGGCGGCTCTTTCCAGACGGTCATACATGGCATTGGCAGTAGCCTGAGTAGGGAGTGCGAAAACAATACTGTCAGCCAAACCCGCATCCATTAAACGCCAGGCATAGGCCAATGCTGCTTCCGTTTTTCCGGATCCTGTTGATGCCTCGATGAGAGTCAAACCCTGCTCTAGTGGTAAATCATCAACTAAAACCTGAATCTGACGAGGCTTGGCATGAACACCCAATAGTTTTTCTATTGCAGGCTCACGATGAATATGTGATTTCATGCCCGCCGATTGCAAGGCGCGTTCAGCTTTCTTAAACCGTCCCAGATACCATCTACGCAACGCCTCGACTGATATTTGTGGCTCAGCGTCATAGTCAAAAAAATCCGACGACCCCAGCCAATCACATACCGAACAAAAACCAGCCAGAAAAAAGATGCTTTTATCATCCATAACCGGAGGGTTTTCTTTTAAAGACAAGTCAGCAGGGGTTAAAAAAAGTTGTTCCAGTGTATTCACCCAATCAATCCGGGCGTTGTGGAATAAGGGCTCAGCATCCTTGCAAAGCGAAGGTAAGCCTGCATCCTCACAGCAAGGAATATCACCATGATGCCCGGCAACGGCTGCCAGCCACGGTCGCCATAATTCCCAATCTTCTGGCTGGTCTACCATCCAATCATCACCGTTACTGAAACGTGATTTAAAGTCTTCATAAAACCAATTCAACCCTTGCGGGCCATGATAATAGTCTTTGATATTTCGCACACTAAGCGGGAAGTCAGCCAACCCGATATCTGGGTTGACAGCGCGGAACGTGTCAGGCGCTTTACGCTGAAACCGTAAATCCCATTTACCGTAATCATGCAAAGCAATAAAAAATAGCACCCAGGCTTTGGCCTTCTCCTCATTCAAGCCTGTTTGACCAACAAAATGCTGAGGTATAGCACGACTTTGTTGCCACCAGCATTCTGCCACCGCCGCCACATCCAGACAGTGATAAGGCAACAGATGGTATTCATCACCTGTTGCTTGCGGGTGTTTTCTGGCTTTTCCCCAGTATTTAAAGTAGTCGGGAACCTCCGTCAATTCAGTCATTGCTTTTCCTTCATCAGCCTGTGTTTCTGTTGTTACTGAAACAGTATTACTGAAATACCACGGAAAGCCACTATCAACCAGCCTGTGTTGACGCTTTCACCTCCTCAGCCCAACGCAACACCTCCGCTACCACTTCAAAATAATCCGCCGAGATATAATGCTCCAACGCCACATTGGCAAACAGACCTCTGGCCAGGGGAATATTCTCCATCACCGGTACGCCTGCTGCTTCAGCCGCTTCTCGCATATGCAAGGCCATATGGTCTTGCCCCTTTGCCACGACTTGAGGCAAATCCGTTATGCCCTGCTCGTAATACAGGGCAACGGCAAAGTGCGTGGGGTTGGTGACCAGTACGTTGGCATTGCGCACGGCAGACAGGGTGTTTTGTTGAGACCATTCCTGATGAAGTTGTTTTCTTTGGCTTTTTACCATTGGGTCACCCTCTGATTCTTTGTGCTCCTGTTTGATATCACGCTTGCTCATCATCATTTTTTTGATAAACACATGGCGCTGGTAAAAGACATCCAGTATGGCGACAAACAGAAAGGCCACAGCAACAAAAAAGCAGATCAGCAAGGTCGAGTGCCAATGAGAAGCCAGCATGGCTTGTAGCGGGTTGTCGGGTAACTGGAAATAGTCAGGCAAGGCGTCAAACAGCACAATATAAACACACCAGATAACCAGGCCGGTTTTGATGATGGAACGAATGACATCAACCAGTTTTTCCACCGAAAAGAGCTTTTTGATGCCCTGGGCAGGGTTGAGGTTGGTAAAATCGGGAGACAGTTTTTTGGCCGAAAAAATCGTGCCCACCTGCATCCATTCCACAACAAAACCGGCCAATGCAGCAATAAGAATAAAAGGCAGAATGGCAAAAAAGACGGTTTTGCCTGAAAGGATAAGACTCTCTATCAGGGCTTCGGGAGAAAGCGCATGAATGGTGCTGAACAGATAGCGGGTCAGAGTGATAACTTCATTGATCAGATACTCGGCCAAAAGTGCAAAAGCAAGTAACCACAGAATCAACACCAGGGTACGCGACAAATCCTGGCTGCGATGAACATCCCCCTTCTTTTTTGCATCTTTCAGGCGTTTCGGGGTGGGTTTTTCGGTTTGATCTGATTGTTTTTCTGCTGACAACTCAACATCCTCGGGTGACTGAATCCACTATGTAAACTCGAACAAAACGACTCACCCGCACGGTATAGGGGTATAGGCCTGCGCGTGGCGTCTGATCGGGAAACCTGAACAGGTACACACGCACTACCTGAAAAGGCGGGATAACTGTTCGGATATCCGGAGGCTTTCGGCCAGGTGGCGCACCACCATTTCAGCGATCATGCCGGCCATCAGCATCATAATCCAGGTAGCCAGCCATGATTTGATCGGCATACTTAATGGCAACACATTGATCTGCTGGGCGAAGCGATTGATCAGACCAAAGGCAATATCGACGGTCGCCAGCACGAGTATGGCCGGGGAAGCGATAAGCAGTGCCCTGGTCATAATAAAACCAAACTGACCAGCGAAAAAATCAACTCCTTTCACATTGAGCTCTGGCAACAACTGATCGACCGGCCAAAGCAGATAACTGGTCAGTAACACTTCCAGAAAAATCAGAAAGGCACCGCTGACCATAAAAAGAACTGCGGCGAGACGCGACAGCCACTGACTGGTTAACGAAGACTGGTGACCCTGTATGGGGTCGACCAGGCTCGCCATGTTACTGCCTGTCTGGGTATCGAGCATTCCTCCGGCGACGCCCAGTGCCCAGAAAATGGAGCCGAATAGCAGGCCAATGACTACGCCGAGGAAAATCTCCTTGACCAATATCAGTGGCCAAAGGGCTCCACTGACCATGTTGACATCATAATTCTGAGCGGACAGGGGGAAGACCACCACGGCAAGGCAGACATAAAGGCTGTTTCGCACCAGGGCCGGAGCGGTTTCCCGGCTCAGTAACGGAAGCATGATAAAAGCCGCTCCAATGCGCGGCAGAGTAACCGCCACTGCAAGCGCGGCTGCGCCGTACATCTCTGTCAGGGTGGCAATGATATCACCCAAATTGCCGGTACCTGATGCACTGCTACCGGCGACAATGCCTTCCAGCAAACCGGGCATTACCTGACCATCGCCGGAAAGCCGGTAAATGCGCCATGACCAAACCGGAACAGGCTTTCTCCCATCAATCCGGCAGTTAAAAACAGGGTGACACCTACGGCAAACAGTTTGACCGCAAAGCTCACCGTTTGCTCCTGCAACTGTGTGACAGCCTGGATAATCGCCACAATCAGGCCGGATACCGACGCAGCCAATATGGTGGGGGCAGAAAGAACCAGCATCAACCAGAGCGCTTCCTGGGTTTGTCGAACAACATCAAAATCCATTTCCAATCCATCCCTTGTTTTGCCAGAGGGCTATAAATAGGTCATAACCAGACCTTGTACCAGATGTGTCCAGCCACTGATAAACACAAATAACAACAGTTTGAAGGGAAGTGACACTGTGGTCGGAGCCAACATCATCATCCCCAGAGCCAATAAAATATTGGATACAATCAGGTCAATGACCAGAAAAGGCAGGAAAATCACAAAGCCGATCTGGAAGGCATCAGTGAGTTCACTCACCACAAATGCCGGGACGACCACAACAAAGTCTTTTTCCGAAAAGGAATTTTCTCCTTTATCACCCATCAGTTTTTCGATGCTTTTGAGAAAGAACTGTCGCTCACTCTGCTCTGAGTGGCGAAACAGAAATTGCTGCAAGGGCTTCTTGCCCTGCTCTGCAATCGCAAACAGGCGACTGGTGTCTGACTGTTCTTCAGTAAACTGTGCGACCTGTTTTTCTATGCCGTCGTATGCCTCGTTGAATACCGGGTACATCACATACACAGAAAGGATAATTGCCAGCCCGTTAAGAACGACGTTAGGCGGCACCTGTTGAAGCCCCAGAGCATTTCTGAGCAAACTCAGGACAACCACGATTTTGGTATAAGACGTGACCATCACGGCCACAAAGGGAGCCAGAGCCAGGGATACAACAACAGCAACAATCGCGCCGGGTGAGAAGCTGGAAAAATCCATTTCACAAAATCCGCCTGATTTGCAAGGCCAGCTGGTCGCCAACGGCAATGAGCTGAGCGTCTGCCCATTTGCATCCATTGACAAAAATATCTGTGTGAGCCGAATCCAGTTTACTTTCCAGAGTCAGAACCGAACCCGGCTCGATTGCTTCCAACTCGTCAAGACGCATCCGTTTTTCCCCCACCCGAAAATCCAGTTGGGCAGTCAGAGAAGACAGGTCATTACCTGCCGGTTTGGTGGTATGATCATTCATGCTGTTACTCTCTTGTGAGAAGTGGGGTGAAAAGGTTTTTTCCCGTGCATGACTCAATACCGAGACCACGCTGATCTGACGATGCTCATACACGGCTTTTGCGATCCAGTCCCTTTGCCTGGTCGCAATGGTTATATCGTTCCGGCTCTTATCAAGTGAATCCAGCAGCATCAGGTCTCCCGACTCGTAGCTGTCCAGCTCGGACACGGCCTCATAAATCGGTGGCAACCAGATTTCCAGATTCAACGCCAGGTGAGCCAGAGATGGAAAATCGGATAAGGAGCTCATCCTCCCCGCCCGGTCAGACTGGTGCTGAATCAGCCTGAGCATGGTTTGCCCGCTGAGACCTAACATCACATCGCTTTGCCTGTGTTCCTTCAACAATCGGAAGAACAGCATGCGATGCGTCTGCTCGTAGCCGGTATCCTGGTCACTCTGCTGATCATCCTGGTACCCGGAGGGGAAAAGCTGACAGCTATCACAAAATCTCGCATGAAGGTTCGCTTCCCCTCTCGTCAACAGGCGGTCAAAATGCCACTGCTGTCCGGTCAGATCGACAAGCTGTTCAAGCAATGTCTCATGGGCCATCAACCAGGCCAACCCCAACGACTCCGGCTCATACTCCCACCAATGCCGCTCACCAACAGGTACTGCATGTTCATCGAAAGCAGTCGATACCAGAAGCCGCTCGTTGTCACCGACCAGCACGGCCACATTCCCGGCTATCTCTCCGGCGGGATTCACACACCAACCGGATTGGGCATAACGCTTCAAACAGGAGGCAAGCACTCCTGCCTGATTGCGGAAAACGGACTCCTGAAGGGACATTTCCGGTAACTTTTCCAACCCGGACATGGTTTTTCCCAACCCGGACATGGTCAATATCCCAGGTTCAACTTGACCAGTTCCTGAATGCTTCGTACACCCAGCTTTGAAATGACCTTGGCACGATGCAGCTCTACGGTTTTTACACTGATACCCAAAATATCTGCCGTGGTTTTATTCAAACGCCCCTCGCAAACATGGCTGAATACCTGTTTCTCCCTGGGTGTCAGCGTACGCAATTTCTGCCGACTTGCATCAGGGTTACGCAATACAGCTCCCGGATCTTCGATTGCTGCATGAATTTGCTGTATCAGCTGGTTCGGGTCAAATGGCTTTTCGATAAAGTTTGATGCACCCTCACGCATACAGGCTACCGCCGTTGGCACATCAGCCGAGCCGGAAACCACAATAACGGGAAGCCTGACTTTTTTGATTTGCAATTGCCTGATCAACTGCAGTCCGGACATTCCGGGCATATGAATATCTGTCACAATGCATTGCCGAACACATTGACGAACCTGCTTCTTCGGTTGACCAGACAACTGCTCAAGAAACTCGTCCGCAGATGAAAAATCAAAGAGCGTCATGCCTGTGTTTTCAAACAATGCCCTGACTGACTTCCGAAATCGGTCATTGTCGTCTATCAGGTAGATTTCTATCGGAGTGGATTCGGTTGGCAACTCAGGCATAACGGCCGCCTCCAACCGCACAACAGCACAAATGAACGCGTTGAATACAGGCGCATCCAGGCCTGCAATAAAGATTACAACTGCTTGTTTCTTTTTGAATTTTCACTACTCAGGCACTCCTTGCCCCATTTACCATTGCCATTCACTTTTGCCGACTCCAGGGTCAACAGCAGCACACGTAAACGGTAATTTCCCATATAAACACCGAACATCCTGTTCAGTTTTGGCGCATCACTGCGCTTTTTTTATGCTAATCAAATTCTGCTTGCTTGTTCAACCCCCATTCTTTTTTATTTTTGAGCATGATCTCATTTTTACCCTGTTACAAAATTTATGTTTGATTTTTACTCAAAAAATGGGCAAGATGGCAAGCAACTGTTCAAGGGCAAGGAATGCCCGAACCTGTTACCCAGACTGACAGATTAAAAATGGATTTTTCTTATGTTGCATTTCCTCATCCCCTGCACGGTACTCACTCTCCTGGGCCTTGCTGCCTGGTATCTTGTTGTAAAACGCAGTGCCATCGTTGGTGCCGGCCCGGCCACACTCGTTCAGGTATTGCCGCTCGGGCCCAAAAGCCGGGTGCTGGTACTGGAGCTGGATAACGAACAACTCGTGCTGGGTGATTCCGGCAGCCAGATCAACCTGCTGACCTGCAAGCCCGTACCAAGCCGGAAACAGGTGATCCAGGCCCCTGAAAACAGCGCTTCCTGCGCGGAGCTGGTTAACCGGGCCTGAAATCGCTCCGGCAAGATAATCAGAGTACAAGAAAACAGAACACGGAACCGTTCTGTACAAGATACCCGAATCGCATTCAGCAGATTTATTGGTATCCAACGGATTTATTGGCACTAAACGGATTTGGCACCCTGAAATGAATACCAACCTGTCTCCAGGCAAAATGTCCTGGCCAAAGCGGCATGGCACCCCATCGAACCGATGTTCCGCAAAGCAAAACTACAGTGACGTGGTACTTGCCTTTGCCGTTGTTGCCATTGTCGGCCTGATGATTTTTCCTTTGCCCCTGCTTGTTATCGATGTTCTGGTCGCGATCAATATTCTTGTTTCCATTGGCCTGTTACTGCTGGCGATCTACATTCCATCTGCGAGTGCCTTTGCCAGTTTCCCAAGCGTCATTCTCCTGACCACCCTGTTTCGGCTGTCGTTATCCATTGCCATTACCCGCCTTATTCTGATGGATGCGGATGCCGGAGATATTATTGACACCTTTGGCAACCTTGTGGTCGGTGGCAACCTGGTTGTCGGGATCGTTGTTTTTATCATCATTACCGTGGTGCAGTTTATTGTCATCGCCAAAGGTGCAGAACGAGTTGCAGAAGTGGCGGCCAGGTTTACACTGGACGCCATGCCGGGAAAGCAGCTGTCTATCGACTCCGATCTTCGCTCCGGCCTGCTGAGCAAAGAAGATGCGCGGAAAAAGCGTCAGGCGCTGGAGCTTGAAAGTCAGCTTCATGGTGCAATGGATGGCGCGATGAAGTTTGTCAAAGGCGATGCCATTGCAGGTATTGTTATTTTGATCGTCAATATTATTGGCGGATTGACCATTGGCCTGATGCAACGAGATATGGCTTTGGCCGATGCCGCCCACACCTATACCATTCTGACCATTGGCGATGGACTGGTGGCCCAGATACCGGCTTTGCTTACGTCCATTTCAGCCGGGTTGATTATCACCAGAAACAGTAATGGTGACAGTGACAGCAATGATGAAGGGGATAACAGTAACAAGAACCTTGGCAGTGCCATTTCATCCCAGGTCAGTGCCTATCCGCGAGTGACACTGATCGGTGGTGCCCTGGCCCTGTTTCTGGCACTGATTCCGGGCTTCCCGTCGCCGGTTTTCCTGGTGATCGGCGGAGTGCTTCTGACAACCAGCTATCTCAGACTCAAACCCGGTTCCCTGCCCGGCCTGTTTTCCGGCAGGGTGGCAAAAGATGTCGGGCAAGACGAGACACAACCCGAACATAACGGGTTACTTCCACCACCGGCTCTTGAAATCAGGCTTGGACAGGAGCTGGAAAGTGCTATCAGCAAACAACAGTTATCCAGATCGCTGACCGGCATTCTGAATAGGATCAGTGAACAATATGGTGTCCCCTTTCCCGATCCGGTCATCAGCGTTCAATCGGACAAGGCCGACCACAACTACCAGGTTCTGGCCTATGGTGCAACACTGTGGTCAACCAGTCATAGCGAAAAGACCCCGGACACACTGGAACAGGAAATCAACAGGCAAACGGAGCAGGTTATTGTTGACAACATGGGCATTTTCATCGGCATACAGGAAACATCCGGCCTGGTCAATCAATGGAATGTCGATTACCCCGACCTGGTCAAGGAAACGCTGCGAGCCATCACGCCACAGCGACTGAGCGAGGTACTCAGGCGCTTGCTGGAAGAGGGTGTTCCCATTCGAAGTTTGAGGGATATATTTGAAAGCCTGACCAAATATGCCGCTGCAGAAAAAGACGCTGAATTGCTCACCGAGCGTCTCCGTATCGGGTTGAAAAGACAAATCAGCGAACATTTCTCGGGAACAAACAACGAGTTGAAAGCGATTGTATTGCACCCGTTGTTCGAACAGCAACTGCGAGACAGTCTGTCAGCAGGGCCGTCATCCGGTTCAGACAATCCGGCACTGGCCTCTTACACGACGCTGATAGAAGGCATTGCAGAGGCGGATAGCGATAGCCGGCTAGATTCATCGACCGTAGTGCTCTGCTCATCGGACTTGCGACGACACGTGCGAAGGATCGCATGGGAACACAACAAAAAGTTGCCGGTACTGGGCTATCAGGAGCTGCTGACCAACATCACCATCACGCCATTACACCAGATTGGCGGCCAAATCTGATTATTATTGAAAGACAGCAATGTCAAGGAAGAAAGGGAATAACATGGGAACGACACATCTTTCTCGTCAAGCACCGGTTTCTATCTCAAATCCGGGAAGGCTGCCGGCAAGTGCTCTGGTGCCGAAAGGAGTATTGATGCCGAAAAGAGTATCGATGTCGGCAAAGACATTCATTGTTTCAACCGTCATTGTGCTGACAATACTGTGTGGACTGTCAACGATGGCGCAGGCCAGGGCCCTGAAATTCAAAGACACCTCCCAGTTCAGTTATCGGCTGAAAGAAAAACCACTCCAGGAATTTTTGCTGACCTTGTTGACAGAACAGGGTCACCAGGGTGTAGTCAGCGAGCAGGTGGCAGCGATGAACCGGCGTTTAAACGGCATCAGACAAGGGACACCCCAGAGCATTTTCGACAGCATTTTACGGACTAACGGTTTGGTCACCTACTTTGATGGCAGCAAGGTGTATATCTATCAGGTCAATGAGCTCATCCAGAGATTTATTGCCGTCCCGGCTGACGATTTCCGACAACTGAAAAAGGCCATCAAGGCGATGAATATGCACGACAGGGAAAATGTCACCCGCTTCAACCGGTCTACCGGGCTGGTTTCAATTAACGGCACTCCCGCCTATGTCAATCAGATTCAGCGAATTATTCAGGCACTCAATATCAGAAACCTGAATGCGGCATCAGAATTTCAATATTATTCACTAAAATTTGCCTGGGCGACTGACCGGGTATTCACAGTGGGAGGTCGCGAAGTCACCATTCCCGGTGTCGCTTCCATTTTGCGACAGGCCATCGGCGAACAGCCAACACGAATGACATCACAACCCGGGGATTCGGCCCTTTCTGTTCGTTCCGAATCATTGAAGGGGAGCGGCATGGCGGCGATAGGCAGACAGGCCGGCGACCAAAAGAGGCAGATCACCCTGGGCGACGACAAGACCATCAACGTCTTCAGTTCCAGGGGAAATAACGATTTTGCTCCTTCGGAGTCCGGATTGAACAGCCAACGACTGCTGGAAAACGACAGCTCACGCGTGGTCGCAGACCCACACCATAATGGCATTATTATCCGGGATTTACCGGAACGCATGCCGCTTTATGCCAAACTGATCAAAAAACTCGACCGGCCAACGCCCATTGTCGAAATCGAGGCAACGATTATTGATATCAACATTGATAAACTGTCCGAGCAAGGCATTGAATGGCGATTCGGCCAAAACAACCTTGAAGTGCTTTTTGCCCACGCAAATAGCAAAACAAACCAGGTTGGAGCCGCTCTGGCCGGTAGCGTAAATGTACTGGAACAAATTCCCGGATTCCAGTTGGGCGCCATTATCGGCAATCACAATCAGCTTGTCAGCCGGTTGAACCTGCTTGAGAAAGAGGGTTTGGTCTCCATTACTTCCCGCCCCCGAGTGGCTACGCTCAATGACCTTGACGCTGTTATAGAGAGTGGTCGCTCGCTTTATGTGCCGGTGGAAGGCGCATTTGAGACAGACCTGTTCAAGGTTTACTCGGGAACGGTACTTCGAGTTACGCCCCATATCATAAAAGACGGGCCCGAAACCCGCATTCGTCTGCTTGTTTCGGTAGAGGATGGCACAGTAGATATGCTGACCGATACGGACGGTGCCAGCGTCCCGGCCTCGACACGCAATGCAGTCGTAACCCAGGCTATAGTCAACTCGGGGCACAGCCTTTTGCTGGGGGGATTGGTAAGGGAAGCTTCTGTTCAGGAAACCAGCAAGATTCCCCTTCTTGGAGACCTGCCGCTTCTGGGCAAACTGTTTCGTACAGACAAGGAAAAAGGCAACAGAAGCGAACGCATGTACATCATTTCGCCCAGGATCATCACCTCACAAAGTGCCGATCAGACAGCCCGGGGCATAATGAACAAAACAGAGGCATTACCTTTGGCTTCCAGACCTTCGACATCCGGTCATTCGACACCTGCGGAGAAAAACAGAGAAGTCGCGCCACAGTGTAAAAACGACTGCCAACCCGGGTTGACGGCAGACAAACTGGTCATGTTCTAGGTGAACCCGACGATGAATCATACAGCTGTGTTGGAAGTCATCTCCGGTCTGCATACCGGTGCCCGTCACCCGGTGCAGGCCAATGATGTTCTGGTAATTGGCAGTGGAATGGATTGTGACATTATCCTCCAGGACAGTGGCATCACAGACGCCCACTGCATTGTATATTTTCAATCTGGCAAGCTGATGATTCGACCGGTGAAATCTGATATCGAGATTGATGGAAAGCCGCTGGATAAAGGCAGGCAAAGCCGACTGAAAGCTGGAGATACGGTTCAGCTCGGCGAGTCCAGACTGTGCTTTCTGATACCAGCAAGGTTAAAAAGCCGGGATCAGGTGACCCGACACGGGCGATGGATTCCTTTGGAGAAAAGCCTGAAAACCAGGCTGTACAAGCTGCTGATTGCCATTCCTCTGTTGCTCGTTTCCACCGGTATTGTTCACTCCAGCCTGAGCGGCACACAAAACAGTGTGAAAAGTGATGCGCCTCCAACTCAACCTTCAGCGGAACCCGCTGCAAAGCAACAGGAAAAACGAATAGCTGACAATGTGAAAGAGGTATTGAGGCTATCCGGCATCACGGCAGACAGCCGATACCTTGGCAATGGAGAAGTCGAAATTTCCGGCCATTTTCACGATCCGGGTCAACTCAAAAAAACCATAGGTTCGCGGTCAATGACAGAAATTACCGGCCTGAAGCGTATTCTGGCCAGAAATCTTGCTCAAAAACAGAATAAGGTGCCGTTACCAGAGCTTGCGATTCAAACCGTTGTCACAGGTCAGGACCCCTATATTGTGACCACAGACGGATCACAGCACTATTTGGGCGCCGAGCTGAACGACAACTTTGTTTTGACCCGCATATCACTAAACGAAATCACCCTGAAAAACCGGGACGGAGAAGAAACAAGCATACAATTACACCCGTAAAACCAGACTGCCAAAACCGGCTCAGGAAAACCAACCCGGGAAAACCACCCCGGAAAAACCAACACTGCAACGCCAAACGGAATAAAGGAATAAACGCAATGGACAGCATCAAATCAATCAGTGACCTGGCATCGATCCCGACCAACACCAGCAAGCCCCACCCCAGGGACAATGAACTGACCAGCTGGTACGAAGCTATGGCTTCAGCCTGGGGCGAAACACTGGATCAGCAGGCTGAAAAAATCACCACACTGTCGCAAGAAATCGGGGGGCAGGGTCAGGATGACCCCGGAACCATCACCATGCTTTCTGCCGAATCAATGCGTATGCAGTTTCTTTCAAACAATGCCGCCAATGCAACGTCCAGCGTGGGCAAATCGCTCGAAACACTGGCCAGAAAGCAATAACCGAAAAACACTAACCGGAGTATCTGCTCAAGCCTCCATGAGGCAGTCTGCACAGGAAGCGTCTTTGGCATGGATACCAAAGTCGAGCTTACAGGGACGTATTCACAGCGTCTTCCTGTGCAGACTGCCCCACGGAGGCATGGGCAGATACCAATTAAATCCAGTTTGAAAAAAGGAATTTCACCATGGTCGAAGGGATTTCACCCATGCTGTACGACATAGCATCACCGCAAACGACAGCTCCCGGCAATCAGGCAGACAAGCACTATTCCGTATACGAAGTTGCGGAATACGAGGCCCTGCACGCTGCGCAGCCCGAACCTGGAGTCACAATGGAAAACAGGGAAGCCGCCACCGTCGAGTCGCACGGGTTCCAGACCGCTCTGGAATCCCTGCAATCACTCAATGGCAGCCTGAAATCGCTTGGCCTGGATGCGCTAAGAGCAGCGGGTGAAGGCCAGTCACTGACCCCGAGCGACATGCTGCACATCAGTGTCAAATCCCATGAGTTTATGTTTCAAAGCCAGCTGACGGCGACCGTTGCCAACAAAACATCGGATGGTATCACCCAATTGTTCAAACAGCAGTCCTGATCGAAACACAAACCTGCCTGCTCATCGCCTGCACAGGTGGCTGAGTAGTTACACACAGACTTACTATCACGGATTTACCATGATGATTACTATATGGCTCAGGTTTCAGCAACTACTGAAAACAGCGGTGCTTTTTATGGCAGTTTTAGCGCTCTCTGCATGCAATGAATCGCCACTGTACTCATCCCTCGATGAACAACAGGCCAATGAAATAGAAGCGGCACTGCTTGCCGCCAACATCAATGCCCGCAAACAAAAGGCAGGCAAGGACAATGGGTGGTCGGTCAGTGTCGACAGACACGATATCGCACCGGCAATGCTTCTGCTGTCAGAAAAAGGCCTGCCTAAAGAGAACCCGCCTACATTGCACGATGTATTTCCCAGGGAGGGCTTTGTTTCTTCACCCAGAGAGGAAAAAGCCCGCTACATTTATGCCCTTTCCCAGGAGCTTGCCAGCACTATCATGCTCATTGACGGTGTGGTGGCCGCACGTGTGCATGTCGCATTACCGGAAAAACAGCTGCTGGATGACAGCCCCGCTCCCGCCTCTGCTTCAGTGGTGATTATTCAGGAACCCGGGGTAGACCTGTCCGGCTATGATACGGATATCAAAGCCATTGTCACCGATGGTATAGAGGATATGAAGGATGTAAATCGTGTCACCGTCAAGTTTTTTTCCAAAAGAAAAGCCAGCCTGCCTGAAAACTTTGCTGCACCGGAAACAAATACACCGCCGGCATGGCTCGCCGGTATAATTGGTATCACAGCAGGTGCAGGTGCAGCCGGAATCGGCGGGTATCGCTATCGCGGCAAAAGGCGTGATCGTCATGTCGGATAGAAAGCAGGCCATGCAATTTGTACAGGGCTTTATCATAGACAATGCGCATGAAAGCTGGCTGGGCCACAGCCATCCGACACTGATTCAACAGGCAAGATCAACAGGTGTCGGCCGGCAACATCTGGCTCGACAACTCGGTGAGCATTTCGATACATTCAGCAAAATTGACGACAGCACTGTTACCGAAGAGGCCCGGCTCATTGCCGAACTGCTGGCCTGTGATAAAAAGGTCAGGGACAAAACGGCCAGAGACAGCCTGACCACCACATTGGGAGCCTTGAGATTTTCCCTGCTCATACAACAGGCCATATCCCGCCCGTTGGTACTGGCCATTCGTCGTCACCTGGGTGACACCATCTATCAAAAAGTATTGCAGTACCAGTCAGACAGACAGGGATCAAGGAAACCCGCGACAAAACAGGGGGCCGAACAATCCGGCAATATGATCAGCGAAAAAATTTTCTGGCTCCGGCTCTTGCCTCAGGCCGGTATGGCGGAATTGCTCGGTTATCTGCATGCCAGCCACACAGTACTCCTCCAGCCGATATCATGCCTTTTTGAAAAAAGCCGGTTTGCAGATACCCCGTTTTCAGAGATGTCGGCGGCACTGCCTCATGCCTGCATCGAAAACGAAATAGAGAAACTGATCCATCCTGACCAGGGCGAAACGCCATGAAGAGTGACATACAATTCCATAAAATCGACGTTCGCACCAGTTCGGACACCCGATCACACCGCTGGCACCTGAGCTCAACCGGGAGAAGGATACCGGCAAGTTATCTGTTTGATTGGCAACAGGCACAGGAATGGATATCGCAAGCGAATCGTATTCTGTCCCTGGCCTCGAAAGAGGCAGAAAAAATAAAGCATCAGGCGCACGAGGCCGGGTTGCGGGAAGGAAGGGAAAAGGCGCTGAGCCAGGCTGCGGAGTCGATTATTTCAGCACAGGTAAAGAGCAGGCAGTTTATGGAAGAGCAGCAGGCATCGGTGGTGGATCTGGCCTTTCATATTGTAAAAAAAATACTGCCCGCACTTCCTGCCGATCTGGTCAAAAAAGCACTGGTCGAGTCCGCTTTGAGTGAACTTTCCGGTGAAAAATTTATTCGGGTCTATATTGCCCCTGGTCATGCCGGCCTGCCTGATCAATCAAGACAACCCGCTGTTGAAATCATTACCGACCCCGAACTGGATGCTTTCAGTTGCACCGTCGAGTCCGAGCTGGGTGCCATTCACTGCAACATCGACAGCCAGCTCACCATGCTGAGACAGCAACTGGACGATACGGCTGTGAACCAGAGAGAACCGTCTGTTCCGGTTGCCCCTGGAGGGCAGGGATCTGGAGAACAGGAATCTGGAAAGCAGGAATCTGGAGAGCAGGAGCCCGGAGACCAGGAACCCGGAGAACAAGAGAAATGAACACGGTGATAGAAAAGCTGAATCACAGCAATACCTTTTTGCGACGGGGCAATATTGCCGAGGCAGCCGGCACACTTATCAAAGCCACCGGGCTGTCAGCCCGCATTGGCGATTTATGCAGACTGACAGACAAACAGCGGAACTATACGTTGATGGCTGAAGTCGTTGGCATCGCGAACGAATTTACTTTATTGACTCCCCTGGGGAATCTCAACGGTGTCAGTGCCGCAATGGAGGTCACCAGTCTTGACCAGTCCATCCTGGTTCCGGTCGGCTCTGACCTGCTCGGCAGGGTCATTAGCGGGCTGAATGAGCCTCTGGATCAGATCGGCAAAGTTACAGGCGAATCCAGAGTTCCTCTCTACAGGGAGGCTCCCTCACCTTTTCAAAGACCGGGAATAGACACCATGCTGGAAACCGGTATCAAAGCCATCGACACATTGCTTACCGTCGGTATCGGCCAGCGCCTCGGCATTTTCGCCCCTGCCGGAGGGGGTAAAAGTACGCTTCTCGGCATGTTGGCCAGAGGCGTGCAAAGTGATATCAACGTAATTGTTCTGGTTGGAGAAAGAGGCCGGGAAGTCACAGAATTCATACAGGATAACCTGAACCGGGAAACCCTCGACAAAACCGTGATCGTGGTCGCCACATCGGATCGTCCGGCAATAGAGCGCTGCCGTGCCGTTCAGCTCGGCATAACCATTGCCGAGTATTTCAGAGATCGGGGCAACCATGTTGTGCTGCTGATGGATTCTGTCACCCGCTATGCCCGGGCGCTGAGAGAAATCGGACTGGCACTTGGCGAACCTGTAACCGGGCGCGGTTTCCCCCCTTCTGTCTATAGCCTCCTCCCCACTCTGTTTGAACGGGCTGGCAGCAATATGAAAGGACAGATTACCAGCTTTTTTACCGTGCTTCTGGAAGATGGGCAAAGTGGCTCCGACCCGATAGGTGAGGAAGTTCGCTCATTACTTGACGGGCACATTGCGCTTTCCGGCAAACTGGCTGCACAGGCACACTACCCCGCCATTGACGTTCTTCGCAGCGCCAGCCGTACCATGCACCGGGTCACCACGGCGGAACACAGAGCAGCAGCCAGCACAGTCCGAAGGCTGATGGCGAAATACATCGAGGTCGAACTCCTGATCCAGATCGGCGAGTACGTTGCAGGCCAGGATAGGGAAACAGATGATGCAATTTCACGACATGACGCAATCAAACGTCTCCTCCAGCAGGATGCAGAGCAGCTGGTACCCTGGCAAACCACAGAAGAAAACTTGCTGGCGGTGGTTCAATGAGGAAAAAAAACCTTCTGGAAACAATAATCACTGTCAGGCAGCAAAAACTGGAAAAACTGCTTCGTACAATCAGCCTGTTACGGGCCAAATATCGAGAGATAGAAAAACAGGAGCAGGTTATTCGGGAAAAGATCAAACGAATAAAGAACGATATACACCTTGAAATGGATCGATATTCATCAAGATGCTCATTTACGATAGCGGATGTTAACAAGATGGAAAACAGATATCAGAGAATGATGATGCCACTACCCGGACTGGAAAGGCAAAAACAGGCCTGTACCGGTGATAGAAACGCAATCCGGCGACAACTTGAACAAACGAAAAACCGTTTTGAGCAGGCAAAGCTGAAACTGGACAATATCGAGAAACTGAAAAACGAAATTCTGTAATGGCAGAATAGCAATCGGGCAAGATCAGATAAAACCGGGCAAAACCGGATAACGACAAGGATGTCATAACTATGTTACAGAAAACACTGACAGGCTATACCTCAAAAACAAGTTATACCTCAGAAACAGGCAGCAAGACATATGGTGAAAAACCAATACTGACAAAGCAGGTGGTGGAGAAAGACGCGGGTCTTTTTCAATCTCGACACCAGGA
Source organism: Pseudomonadota bacterium (assembly GCA_002747395.1). Classification (GTDB taxonomy): domain Bacteria; phylum Pseudomonadota; class Gammaproteobacteria; order Pseudomonadales; family Oleiphilaceae; genus LZORAL124-50-18. The sequence continues at coordinate 19,626 of PDPE01000032.1, forward strand.
TCGGGCAGCCTTTGAAAAATTGCTTGTATCATCGAAAGGGTCGGAAAAACAAAACCGGCAGGAAGCAAAAATGTCAGCGGAAACCGGCAATGCAACAACGCATTGTCCGCTGCCGGAATGCGCACAATCCGCAGCCGGAAATACCCAACTCGACCAGATAATCAGGGCCATACAGCAAATTGATGCAGAAGACTTTCTACCCGGCCATACCATTGAAACTGACGATTCAGCCGAATCTCGGGAACAGGCTGTCAATCCCGCATCAATCAATTCGATTGGACTCCACTCCCCTGCTACCCATCCCCGGCATCCGATAAACAGTCCGGAAGAACTCTGTAATCTCATCAGCAAACATGTGGATCAAATACTGATCCGCTCTGAATCGGCAAACCCGGGCAAGGTTGAAACCCTCATACTGGCGCTTGGCGGCACCTTGTCAGGAAGCCAGTTATCCATAACGAAAAATAAAGCCGGCTGGAAGATCGTATGCACCTGCCCGGATCAGCTGACAATAGACCGGATCAACCAGGCCATACCTCAACTCAACCAACGTATGGAGCTGAAAAAAATCGGGCCGGTCGATTTCAAGGTGAAATCGCAGTTTCAACATGCCCGTACAGACGGACTAAACTGAACACCTGACAATCCGAGGTAATTACTATGTATCACCCGTTTGGATACCGGAATACCGGCACCCTGAAAAAAGTCGTTGCGATATTGCTCACCCTGTTTATGAGCACTGGATGTATCCCCAAAAAAACCACGCTGAAACCAATGGCTGACAACCTGTCACCACCTGCGGTACTGGCTGATTCGTCTAAAGGCAGTTTCTGGAAAAACCAGGTGAAATATCCCCTTCCGGTTCAATATTTCAGCGTCAAGGATGCCCGAGACCAGATTTGGGAAATAGCCGTTATGGATTCCTATCTCGGTTTCCCGGTTGACGAGGATACACCTACTCTCGTGTTGATCCATGGTCGGGGGGCCAACAGTGGCTACTTTTATCAGTTAATGCGCTATGCGATGGAAGCCGATATCCGTGTGGTGGCCGTTGACTTGCCTGGGTATGGAAAATCACTGCCAGGAAATCTGGGTAATCAAATTCCGAGAACCATGGATGACTCCAGAAAACTGGTTTTCGATGTGCTTGTGCAACAAATGAACATCAAAAAGGCTGCCTATCTTGGCCATTCCATGGGTGGGCAGTGGGTGCTTGGCTATGCTCTGAATTATCCGAACGCGGTTGAGAAGTTGATTCTGGAAAGCAGTTATGGTCTGGAGGAATACAGTACCACTGTTCCCATAAACGAATCCGAACAGCTCGCCATTTTCAACCCGATTATGCGCTATGACTACTCCAAATGGCAATCGATCTGGTCCAGACTGGGTTACTTTGATCAGGAGTTTGCCAAATCGGCAGAGGATATCCGTCTTTTCTATCACTTTCAGAAGCTGGACCCTGAAACAGGAAGTATCACCCGCAGCCCGGTCGGCTACTTTAAAAACCAAAGTATCGACAGTATCTTTCTGACCAGAGTACGAACACAGATGATCTGGTCAACAGCAGATGAATATGAACGCTATATTCGAAACAGCATCTGGGACATATATGGCCAGGGTATCGAGCTACGCAGGGAGGATCCCGACAGTCTGGTAAAAAATCTGGAACATATCCGGGTTCCGGTTTTGATGGCTTTTGGTGAAGCCGACCCCTTCCTGCCAACCACCCTGTTCAGCAATAACCGGAACATTCGGCACGACATTGTCAAACCCGCGTTTATTCGCCTGGCAAGTTCAGGTTATCTGCCGAGGGTGGTCTTCTACAAGAGATCGGGGCATATCCCTCACGCGGACCAGGCCAAAAAGTTTGCGGCCGATGTGATACAGTTTATCGGGAATGGCGAAGTCGTCAGCAAGCAGGAAGACCCCCTGGCCTATTGAGCTGCGACGCCTGTGAACTGCAACACCTGTGAACCGCAAGACCTGTGAACTGCAAGGCCTGACACAATACCGCGCCGATCAAAACGGTACCAGAGAGTATTCAGTCTGTTTCTGTCGAGCGAGAAACCAGGTCATCGCGGAGTTTCAGCGGGCCGTTTCTCACCATATCTGCAAGCGTTGCGCTCCCCAGGTGGTTTACCCATTGCGATTCAAGGTCTTCGACCAATGTGTCGCAAACCAGGGTTTGCCCCTGGGAGGTACTGCCTGCATCCTCCCGCCGGATGGCCAGCAGCAGGTCAGCCATACTGATTTGGTCTATGGATCTGCCGGGTACCAGACGATTCGCCGATTGGCAGGTGTAACCCAGGTAGTGTTGCTTTATCAGTTTTTTCATAACCCGGTGAGTCACCTCGGGAGGCTCACCCATCGCGCTTTCAACCTCCAGGACTGACAGCGGCTTTTCACCCCTGTCGTACTTGCTCGCCACCATATGCATCATGGCCAGGCCAACTCGTTCATCCTGCCTGGAAGATGAAAGAATCCGGTACGCCTCACAAATCTGACTGCTGTTCTGAACATAGTAGGATATCGTTGCACCCAGCAACAGGATCAGCCAGGAAACGTATAGCCAGATAAGCAAAACAATACCGATAGCGAACCCCGAGTATATTGCCTGATAGTTGGAAGAGGACACGACAAAAGACGCAAACAGGATACCGGATGTTTGCCAGGTAACACCGCCAACAAGCCCTCCGATAAAAGCACTGCGTGCACTCACGCGCGTATTGGGCATAAAGGCATAGACGAAGGTAAACGCCATAACAATCAGAAAAAACGGCATGACCTTGCTGGCCGCCAGAAACAACATGCCAAATGGCTCAATGGCCAACAGGGACTGGACGATGGAAGAGCTCAAAAACGATGCAGTGGCACCAATGGCAGAAACCACCAGCAAGGGCCCCACCATAATCACGCTGAGATAGTTGCTGAAACGCTGGCCAATACTGCGCAGACCAGGCACCCGCCAGATGTAGTTGAACGATCGTTCAATTTTCTGAACCAGTGATATGACGGTGTAAACCAGCAACCCCAGGCCGAGAAACCCGAGAACACCAACCTTGATATTGTCAACGAAAGACAGAATATTGGTCACAATCTCTGCCCCCTCTGCGCCAAAGGGCTCAAAGAAGTTTTCCAGCAAAGGCGTCAGATGATTATGGACACCCAATGCCTTGAGCACCGAAAAGCTCAAGGCCAGAAGCGGCACAATAGACAGCAGTGTGGTATATACCAACCCCATGGCATGCAGCGTAAGCTGACCATCAACCAGATCCCGACCCGTTGCGAATACAATACGGGCGATGCGATGTCCGATCGCACCCGGCCTGTTGCCCTTTTCTTCCGGCTTGAACAGCCAGTTTTTAAACCGGGCAACATACTCTGTTGCCACTTTTCCGGCACTGTCAGGCATTTTGTGTATTGACTCTTTTTTCATGGCTGAATTCAGTTATCAGACCGGACCATAGTAAACAGCATAGAAAGTATCCCCCTGAAAGAAAAGCAGTGAAATGCCTTTGTGGCTTTGCAAAGTCAATATGAATCATGTGTGTATTGAGCATCATTCGACCATTCAGGCCAATTTACGACTATCGTATGGATGACATTTCGCCTGCATTTGGTTAGTTTCTGCGGGTCTCGTTTAACGATCATTACAATAGAACAGGAGCCTGATAATGGCAATAGAACGTCAACACGGAGCAGAGCACCCTTACTGGCCGGCCGGCCCGTTTAAAATTCGCCTGCCCTTCATTCACTATCGCTGGGAATTCCCTGAAATGATTCAGGGTTTTATCATGTTTGTCGTTGGCCTGGCGATGATACCGTTACTGCAAAAATATCTCGGCATGCCCTATGAAGCGGCCCTGGCCTTCACCTTTATCGCCGGATTGGGCTATGTCCTTCCTGCCCTGTTAGGTGTTCCCATGGTGCCAGGCTGGATAACACCGGCAATTCCGGTAGTGTTATTATTTCTGGGCGGTTATGAACCCGGGCCTGAAGCGATCAGGGCCATGTTCGCTCTGCAAATCGAGGTCACTCTTATATTTCTTATTCTGGGACTCACCGGATGGGGGTCGAAGCTGGTCAACATCATCCCCAATTCATTGAAATCAGGTATTATTATCGGTGCCGGTATTGCCGCGTTGATGGGTGAGCTGAAAACAGGTGGTCGGGTTGATTCAACACCGATATCTCTGATTGTGGGCTCTATCGTCGCTGCCTATATCCTGTTTTCCCTGTCCTTTAAAAACGTCATAGAGCAGAATTCCTTCGCTCGAAAGATTGCCAACTTTGGCATGGTTCCAGGTATGGCAGTTGCGATGATCGTTGGCTGGATATTTGCGGAATATCCTCTGCCAAATATCGAATGGGGCATTACCAACCCGGATTTCGGCCTGATGGCTGATTATCTGGTCTTCGCTACAGGAATGCCCGACATGGACATGTTTCTGCTGGCCATCCCCACTGCCCTGATTGCCTATGTCATCGCCTTCGGTGACATTCTGGTAGGCCGCACGCTGCTGGAACGTGTGGATCGTGAACGACAGGATGAGAAAATCGACATCAACGTTGACCGCGTTCATATCGTCACTTCTATCCGTAACGCCCTGCACGCCTTCTTCGCCCCCTGGCCCGGTCTATCCGGCCCTCTGTTTACCGCCGTACACGCGACGGTATCGGAGCGCTATGCCATGGGTCGCAAGGCGATGGACTCCATTTACAGTGGTGCCGGTACCTTTTGGATTTCAGGCCTGCTGGCATTGCTGTGCCTGCCGCTGGTCACCATGTTCAAGCCGGTATTGCCGATTGCACTGTCGCTGACACTGATTCTGACCGCTTACATCTGTATTATGGTTGGCATGGAGCAACTGAATAATCCGACCGAGCGTGGCGTTGCCGGCATCGTGGCCGTTACCCTCGCCATGCCAGACCCCAAATCCACCGTTTACGCGATTATCATCGGCCTGGTGCTGTACTTCCTGATCGAACGCCCCAAACTGCTAGGCAAACACGAGGCAACCGAAGAAGTCATATTCTCTGGCGAATCGGTGAAAGAAGAAGTGAAAGAAGAAAAGCAGTAACGAAAGAAAGGCATAACGAAATCAGAGACAGGGAAGTCAAGGCCAAATCCGACATTAAAAGGATTTGGGAAAGCAAATAACACCCTCGTGGGCAGATTGCCCGCGAGAGTGTGAGTAGTTATCCTTGCTGTTTATTTATTCGATTTTCTCCAGATATTCATCGCTTCTGCCTCCTTGACCAATTGCTCCTGGAAATCAGGATGTGCAACGGCAATCAATGCTTCCGCACGCTCCCAGGTACTCTTGCCCTTCAGATCGGCAATGCCATTTTCGGTGACTATCATATGAGTGGCGGTTCTCGGGCTGGTAACGATGGCTCCTGTTGTCAGGGTAGGCTTGATGGTGGATACCGTTTTTCCCTTTATTTCCTTTGTTGATGGTGTACAGATAAAGCTCTGCCCACCTTTAGACTTGTAAGCACCTTCAACAAAGTCCAGCTGCCCCCCGGTTCCGCTGATATGGCGGGTACCGATACTCTCCGAACAAACCTGACCAAACAGATCCAGCTCCACACAGGCATTGATGGAGACAAAGTTATCCAGCCGGGCAATCCGCGATGGAGTGTTCACGTAGTCTACGCTGTAGGCAACACATCCGGGGTTATCATCAATAAAGTCATAGAGTTTTTGTGTCCCCATCGCGAATGAAAAGACTTGTTTGTATCGATCAAAGTTTTTGTATTTGCCGGTAATCTTTCCTGCTTCCGTCATCTTGACATAGGCATCCACATACATTTCCGTATGTACACCCAGATCCTTCAGATCAGAAGCGGCAATCAAACCACCAACAGCATTGGGTACCCCCCCGATTCCCAACTGGATACAGCATCCATCCCTGAGCCGGGGAATAATTTGCTGTGCAATCCTGGTTTCGACTTCATTGGGCGGGTTATCCGGAATGGTGGGCAGGTCATTATCCACTTCAATGATGTGATCCACCTGGGAAACATGAATACATTCCTGCTCCCCACCCAGTACTCTGGGCATCTTCGGGTTAACCTCGAGAATACAGACATCGGCAGTTTCAAAAGCGGCCATACTGCTCGGAGCACCCACACCCCAACTAAAATAGCCATGTTTGTCCATGGAGCTGACCTGTGCGACAAAAACATTGGTTGGCACGCAGTTGTTTCGGGTCAAAACAGGACACTCGTGGAACTTCATGGGTATGTAATACAGCCCCTTGTTCAACCACGCCTTGTCATGCCCGGCCACGTGCCAGGAGTTCCAGGTAAAGACCTCGCTCGACGCTTCCAGTGTATGGTGGCGATACGCACCGATATCACAACGAATTTTTACATCACTCAGTTCATCCTTTCGTTTTGCCAAAGCCTGGTCAAATGCTTCCGAGCCACAGAGTCCAAAGGCATATTCCACCCAGTCCCCGGATTTCACAACTTTCGCAGCCACATCTGCGGTAGTCAATTTTTTAGCGTAAGCGTCTTTCCAACCTTGCTCCATAATGTACCCCTTCAGGTTCGTTAGCGTTTGGTCACGGGAAGAAAAGAAATCACCAGAATCCCTTTCAACCCGAAAACAGTTTACCGGCAAATTAACACCCATCTTTTTATCAAAATCAGTTTCCTCAAGATCAGTGGTTGCCGTGCCCGGCTATCGAAACATCTTTCTGGCAACCATGCAATTCGCCCAAAGGATAGGGTTGCTTCAAATCACCATTAATTCCCCGTTTTTTCCTGATATAATTCCTGGTAAGAATAAAAGTCAATACGCTCTATTGCGGAGAAGCCTGTCAATTTGATGTGTTATTCTTCAGGCAGTAGATAAACGTACACAATGACCGTTTTTCAGACAGAGGACGCGCATGAGCCAGGAACCTGGAGCCGGCAGGCAGAACGCAGGCAAAAAAACCGTACGCAGCGGCGAGAAGTTTCGTAGCGAAACCGGTATTACCGCCATAAAAAACGGAATACGCGCAAGGAACACAGCAGACAGCAATGCCAGTGTGCCCATTGCACGCAAGCCCGGATGGCTCAGGGCACAGATTCCCGGTGGCCAGCGTTTTGAAGAAGTAAGGAATAACGTTCGGGAGCGCAAACTCAGCACCGTTTGTGAAGAATCTCATTGCCCCAACATGGGTGAGTGCTGGGCCAACGGCACCGCCACCATTATGGTGATGGGGTCTGTGTGTACTCGTGCCTGCCGGTTCTGTGCGGTTGACACCGGCAACCCTCACGGATGGCTTGACCGGGACGAACCGGGAAAGGTTGCCGAATCCGTTGAATTAATGGGGCTGAGATACATTGTCCTGACCTCGGTGGATCGTGATGACCTCAAGGATGGTGGCGCCGCCCATTACGCTGCCTGCGTCCGCTCGATCAAACAGCGCACACCCGCCGTCAGGGTTGAGGCACTCACACCCGACTTCAGGGGCGTGGAAGAGCACGTTGCCCGGGTAGTTGATTCCGGCCTGGATGTGTTTGCCCAAAACGTGGAAACAGTAAAACGCCTGACCCGCGATGTGCGAGATCCGCGTGCCGGCTATGAGCAAACATTGAAAGTGTTGGCCTTTGCCAGACAGCACAAAAAGGAAGTGCTGACAAAAACCAGCCTGATGGTCGGTCTGGGCGAGACAGATGACGAAATCTATCACACCATGGATGACTTGCTTGCTCACAATGTCGATATTCTGACGCTCGGGCAGTACCTGAGACCGACCAAACATCACCTGCCCATTCAACGCTACGTTACACCGGAACAGTTTGTTCGCTACCGGGAGATCGGTCTGGAAAAAGGATTTATGGAAGTCGCTTCCGGCCCGATGGTGCGCTCCAGCTATCGGGCCGACAAGGTGTTTGCCAAAAATAACCTGGGGATAGAACTGCCTGCTGTTCCGGGCTCAGGTACCACTTCCGAAAATGCAAATCTGATCCCTGTCCTGGCAGTGCAATAAGTCACTTGCGCCGCCATGGCTTCAAGGTCATAGCTTCAAGGTCAGGGAAAAAATGCAAACCCCTGATCGTTCCGGCATACCGGCGTCTTCCTGTAACCCGGGCTAACTGGTAATGAGGGGCTGACCGGAGCTGGCAAAAGGGGCGACGATGTCGCTGTCAGCAAGTTCGGGGAAAGCATCTTCTACTGCCCCCTGGTCGCCCGACTCAAACAGCAGTTTGAGATTGGGCCCGGCGTCCATGGTCAGATAGACGCCGACACCGCTGGCACGCAACTCCCATACCCGATGCATGGCACTGACAGATTCCGCTGTCCAGTAAAGAAGAGGTGGCCATGAAGCAATCATGGTGGCATGCATCGCCAGCGCGTTGTTCTCTGCGGCCACACCCAGTTGCTCGAAATCATGGTTATTCAAGGCCCGCTTTATCGTAACCAGATCATCATTCGCCTGCTGAGGCCAGGACTGATACAACACGGCTGATTCAAGAGTGCGTTGCATCCCTGCTCGTGAGTCCACTTTTTTTGCCCCCGTGCTTACTTTCAGCAATGCGATTCTGAAATCCGGCCATTGCAGGTCAAGTTGTTCGGCAAAGCTGTCCATGCCATCGGTTCTGGTTCCCTTGTGCCACTCAACAAAACCGTCATAAATGGAGCGTGACGCACTGCCACTGCCCATACGAGCAAATACCGAAAGTGTTTTTTTGGGCAAATTAAAACGATAAAAGTCATTAATGGCCAACATCAGCGCCGCAAAGCCGGAAGCCGATGAAGCCAGACCCGCCGCAGTGGGGATGTTGTTTTCTGTGCGAATAATAACAGGTTGTTCAAGGTCACGCCGAAACAGATTCAGAAAATCTATCACCTTGCTGGCAAACGGCTGCTCCATATTCTGGGCCTGACCATTTAAAAAGACCTGATCCACCCCGTTATCTGAGGGCATAATCCTGGTGTGACTGCCCAGGGCACCCAATGACACGGACAACGAGGCATTCATGGGCAAATTCAACTCTCTATCACGTTTTCCCCAATACTTGCACAATGCAATATTGCTCGGCGCGAAAGACTGTGCCACCTCCCCGGCTTCGGTGATATTCGGGAGATATTGACTGATAACCTGCTGTCTAGTGACCAAAATGCACCCCCTTTGGTGAGATAGCGACTGGAATACTCTCATACCCGAGACCTGCAACACTCTGTGCACCCAGGCCCAATACACAGTCCCCCAGCCCCGAACCGGAAATTTTTGCACCCAGAATATCCGGGCTGTTGCGCAGTCGATAAACAATGTCACACAAGGTATGGTCGGATACCCCCAGGGCATCCATCAATCCCTGATAGGTGTTCATCAACACACCAAGTCGCTGCATATCATGCTGGCCGATCGCAATTTTTGCCTGCGCTGTCACCTGCCCCATAAGTCGATAAAGAGCTGCATGAATCCCGGGGTCAGATCGAGAGAGTTGCTCGACAATTTTCAGCACATCCACAGTTTTGGTCTTATACCCGGAGTAATACAGACAGAGATCAGAGTCAAACGGAAGTGTTTCGACAGATCGGGGACTAACCCGAAAGGCCACCACCGAGCCATAGACACTGGCAGCCAGGTCAGTGCCCGAACCGCGCCCATCCTGCACCTTGTGAACAATACCGAGTGCACGATCAAACAATGCAGCAGGGCTGGTGTCGAGTTGCGCATAGGCCGACAGGGCAGCAACCACTCCGACGCTGACTGCGGCAGAAGAGCCCAGACCCAGAGTATGAGCGAACTCTGAACGAACACACAGCGAAAAGCCATTTGACAAATGTGCCTTCAAGGCATCGATAGCCGCCAACACAAAGCCGAGTTTCGGCTCATGCTGAAGGTCATGTAACGAACCCTGATAGTGGGCCAGGGCAGAATCAACAATCACGGTTTGATCGGTGCGGGGGGTCAGGGTGACATAAAGGTATTTGTCCACGGCACAGGCCAACGCCAATTCACCGTGCAAAACGGCATGTTCGCCCATGAGCATAATACTGCCAGGCACAGACACACGAATCTCATTCACCATAAGCGCCCCGACCGGACAGTTCCAGGGATGTCAAGGGGATATCCAGCGCCTGCAAAGCCTGTTGATCAACCCTGTCATCCAGATAAACCAGCACCTGACCGCCACCACCACTTTGAATACTGCCGGCACCGGATATTTTGGCACTGGCTCCTGTTTGCTCGATGCGTTCAATAGCAGCCCTTACCCGGTCGGGCACAACACCGATGGTGCATAACAGCCTGTGATTGTCAGCGATGGCGGATTTTATTCCTGCGGCATCATTCCTGGTAATCGAGCTCTCCAGCAGCAGGGTGGTATCATTAAATTCCTGCCAGATCGGGCTGTTTTCAAACTTCGCCCGCACCGCCGCCACAGCTTCACCCGTTGACGACAAGGCAGTACCACTATTCCAGAGAAACCAGTGTTTCGGGTCAAGTTTGATGGGTAATGACTTGATGGTACCATCGGCGACTTTCACCACACCACCAAAACTGACCGCCGCCGCATCAATAATACTGCCCCGGCCATGCTGCAAGCGCTCGCAATAACGCACATTTTCGGCTGTTGCTTCCTTGCTTGCCGGTTCTCGACCCTGTATTTGCTCACTCAGGCGCAATAATGCCCCGATACAGGCAGCGGAAGACCCCATACCGGCTCTGATAGGAATGGTGCTCGACAGATGAATCTCGCCCGACACAGTCAGACCGGCAACAGCCAGGGTATAAAACAGTAACTCAACCGGGCTTTTCAACAATTTGGCAATGGTAATATTGCCAAGTTCGAACTGTGTATACGCCCGATCAAGTTGCTCTTTTAAACGAGGCAGATCGGTTGTTTTTTTGGTAAAACGACCATGGCTGATAATCAGGTCAATTCTGTCGGAGGAGGTGGGCACAAAACGGGCGTGCACGGTAGCCGATACGGCAACGGCAATCGCGGCAGCTCCGTATACAATGGAATGTTCACCACTGAGGATGATTTTGCCGGGTACGGTTGCCTGCATCAGCAAGCAATACTCTTACATTTGACGGATTCGCAGTAACAGAACTTGGTCAGGTTTTTCAGATTCATATTTTTCAGGTTCAGGTAAAAGCTGGATGTACAAAAACAAATATCGTCAATATCCGTAAACACATCGTTGAACTCTAGGGTGTTGATATGATAAGTGCCCGGTTATTCCGCAATTCGGACACATTGGACACACCAAGCAGGAACATTGCTGTTCTGAATACAGCCTTTATGCTTTCAATTTCGGCGACAACAGCCTCTGTCGAGTGCATGGCCGGCCTCAATAACGGATTCGCCAGGCCACACACCGAGGCGCCCAGTATAACAGACTTGACCATATCAATACCATTCCTGAGGCCGCCACTTGCGATTATCGTCGCTCGCTCAAGGTAGGGTGCTGCCATGTCCAGCGCTTGTGGTGTGGTCAACCCCCAGTCCTGAAAGTGAAGCCCGATATCCGAGCCATCGTGACGCCGATGATGCTCGATACGACTCCATGAAGTCCCCCCCGCACCGGCCACGTCAAACACACGGACCCCGGCGCGCAGGCCCAGTTCAATATCCTGCGGACTCAGACCACAGCCAATTTCTTTCAGGAATACCGGCACATCCAATGAGGATGTCAGACACTGTATTTTTTCTTCCAGGCTGGAAAAATTGGTATCACCTTCCGGCTGTATGGCTTCCTGCAACGGGTTGGCGTGCAAATACAGGGCATCAGCCTGCAACACATCAACAGCTTGCCGTGCGGCCTCGACACCCAGACCATAGTTCAACTGTACTGCCCCCAGGTTTCCGATCAGGGGAACGTCAGGCGCCAGATGACGAAGCTCAAAACTCGATCTGGATTCCGGGTTCGAGAACATGACCCGTTGCGAACCAACGGCCATAGCGACACCCGTTTGCTGTGCCGCCTGCGCAAGACGGGCATTGATGTCTTTAACGAGTTTGTGATCGCCACCCGTCATGGATGAGATCAGCATGGGAAAGCTCAGGGTATGGCCCAGAAACTCACAACGCGTGTCAACCTCGTCCAGACTGATTTCCGGAAGAGCACGATGGGTCAGTTTGATGGCATCAAAGTGGTTACCCTGCCGATCTGTCGCCGGATCATTTTTTATCGCAACAATATGCTCCAGCTTGCGATCATTGGTCTGATCCGCCATTATCGCTCCAGTTTAAAGTGAGCCGCCATCAACTCTCCCGGATTGGTTTGCGCTGCCAGCAGCGATAACTCACCACACAAAACGGTAGCACAACAAATGGCAGCAAGACGGCGGGCATTGTCCCCGGTTTCACGCTCCGCCTTGCAGCCGAGATCAATCAGATTCTGCTCAACAAAATCCAGCCCCTTGCCATTGCCGACCGTACCCATAATCAGATTCGGTGCGGTACAGGAAAAATACAGATCATCACCACGCACTTCCGCATGAACAACGCCTTGCGAGCCTTCGACAATATTGGCTGCATCCTGACCCGTTGCCAGATAAAAAGCCAAAAGCATATTGGCGTAATGCGCGTTGGCACTGCGCAAACCACCCGCGATCATGGTGCCTATCAGGTTTTTCTTGATGTTCAGGTCAACAATTTTTTCGGGAGTGGTCTTCAGGCGCTCCCGACACAACTCACGCGAGATCAGTATTTCAGTGACCACGTGCTTGCCGCGCCCCAGAATACCGTTCACTGCAGTGGCTTTTTTATCGGAGCAATAATTTCCGGATATGGATGAGTAGCGCAAGCCGGGATATTGGTCGAGCACCCAGAGAATTAACTCGTCAGCTGCGCTGGTAACCATGTTGTGCCCGGATGCATCACCTGTGGTAAATTCAAAACGTAAAAACAATAAATTGGCCACGATCTGGCTGTGCATATCAATCAATTTGGCGAAGCGACTGCTTTTGGAAACCACTTCCTGAAGCTCACCATGACGTGACCGGACAGACTGCATGGCCAACATGGCAGCCTCGGCATCGTCAGCCTCAAGCAGAATTGAGCGAGTCATCCTGTCATCAATCACCGTGGCCTTGATGCCTCCGGCCAAACGCGATACTTTCGCCCCTCTTCCCACCGATGGCCATAATGGTGTCTCATAGGTGGCCAGGGGCACGGAGACTTCTTCATTCAGAACCGGGCCTGTAATTTTGATGGGGCCAACCGTTTGCATGGGAATGAGGGCTTGCGAGATGGTATATGATTTCATAAGGCCTAATTTATCAGTTAAGAGAAGTGTGAGCGGGCTTAAGGATAAGGAGCATAAACACCCTTTTCAACCCAATAACGATATAACGGCGGGTAAAATACACCTCTTTTTTGATTCAGTGAAGCTTTTTGTCAGACATATTGGCAGTTTTTGTGACCGATTTGTATCCCCCTGAAATCCGCTCAGAAACGGTTGACAATCGCTTTAACCTGGTAATTTACGCCTGTGGGTACGCCGTTTTGAGTAAAAGTGCTGTGAAATTGCGTGTTATTGGAGGTTCACCAATTGACCAATTTGACCAGATTAACAATTAACATAACGCCTAACATAACCAGCATCACTTTTTTAATAAAGCTGTCGCCATAGTGAATGGCTGAATGGCTGCCCAGCCAGGCACCGGCGATATTGGCACCAGCCATGGGGATCGCCAGCATCCAGAGGACTTTTCCGGCACTGATATAAACCACTGCCGAGCCGGCATTGGTCGCCAGGTTAAGGGGTTTTGCCAGTCCGGTGGCTCGCAACAGCCGCATGTGCAACCCCTTGTTCCCGGCAATCGCCATGTAGGTGCCCGTGCCCGGCCCGATAAGCCCGTCGTAAAAGGCAATGGGGGTCAACAGGGCGGCGGCCTTACCCCGAGAAGGTGATTCACCTTGTCCATCCTGATACTCGGTATGTTTGAAAAACAAAACAGCCAGAGCCACAGGGACACATAAAACAATCATCCACGAAATTACCGTATCGGAAAAAAACATCACGGTTTTTGAGCCAATCCCGGCGGCAATCAAACAGGGCAACAGGCAGGCAACCACCAGGTGCCAGTTAATGGCTTCGGCCCGGGCATATTTGACAACAGCCATGCTGGTGCCACAAATAGAAACCAGCTTGTTCGTCGCCAGAGTGGTAACGGGAGGAACACCCACCATCAATAACGCCAGGGTCTGTATCATTCCACCACCACCGGCGATGGCATCAATAAAACCGGCGATAAAGGCCATAACAACCAATAGAGCCATGCCCCACAAAGAAAAATCCATCTCGGTAAATAACATAAAAAAACCGGAAAAACGCTTGACATTCGATAGTTGACAATAGCAAAAGAACAGCCGGAAAACATGTCTGAAAACAGTAAGGCTGATGGCCCGGAATGCTAGGAGATTCGGGAAAGATGGTTATCCCAACTGACAGGAAACTCCGCCGGTATGGGTGTTCGAGTCATATCCAGGCTATTCAGCAGATACAAACTCCCGGCTCCGGAACTGACCAGAAACTCCCCCGCTTCCCCGGTTTTGGCAACACCGCAACCATCCCTGACTTTGATCGCACCCTGAAACCGGCGTTTTCTGATATCCCATAACAGAATCATATTACCGCGTGGCGCAGAGACTGCCACAAAGTCGCCTGTGCTGTCAAAACAGACACTGCCGCAATACTGCCGCAGGCGACCATTGATGGCGGTAGGAATCGTCAGGGGCTGCATTGCCTCATCACGCCTGTGCAGAGCCACAAGAGGTACCGAATCACCGGGGTTGCCCTGATACTGCATGGCGATAATTGCCTGACCGTTCGCCGAGATATCCAGGTGGCGGATGCTGGACTGGTGATACTCATCTGGCAGAAACAGTTGCTCCAGCAATTCACCATTGCGTATATCGATATAGGCCAGCGATGGCCGCATTGTGTCCAGATTCACCTTTTTCCGCCCTTCGGTTTTTATGCCGCCATTGGCAACCAGCATGGTTCTCTGGTCAGCAGACAACCTGAGCTCGTGAGGGCCAATACCTGCGGTGGAATACTCTCGTACTATTTTACAATCATGCCCTGCATCACGAATAACCATTCGCCCGTTTTCGTGCGAAGGGCTTTTCTCGGTCGTGAACAGATAACGACCATCCGCAGTGACCTGTGCATGACCGTACAAGTGATAACCGGGGCTGCATTCAATCCGCCTTACCAGAGCTTGTGTTTGATAATTCACAATATCAGCTGTGGTGCCAGGTCGTCGAGATACCACCAGAACCCAGGGTCGGGCTGGCCAGCGCACAATCTGATGCGCCCGACCGGGTAAAGGATGACGACAGACTACCTGACCCAGACCATCAAACAGAACCAGATAAAACAAGCCGTCGTCTGCCTTGCTGGCAGAGGCAAAACGCCGGGCCGCAAGATCGGTCTGATCAGCCGGGAGCAGTCGACCATGAAGCAACGCGGGCATTGCCGCCGCCCAGCCAAGAAAGGTGCGGCGATTAATCCCCGCCACGACCATTAATCTCCATCACGACCATTAATCTCCATCACGACCATTAATCTCCATCACGACCGTTAATCTCCATCACGACTATTGAACCCCAACCGGATATTGAGGGTCTGCATGGCCAGCGCCAGCCTTTTATCCAGGATTTTCAGCTGCCTGGCAATGTGCGACAGGGTGCGATAGCCTGCTTCCGTCAGCGTTGGCCCGGTCACGGGAGAGGCAGTGTCGATCTCGTTCCGGATCAACCTGAATTGCTCTTCAATGGCCTGGGCATTTGATTTGTCACCCGCCGCTTCCAGTAACGCTTTCACACTCACCGGGCTGGTACCACTGTACAGTTCGTGCAAAGCCGCCAGATTTTGTCTGATATTCTCTATGGACTGTCCACTGCGCCAGGATTCACTTTTGCTCCAACGGCTTTTTTCAATGGTTTTTGATAACGGCCTCAGTATCTTGTTGTCCCGAATCGCCTCCACAGGTTCCACAAGAGACTTCATCAGCTCGGTCGCCGCTTCAGAGGGTGTTTCATACACCTGATAGGCCGCACCATCATGGGGTTTGCCAGCCAGCTCGATCTGCCGGGCTTCTTCTTTCCATTCTTCCCGGATGGATCGTGACATGGTGTGAATATTGCGAGCAATGGCAGTGGCGAGACTGCATGCAAGTTTGTTTTCCCGAACAGAAACGGTTTTGCCAAAGAGCAGTCGTTCCAGTGCCGGGAAGCCTTTCAGACTGACACTGGCAGAGCGAAAAAATTCTTCATCAAAGACCGGATTCTCCAGTTTCAGTGCGGCCTTGAGCTGCCTGCCCCCGGTATTTTTTTTATCCGGCCAGTATTGTAGTGAGTAGTTACGCATAAGCAGGGTGACCGGGCCAAACTGAATATGCTGAACCCCTTGCCAACTTTTCAGGGCGGCCTTGAAACTGGCTCGGGCACTGTTCAGATTGGCCCGATCCGGAGTGTGGCAAAATCTCTCCGTTTGTTGCTCCAGCAAGGCACTTTTTTCAGCCAGGTTCTGGTAACGAGGCATGATATGCTGATCAATAACGGCACGGTTCAATGTGCGCCACTGATCCTCCGGGACTGTTTGAGCGGATACTGAACAGGCAGCAATACTCCCGAATAAAAACAAAACGATACTGCTCAGGGCAGGCGTTAACGATTTGATACTTGGCATCAGAGTGACTCCAGGAAAGTGATCAGATTATTTCTTTTTTCTTTCGGCAATTCCATATACCCGGTTTTACTCGCTTGCGCCTCACCACCGTGCCAAAGAATGGCTTCCTGCAAATTTCTGGCACGGCCATCATGCAGAAACCGGGTGTGTCGGCTGACAACCTGTGTCAGACCAATGCCCCAAAGGGGTGGCGTTCGCCATTCACGCCCTGATGCCTGAAATTCCGGTCGGTGATCGGCAAGCCCCTCTCCCATATCATGGAGCAACAGATCCGTGTAAGGCCATATCACCTGTTTGGGCCGGGCTGCAGAGGTATTATCCGGCATTCTGTAACTGGCTGTATGGCAACTCTCACAACCGATTTTTTTAAAGCTGGCCTCCCCGTCAAGCACCTCCGGGGAAGTCCGGTTTCTTCTTGCGGGAACTGCTATATTCCGCGTGTAAAACTCGATTAAATTCACTATTTCATGTGATGCTTCTGCATTATCCAGATGCGGGCTATTGCCGTTCGGCAGCGACTGGCAAACCCTTTGACGAGCGGTACACTCGCCTGCTCCGGCAGGAAACATGGGCGATGAGATACCTATATCAGCGAACAGGGCGGCATTATTCTGCTGCAACAGTGTCGGATGACTCGCCTTCCAGCCAAAACGCCCGATTCCGGTTTTTTGTCGTTGCCTGTCCCAGACACGATTTGCCCGCCCGGAAATTCCATCCCTGTCCTTATCATCGGGATCTTCCCTGTCGAGAATATCGGCTTCACTGATGGCAGCCAGCAGCCCGAGACCGATCATGGGAGGGGCAATTCGTGGAGACATCTGTATGTCGTCGGGCAATGGGCCATAGTTAAGTTGAGTAATGGTATATTCCGGAACCCGCAGTGTAACCGGATTTTGAGTTGCCTCGCCAAACCTGACGGGCATCTCGGTGTAGCTGACAGCAACCTGCCCTTCTGCCATCACCCCCTGAATGGCAACATCCTGTATCTGGGAACCATAGGTTGGCTCGGGAACGACACCAATAATACCTGCCGCCAGGTCTGCTTTCTGTTGTCGGGTCTGTGCCGGAATGCTCAGGCGTATCATCATGGATGTCGCCATTTGGTTCGGCCTGTCAGGGCGCACCGGCCGTCCCCGGCCATTTCTGACGTGGCAACTGCTGCACGCGCGAGCATTAAACAACGGGCCGAGCCCATCACTTGCTGTGGTTGATGACGGGGAGGACACCCACAGTTTTTCAAACAGACTTTTACCTATGACAAACGAAAGACGCTCTTCCATTGTCAAATCGGGTCGAGGCTGTAAAAAAGCCTTTTTATTGATCGAAGACCTGGAACGACTGCGGCTTTTGGTCTTACTGTCTGCCTTGCTTCTGGCGGCCTGAGTGATATTGCTGTTTTGGGTATTTTTCGGGTCTGAGGGGAAAAACGTGTCGGCCCGCACTTTTGCAACCCGTAAAACGTCAAACGCGGTTACTGCACCGGCAGCAACCGCGACGATAATCACCAGAGTGATAGAGGTTTTCTTCATTCGACCGAATCAGTTTGCCAATACAGCACCCGGGTTATCCAGGCTATCAGAGCCCTCCAGCTCGACATTGTTAATACCCAGAGCATGCATCGCATCTTCAATAGAACGGGTTTGTGCGGTCAGGGCATCAACCACAGTCTGCACAACCGCATTGCCTGCCGTGTTGCCGCTACCAATCAGCACATCAAAGGTGTTGCCCCTGGCGGCCTGGTCAACCAGGGCCTGCATCGCCACCTCTGTCGCATCCAGCTTCGCACGCAGCTGCATATCAACCTCGGGGGCCCTGGCCCTCACCAGGTCAGATACGCCTGGCCCCTTTACCACACTCCCGTCAATACGGGTATATTCACCCAGGTAGACGTTTTTAATACCTTTTGCATCATAGTAGTGTGAATTGTGGGTGTTATCGGAAAAACAATCATGCTCTTCTTCAGGATCGTGCAGCATCAAACCCAGTTTGATACGTTCTCCTGCCAGTTCACCATAGGACAGACTGCCCATGCCGGTAAGGATAGTGGCCAGTTTTTCGTTATCGGTTTTGGCTGCCAGTTCCTGACGTGCCGCACCGCCATCTTTCCAGTTGTTGGCCATATCTTCCAAATCAGAGATCAGCAGGGTGGAAGCGGCTCTCAGGTAATCACGACGGCGCTCACAATTGCCGCCAGTACAGTTTTTCAGGCTGAAATCCGTTGCCGGACGAACCCCGGCTCCCCGGTTGGTGCCGTTAAGATCCTGCCCCCACAACAAAAACTCGATAGCGTGATAGCCTGTCGCGACATTGGCTTCGATATCATCCACCTCATGCAGCTTGTCAGCAAGCAACTCGGGAGTGATCCGGGTAGCGTCAATCGTGATACCCCCTACCCTCAGCACAGGGTTGGCAATAACATTGGCCGCATACAGGGCGTTCTCATCTGATTCCGTACCATAGCTGCCAACATTGACATAATCGATCAGGCCCTCATCCAGAGGCCATGCATTTACTTTTCCCTCCCAGTCATCAACAATCGCATTGCCAAAACGGTAGGCCTCTGTTTGCTGATAGGGAATACGGGCAGCAAGCCATGCCTGTTTGGCTGCATTCAGGTTGGCCTGAGTGGGGGATGCCAACAGTTTGTAAATGGCTACATCCAGTGTTTTGGCAGTGATCAGAGAATCACTGTAACCCGCTTCTGCGATGTCGCCATAGGTATCGGCAATAGCGCCAACATCGGTGTTGGTTTGAGTCAATAGTGAGCAGCCGGTCGCTCCGGCAATTACTGCAGCTAGAGCCAAATGTGTCAGTTTTTTCATTTAAATAAATCCCTTGAATTGAAGTTCTGCAGGCGAATATAAATGATAAGCGTTACCATTTCAAACCAAAGGTGTCATTTTCAAACCAAAGGTGCCATGTTGCGGAGATATTTTTTTGCAAAAAACCACTATCAAACGCGATAATGAAAGCCATTTCAGGGGGGACAAACCGAAAGTGAAAGCAGCAACCATTTTTCTTGTCGCTGTAACGACGCTCTTGCATACGGTGAGTGCGCCTGCTGACCAGCGCAGGCAATCTGAAACGGATGAATTGAACAACAAAAAAGCGGCACTGGGTCAAAGGCTGTTTTTTGATGTAAATTTGTCAAAAAACCGAACACAGTCATGCGCGACCTGCCATGATCCCGCCCGGGGTTTTAGTGATCACCGTGGTACCGGAGCGGCCTCGGCAGTCTCTCTGGGTGATGACGGAAAGTCACTGGGTGACCGAAATGCTCCCACGGCCAGTTATGCGGCTTTTTCTCCGCTATTCCATAAAAACGGGGATGACGAATTTGTCGGCGGCCAGTTCCTGGATGGACGCGCCTCTTCTTTGGCGGATCAGGCTGGCGGGCCACCGTTAAACCCTGTCGAAATGGGGATGCCGGATAAAGCCGGTGTCATCGCCAGGATTCAGGCCGACGTCAATTATCAGACAGCATTTAAAAACCTGTACGGCGATACGGTTTTTGAGCGCACCGAGGATGCTTACGCGGCCATGACGGATGCCATTGCCACTTTTGAAAAGACCGATTTCTTTTCGCCCTTTACCTCCAAATATGATCGTTACCTGCGAGGTGAATATCAATTTACAGAACAGGAAGAACTGGGGCGCACTCTTTTCTTTTCGCAGCAATTCACCAACTGCAATCTTTGCCATCAATTACGCGCACTGCCCGGACAGAAAAAAGAAACGTTCAGCAATTACGAATACCATAACATCGGTGTACCTGTTAATACCGAACTTCGTGCCATAAACGGAGTAACCGGGATTGACCAGGGTTTACTCAACAACCCGGCCGTGACTGACCCGGCTCAGCGAGGCAAATACAAAACACCGACACTGCGCAATGTGGCCGTTACCGGCCCCTATATGCACAATGGTGTTTTCAGGGACCTGCGCACCGTTGTCCTGTTTTATAACAAATACAACAGTCGCAGCGCCAAACGGCAAATCAACCCTGAAACAGGCAACCGGTGGCGAGAACCGGAAGTACCGGACACACTTTCCATGGAAGAGCTGGAAACGGGCCCGGCATTGGATAACAAACGGATTGATGCCCTGGTGGCGTTTCTGAAAACACTGACAGATAAAAGATACGAGCAGGAAGAAGAGCGTTAAAAACAACATTTTTCTTGCAGGACAGGGGTCACAGACCCCACCCGCATGACGCTTTCAATCAGGAGATGTTGCCATAAAGGCCAATATCCGATAGTTTTAGCCTCCATTCAGAAAGTGACAAGCTAACAACCGCACCGCAAACGCGGCAGAACACGCAACTTTTACAGGTTCCCAGACGCTATGGCTCAGTATGTGTACAGCATGAATCGGGTAGGCAAAATCGTCCCCCCGAAGAAAGAAATACTTAAAGATATCTCATTATCATTTTTCCCTGGCGCCAAAATCGGCGTACTCGGGCTAAACGGTGCAGGTAAATCCACCCTGTTGCGAATCATGGCCGGCATTGATCAGGAGATCCTGGGTGAAGCCAGGCCCATGCCGGGCATCCACGTTGGCTATCTCCCCCAGGAACCCCAACTGGATGAATCCAAAGATGTGCGCGGTAATGTTGAAGACGGCGTACGGGAAGTGAAAGATGCCCAGGAAAAGCTGGATACTGTTTATGCCGCCTATGCCGAACCGGATGCCGACTTCGATGCCCTGGCGGCAGAACAGGCCAGGCTGGAGGGGATCATTCAGGCCGCAGACGGACACAATATCGATCGTACACTGGAAGTTGCGGCAGATGCACTTCGCCTGCCCCCCTGGGAAGCCGAGGTAAAACACCTGTCAGGCGGCGAAAAGCGGCGGGTAGCACTGTGCAGACTGCTGCTGTCAAAACCGGACATGTTATTGCTGGACGAACCAACCAACCACCTGGATGCAGAGAGTGTGGCTTGGATGGAGCGATTTCTCCATGATTACCCCGGAACCGTGGTCGCTATCACCCACGACCGCTACTTCCTCGACAATGTGGCAGGCTGGATTCTGGAGCTTGACCGGGGGCGTGGTATCCCGTTCGAGGGCAACTACAGCAACTGGCTGGAAGCGAAAGAAAAACGCCTGGAAACAGAGCAAAAACAGGAAGATGCGCGACAGAAAACGATCAAGTCAGAACTGGAATGGGTGCGCAGTAACGCCAAAGGCCGACACGCCAAGAGTAAAGCCCGACTTGCCCGCTTTGATGAACTGAACAGCCAGGACTTCCAGAAGCGCAACGAAACCCTGGAAATCTATATTCCCCCCGGAGAAAGGCTGGGAGACAAGGTCATCGAGGTTGATGGCGTGAGCAAGAAGTTTGGTGACAAACTGCTTTTCGACAATCTCAGCTTTACCGTTCCACCGGGCAGTATTGTAGGTGTCATTGGAGGCAATGGCGCGGGTAAATCGACCCTGTTCAAACTTCTGGCCGGCAAAGAAACCCCGGATTCGGGAACCGTTACCCTGGGCGACACCGTCAAGCTCGCCTTTGTTGATCAAATGCGCAACCTTGATCCGGACAAAACCGTGTGGGAAGAAGTCAGCGATGGCCAGGATATTATCCAGGTGGGCAATTTCCAGCTACAATCCAGAGCCTATCTGGGTCGATTCAACTTTAAGGGAAGTGATCAGCAAAAACGGGTGGGCGACCTGTCCGGAGGCGAAAGAAATCGCCTCCATCTGGCCAAGCTGCTCAAGGAAGGAGGCAATGTGCTACTTCTCGACGAGCCAACCAATGATCTGGATGTTGAAACCCTGCGAGCGCTGGAAGAAGCGCTTCTGGCATTTCCCGGCTGCGCCATCGTAATCTCGCACGACCGCTGGTTCCTGGATCGAATTGCCACTCATATTCTGGCCTTTGAAGGAGATAGCGAAGTGGTTTGGCTGGAGGGCAACTTCTCCGACTACGATGCAGACCTCAAGGCCAGAAAAGGAGAGCAGGCAAATACACCAACCAGAATGAACTATAAAAAACTGGCCTGATTTGACCACCCCGATTTCAGGCGGTGTCAGTTTCAGGCGTTTTTCTGCACGCAGCCTGTTTTACTGCCTGGTCTGTGGTCAGCCCGCTCTGGAAACAAAATCGATTGGTCACTGCTCACCGGTTAAGGTATGAGCAGTGACCTGATTTGTTGATCAAGTTCCACTCCTGACCTAGACTTAAAACAGTGACACAGACTGAACAGAACGGGCGGCTGACATTATTGCCTTCATTGATGTGGGGTACCCGGTTCGCCATTACTCATATCTGGAGGAAAGTCCCGTGAGCGAAACCAACAATCAATCACCGGAAAGAAGAAACTTCAGCCGGGTTAGCTTCGCGGCAAACAGCACACTTTACCAGGGAGATCACGTCTGGCAATGCACCGTACTGGATCTTTCCCTGAAAGGGGTGTTAATCAATGTTGAAGAAGGCTGGGATGGTGACAAGGCCTCCCCCTTTGAGCTCAAGATACTGCTAAGTGAAGACGAAATGGACATCATCCTGATGTCCACCATTGTCGTACATCAGGAAAAAACATTGATAGGAATGGAAACCAGATATATTGATCTGGACAGCATTACTCACCTGAAAAGACTGGTTGAACTCAATATTGGCAATGACACCCTGCTCGAAAGAGAACTGGGCGCTCTTATCGAGACTCACAGCACGTTCAAGCCTGCATGGTGAGCTTTTTTTGCAAACGGATCTCTCTTCCAGGTGAACCTGTTTTCCGGATGCGCTTCTCTTCCAGGCCGAAGTCAGGTAGCCGGGCACCTGCAATCCATCAAACTGCCTGACTTTCCTCCGGTTCCAGACTTTCCTCCGAATCCAAAGCCCTCTGAACAGTTTCTGCCAGAGCAAGACAGCAGGTCAGCCCGGGTGATTCGATTCCCAGCAAATTGACCAGGCCAGGTATTTGATGAGCATCACTTGCCTGAATCAGGTAATCATTCAATACCTGGCCATCCCGTTTGATTTTCGGGCGCACACCACAATAGTCTGCCACCAGGCTGCCCTCCGGCAGTGAAGGCCAATATTTTCGTACCTCACGATAAAAACGCGGAAGCGATCTGGCGCTTACCTGGTAATCAGGGTTATCCTGCCATTCCGTATTCAGCCATTCCACATCCGGCCCGAATCGCCCTCTCCCCCCCATATCCAGAGTCAAATGCACACCGAGCCCGCCTTCTTCAGGAACGGGATAAACCAGACAATCAACGGGAGGACGAACAGTTAACGCAAAATAGTTGCCTTTGGCAAAACAGGGTTCCGGCAGCTCGGCGTGGCAAATTCCATTGGACGCATTTAACCACTGAATCGCAGACAAACCGGCACAATTCACCACCTCGGACGCACGGATCAGGCAGGTTTGACCGTCTGGAGTGTTGACCTCCAGCTCAATGCGATCAGACGAAAAGTCGCCTTTTATCACCTCATGCCGGAAAAGAAATTGTGCTCCATTGATCTCTGCCTCCTGCATTAACCGGGTCATCAACTGGTGTGAGTCAATAATTCCGGTTGATGGCGACCAGATGGCCGCATGGCCGGATAACTCCGGATAGAGTTTATGCAGGCTTTCTTTCCCCCACAGGTTCAAGTCTGCAACACCATTCTGCCTGCCTTGCCGGTAAATGGCCTCCAGTTTGTCCACCTGTGTTTTTTCCGTTGCCACGATCAATTTGCCACAACGACGAAAAGGTACCCGGTTCTGCTCACAATAATGGTACAGCAAGTGTTTTCCGCGAACGCAAAGCCCGGCTTTCAGGCTGCTCTCGGGATAGTAGATACCTGCATGTATCACTTCGCTGTTACGTGAGGAAGTTTCAAGACCGTAATGCGGATGCCTTTCAAGAACAAATACCTCCCTTCCGGAACGAGCCAGGCGAGCAGCCACGGCGATGCCGACGACACCCGCTCCTACCACTACCGTGTCTGTGCTGTACTTATCCATATCCGTGATATTCACCCATGTCAACACCCTGAACAGGCTCGATTCACCAGAAAATCGGGGGTGTCATTTTGCGTAACACCAGACGTATTTATTTCTTGTTATCCGGCACTTACCCTTATCAACAATTATTCCGACCGGCTGCTTCGCTGCCCGTTCGGGTTCAGACTGACGAGCAACCAATTCTGATGATTCCCGGGATGGAATGCCGGACAGATTCAGGCCATTATCATCTTCATAACATTATGAATGGAGCTGCCGTTCCACTTGTAGCAATAGTGTTCGCCCTGGCAGACTTCTGTCACCAGGTTGGGACGGAATAATGCGAAACACTCATGTCCCGGATGACGAACAGACTCATAAACAATGCCGTCTTCCCTTTCATTTTTTACTTTAATGCCAAACGCCTGAGAGTCGGTGTAACTTGTTGCGTGATATAGCGAAGATGCGACAGCATCTTTATCGGTAATATCGACAAGCGCGGCCGAAAAGAAAGTAACCAGTGATCGCATATGAATATCCTGAGCCGGCTCATCGGTGTAACCGAAAATTCGCTCAATATGGTAAATCGTCTCTTTAATCCCGGTGTTGATATCCGGCGCACAGTAATAAGCACCGAAATCACCAGAAGTGAATCGACTACCATCCGGATTAATATGGGTGAAAGCGGCCATCACATAACTACAATGTGGAATACCGACAAGACGATCTTTTACCGGCACACGGGAAAAATCACCCACCTCTTCCGACAATCTCGGATTGGTTAAAGACTCGACATAAAACACCGCTTCCAATTGATCAGGACTCGCCACGTCTTCATAAAGATCAATGGGAGGGTATTTCGATGGAATTAAACGGAAGGCCTTTTGATGACGAAAATTTCTGTACCGCGTTAACCCGATCAAGACTGCCCCCCTCTAAAGGCATTCAACCGCAAGGCTACATTGTACAAATCGGCCACTTTGCCGCCGCGCATAATATCCATGGCTGAACGGCCTGCAAAGTACGGATGTTGATTGGGCTTATTGACCCAGCCATAAATGGTTTGCTCATGGGAGAATAGTATTCTGAGGCACTTGTGAATATTGAGGATGTAGCTCATGCGTTCCATCAGATCCGGGCTCACCGAGGCCGAGGCGGGATTTTTTCGGTACTTGTTCAGTGTGGATCGACTGGCCAGTCCGAGTAGCGCCATTTGGCACTCCTGGTTGCATTGCCATTTTTCAAGAATGGAAAAGACCACGGGCAAAACCTGATTACCAGCTTTTTTGGGTACAGTTTTCATTGTGCTACTGATGGCCGCCATTGTCTTTCCTTGTGCCTACCATGCCTATATATGTTCATTGTATATAAAAATGACCACATATGGAACGCTGACAACTATCCGTAAGGTCATTCAACCATCACGCATACTGGAACAGCAGCGAAACAGGCCATAACAAACAGACACCTTGATCGCCTGGACGATAATGTCGTCAATCGCAATTTTCAATTTTCAATTTTCCCGAAAGAATTTCAGAGTCTGATTTATCTGAGCCAAAAAGCAAAAAGTGTGATGGAAGCCTTGCAGCTTATGTCAGTACCGATATAATCAGAAGCATGAAAAAAGTCTTCTTCCAAAACTCGCCCCCGCAAATTGCAAGCTGATTCCGGCCACCGGTAAAGGCAGGCGGGAGATTCGGATGAAAAACCGAATCAACAAATTCAGCCCCGGTGTACCGGTCTCCATTCAAGCCAAAGCCGCCTAACCATCACAGGACATAAACAACCATCATATGAATGCTAACCAGGCACACCCCTATAACACTCTCACCCCGGACGCTGTGCTTAATGCGGTAGAATCCATCGGGTTGACAACAGATGCCAGAATACTCGCGCTCAACAGCTACGAAAACCGGGTCTACCAGGTCGGTATTGAAGATGATGTGCCGGTGGTGACCAAGTTCTACCGGCCGGGCAGATGGACGCGGGAGCAAATACTGGAAGAGCATCAGTTTGTACTGGAAATGGAGTCACTGGAAATCCCCGTCGTCGCTCCCATGACCATTGAAGGTACTACGCTGTTTGACTATCAAGGGTTTATGTTTTCGGTGTACCCTCGCAGGGGCGGCAGAACGCCTGAACTGGAAGACCTGGACAATCTGTTCGCCATTGGACGTTATATCGGTCGAATGCATGCCTGTGGAGCGATTCGCCCTTTCCGGTACCGCCCCTCCATGCGCATTGTTGAGGAGGCAACCGAAAGCAGTCAACACTTGCTTGAAAACAGTTTTATTCCGAAAGACCTGCTGCCCGCCTACGAAACGATCGCCCGGGATTTGATCGATCGCATGCAGCAATCGCTCGCCCCGCACAAAAACCTTTCGACACTCAGACTGCATGGAGACTGTCATGCCAGCAATATACTCTGGCGTGATGAATGGTATCACTTTGTGGATTTTGACGACTGTAAAACCGGCCCGGCCATACAAGACCTGTGGTTACTGCTTTGGGGGGAGCGCTCGACCCGAATCAGGCTGATATCCGAATTGATAGAGGGTTATCAGGAATTCCATGATTTTAACCCTGTTGAATTGCAACTGATTGAAACATTGCGAACACTGCGCATCATAAATTATTCAGCCTGGCTGGCAAAACGCTGGTCAGACCCGGCGTTTCCTCACCACTTCCCCTGGTTTAACACCGAGCGCTACTGGTCTCAGCATGTATTGCAACTTCGGGAACAACAATCTGCGCTGCAGGAAGAACCGCTGGTGTTGATGAACTGAAAAATCGTGACTCAAAATCCAAAACGCAAGGCCAGCATCGAAAACACATAACTGCAAAAAAGAGTAGCCAAAAATGAACAGTGAACAAACCGGCAGTTCAGACCATCAGAACAAGCCTCCGTTTCCCGCAAACTACCTTATCGCGACCGCTTTTGCGACCGTTCTGGCAACCGTGTTTGCCCTGGAAATAATGGGCAAGATCAAGCACAACGCCGACCATAATGCCTTTGAGGTTGGCGAATACAAGGGCATACTCCTGACTCCGGGGCAAGAACACAGATTATCCACCAAGCCGGCGGTTATTGCCGCAGAATGCATAAATGGCCACGTTGTTTTTACCAGCCTGGCCAAAAAAAATGATATGAAAGCCCTGATTACCGATTATAAAAACCGCCCCGTACTATGCGCAGGTCTGGATCCATGACTCAGAGAGACGATCTTTACGCCGCTCCGGTTGACCGGGTTCCCGATTTCTCTTTCGATGAGGCTGTAGCCCGGGTTTTCCCGGATATGATTCGCCGATCGGTTCCCGGTTACACCACGATTATTCCGATGATTGAACTGATCACCGGACAGTATGCCCGACCGGGCAGTAATACCTATGATCTGGGTTGCTCGCTGGGTGCATCAACACTGGCCATGCGGCACGGCCTGAAATCTGTCTACAACACCAGGGTTATTGCCGTAGACAATTCTGCGGCGATGATCGAGCGATGCGGCCATTACATCGAACTGGATAACTGCCCGGTGCCAGTGGAACTCATTGAACAGGATATTCGCCACACTCGTATTATCAATGCGTCTGTTATCACGCTGAATTTTACCCTGCAGTTTGTCCCCCCTGAAGACCGGGTGGCGCTACTCGAAACCATTTATCGCGGAATGAATCCCGGTGGTTGCCTGATTATTTCGGAAAAAATTCATAGTGAGAACCGCATGGAACAGGAAGTCAACACCAGCTTGCACACTGCATTCAAAAAGGCAAACGGCTACTCTGACATGGAAGTCAGCCAGAAACGGGCAGCGATAGAAAAGGTATTAATCACGGAAAGTCGGCAACAGCATCTGGAACGCCTGCGTCAGGTCGGCTTTGCTCACGCCCAGGTGTGGTACCAGTGTTTTTGCTTCACCTCAATGATTGCGCTTAAACCATGATCGATCTGAATGAAATATATGACAGCCTTTTTTATTTCCTGGCAAACGGTCGCTTTGCCAAATGGGCAGACCAGGTCAAAACACTGACCAACGAGAAACTGATCCTGAACCCTCACGGCGACAGTGGGCGCTGGATAGCCGCGTTGAACCGGTTGCCGGAGAAAACCGACGTCACACTCAATCTGAACAGTGCTGCCATCGAGATCGGCCAGGCATCTGATTTACAGCCTGCAGAAAGAGAGCAACTGGAATCAGGCCTGCGCAGCCTGATGCCCTGGCGAAAGGGCCCGTTCAATTTTTTTGGCACCGGCATAGACACAGAGTGGCGTTCTGACTGGAAATGGGAACGGATTGTTCCTCATATCAGGCCACTGGACAATCATGTCGTTCTCGATGTCGGCTGCGGCTCCGGCTACCATTGCTGGCGTATGCTGGGAGCAGGCGCAAAACGCGTTATAGGCATTGACCCGAGCCAGCTGTTTTTGATGCAGTTTCTGGCGGTGAAAAAGTATCTGGGCATGCAGGCAAATGCCGATTTTCTGCCGTTTCGCATGGAAGAACTTATGCCCAACCTGGAGGCTTTTGACACTGTGTTTTCAATGGGCGTGCTTTACCACCGCCGCTCCCCGATTGACCACCTGTTTGAATTGAAGGGAGCCCTCAGGCCGGGCGGGCAACTTGTGCTGGAAACCCTGGTTATTGATGACAGATCGGTTGGTGGCAATTCTTTTGGTAGCAGTTCTTTTGGTGACTGCTCTCCTGATGGCCGTTCTTCTCCTGGTGATCACTCTCCCGGTGACAGGACAGGGGAAGACGGGATAGCTGACGACGGCATTGGCAAAGACCAGGCTCACCTGACGCCGGGCTATGCACTTATGCCTGTTGATCGCTATGCCATGATGCGCAACGTCTGGTTTATCCCGACTCCGGCCACATTGACTCTGTGGCTGCAAAGAGCCGGGTTCCGGTCAGTGCGCTGCGTCAACCTCAACACCACCAGTCTGGACGAACAGAGGACAACGGACTGGATGCCGTATCAATCACTGAAAGATTTTCTGGCGCCGGATGACCTGTCCAGAACTGTTGAGGGCTATCCTGCCCCGCTTCGGGCTGTTATGGTTGCGGAGAAACCCGGATAACCTGCCGATCAAACCAGGCCTGGTGAATACCACACTTTGCCTGACGACTCACCCGGACAAACAACCTGCTTACAGGCACTTTTCAGCGCTGTGTCACTACCAGGCAATAAGCAAATCATCCTCCTGAATATTGAGCCTGCCCGCTTCAATCGTCAGACTTCCCCTGGAAAAATGAGGTTGTACCTGGTTAACCTTAAGTGCGGTTCGCATATCGGTTAATTCGGTATGCTGAAACTGGTCAGAATCAGAGTACTGAAAAGTGCGGTAAACGCTTAGCTTGTCTCCGGGCCGAACACCCGCACTGCCACCCGATGAAAAATACAGCGTTTTACCCTCCACTCTGGAAATACGGGTAATAAAGGGCTGGCAGCGTAAATGCTCATTCAATTCATGCGCAATATTATCCAGCAAATCCCCCACACCCTTGCCATAATCTGATTGCCAGAAAGCATCGGAACCGAAGGCAATCCGGGATTGGAGGTCTTCATTCCAGGGGCGCTCGATACGGTAAAATTTCTGGAAGACAATCGAACCGTTAAATCCGTCATGCACAAATATTTCCAACGCAAATGCGCGACTCCGGTCATAACCCCCGACCCCGGTCAGGCTGCTGAAGGCTCGTCGCAAGGAAGCAGCAGGAGAATTATTCATCGCACCGGGATTTTTTACTGACATGTCGCGAATCACACCGGACAACACAAACTGCACCCCCATTTCTCTGGCCACCATCACCGCCTTGGTCAGGGTTCTCTGATGAGTAAAAGCCGTGGGAGCGTTATTCAAATCTTCGTATAATCGGGTATGACTGTTTTCAAAAACAAGAGTATTCCCCAGATGATTCAATTGCCTGGACAGGTAGGCGGGCAATGACCTGTCTATGTTATACAGGTTGCCATATTGGGCATCCCCGGGGTTCTGAACAGAAAAGCCCGCAATCGCAACCTTTTTGCGGTACCCATTCGCCGCTCCTGAATCGCAGTGGGAAAGTTGCTCGACATTGGCACTGACCAGCATGGTCAACACCTGATTTTTGACCTTTTCATCCAGCACTTTTACATCACGAATATAGGCATGGCTCATTATATCGAGCCGGTCTTCCGTCAAATCACCGTTTCGCAATGACTGGTGACCATACACGCGAACTCCGGCCTGCATGGCAGCCTGACGGAGTGCATCCTCCCGCGCACTCTGTCGAGCGATATCAACCCGGCCATTTTCTATTACAGCCTTGCCTGTGGCATGAATCCATTTCCCCTGAACAGGAACACAGATTGCGAACAGGGCGATGAACAACATACTCGCTCTAACCCGTTTCATACTCGACAAAATCTTTGGACACCAGTGCATCACTAATAAAATCTCGTAGTAGTAGATGGTATTGCCAATCAGAAGTAATACTGTGCCCCCGAACCGGGTGTCTTGCCAGGGTTTCTCACCATTTCCTTGCCGGAAGACAGCAACATTCTGCACTCTTCGGTATATCTGAAATGATTCGTATGGGTAAGGCATTCCCTGAACCTGGATTCAAGTACCAGCTCTACCACAGTCTCAAAGGCACCTCCTGCCATTTCATTGACAGCGATGATTTTGGCACCACGTATATAGCTATCCACCCATGTTCTGAACTGGTCGTTCTCAAGTGCAAAATCCTTTACTGTGGATGATCCATAAATAACCATCCCGTAGACTCGCTCCGCCAGCGACCGGAATGCATCCAGTTTGGATGCACGCATCGCCATCAGCCTTTGCCTCTCGGTGACTTTCCCCCTGGCTGATTTGTAAGTACCATAACCTGTGACTCTGACAATGATTGGCTCAAGTGACATGGGCGGCACCGTATTTTTATGTTTTGCCTGCCAGGTGCTCTTTTGACAGTGGCCGTTCATGCAGGCACACCCGCTGGCAAACACGATCACCAATGCCAGCGAAAGCAGTTTCACGCTTCCTGCTGCTCGTGCACCTCTGTGCCAAAACTCCCGAATGGACTGTATTTGTTGTTTCATGATGACAATTTCCTACCCTGCTGGCCATGAAATGATTAAACGCCCCAAGCACCATGAAATATTCATGCCCATATCATTTTATTGTTTTTTTCCATAAGGTTAGCAGACTGTCGAGGTCGATTAATAACAATAAATCAGGGATGACGACAGAAAACCGGCAAAGCCTTGCCCACCCGGATCAACCGTTCCACGATTCAACACTGGATACCCAGGAACTGATTCTGGTATATTTTGTCGGGGCAGGCAGGATACCGGGCTTTGGCTGATTCAAAACAGAATTGCCTCGACTCTATCCCTGGCTCTATCCTTGCCAGAAACCCAATCTCTACTTTTCCGGTTACAGGTTGCAGGTATAAAATGAAAACCTATCTGGTCGGTGGTGCGGTGCGGGATCAACTACTCGGGCTGCCGGTAAAAGACAAAGACCGGGTCGTCGTGGGCGGCACCCCTGAAATCATGCTGGCCCGGGGATTTCAACAGATAGGAGCCGCCTTCCCGGTGTTTCTCCACCCGGATACCAAAGAAGAATATGCACTGGCTCGTACTGAAAAAAAGCATGGCACCGGCTACAAGGGTTTTCACTGCTTTTTTTCCCCTGATGTCACACTCGAAGAAGACCTGAAACGGCGGGATCTGACCATTAACGCGATGGCTCAGGACCATGATGGCACTATCATTGACCCCTGTCATGGCCAGGCAGACCTCCAGGCAAGGCGACTTCGTCATATTTCCCCTGCTTTTAGGGAAGACCCCCTGAGAGTACTCCGTGTTGCCCGTTTTGCTGCCAGATTCCACCACCTGGGGTTCACCATTGCAGACGAAACCATCGAAATGATGCGACACATTGTCTCATCCGGTGAGGTAAAACATCTCACTCCCGAGCGTGTCTGGCAAGAGACTGAGCGGGCACTCTCCGAACAAAGTCCCGGTACCTATTTTAACGTGCTGAGGACAGTGGGCGCCTTGCGGGTTATCATGCCTGAACTGGATAACCTCTTCGGCCTGCCACAACCCGGGCAGCATCCCGAGGCCGAGGCCGAGGCCGAGGCCGAGGTCGACACCGGGCACCGCTCGCTTGTAACGCTCGATATTGCCTCCCGGCTGACAACAGACACACAAGTCCGGTTCGCTGCCCTGACTTGCAAACTGGCGGGAATCAACCTCGTCAAGGCACTATGTCTGCGCCTTCGCATACCCAACGATTTCAGAGAACTGGCATGTCTTGCGTGCGAATACCATTCAAGGATACATCGCGCCTTTGAACTCGATCCGAAAACGGTACTTCAGATCATCAAAAGTTGTGACGCTTTAAGAAGACCGGGAAGATTCAGACAATTACTTCTGGTATGCGAAGCCGATGCCCCCGACCGGGGCAGTATAACAGACAATAGCTACCCCCAGTCTGCCTGGTTTCAGAAGATAGTTGACACCCTCGGAAAAATAACAATCAGGGACTTGATCGACAGTGGACTCAAAGGCCCACAACTGGGCGACGCAATTTATGCCCGACAAATCCGGCATATCAGGGAGGCAGCAACAAATATGTGCTTTACTGAACCAGGCACAGGGTGCAAGAATAGCGAATCAGAGCCCGTATAAATCAGCCAACCCGTGCTACCCGAAGCACCGGAAACGCTTGAGAGCAAATACAACTAACGTACAAACAACACCTTATCTATCACAAAACCAAGGAGACATAGATGAAAAATGTAGTCATTGTTGCAGCAGCAAGAACCCCTGTTGGTACTTTCGGCGGAAGCCTGTCCTCGCTGCCCGCAGACAAACTGGGAACCACAGTGATTCAGTCCTTGCTGGAGCGCAGCGGCCTGAAAGGCGAGCAAATTGATGAAGTGATTATCGGCCAGGTTTTAACTGCCGGTTGCGGCCAGAATCCGGCTCGCCAGGCCAGCCTGAATGCCGGTATCCCTGATACGGTTCCGGCCATGACCATCAATAAGGTCTGTGGTTCCGGCCTCAAGTCGGTTCACTTTGCCGCTCAGGCAATTATGCTTGGCGATGCCGAAATTATCATCGCTGGCGGCCAGGAATCCATGAGCCAATCGCCACATGTCGTGCCAGGTTCACGTAACGGGCAGCGTATGGGACACTGGGAAATGATCGACACAATGATCAAGGATGGCCTGTGGGAAGTGTTTAATGATTACCACATGGGCATCACCGCTGAAAATATTGCCGAAAAGTATCAGATTTCCCGCGAAGAACAAGATGAGTTCGCCGTTGCCTCACAAAACAAGGCAGAAGCAGCTCAAAAAGCAGGCAAGTTCAACGATGAAATTTGCCCCGTAAGTGTTCCCCAAAGAAGAAAAGACCCGATTATTGTCGATACCGACGAAAACCCGCGCCACGGCGCAAGCATCGAAAAATTTGCAGGTATGCGCCCTGCATTTAAAAAGGATGGCACCATCACGGCAGCCAATGCGTCTTCTATCAACGATGGCGCTGCTGCCGTCATTCTGTGTGAGGAAGAAAAGGCAAAAGAGTTGGGCCTGCCCGTCCTTGGCAGAATCAAGGCCTACGCAAGCGCAGGTGTCGACCCTAAAATCATGGGAACCGGCCCGATTCCAGCCACCCGGAACTGCCTGAAAAAAGCAGGCTGGACGATTGATGACCTGGACCTGATCGAAGCCAACGAAGCCTTTGCAGCACAGGCCATCTCTGTCAACCGTGATCTTGCATGGGATACCGGCAAGGTGAATGTGAACGGTGGTGCCATTGCTCTTGGTCACCCCATTGGTGCATCAGGCTGTCGGATTCTGGTTACACTTCTGCATGAAATGCAGCGCCAGGATGCCAAAAAAGGCCTGGCTACACTCTGTATCGGTGGCGGTATGGGCGTATCACTTGCCGTAGAAAGAGACTGAGAAAGAAACTGATTTGCATCTTTCCATTTTCATTAATTACTACATCCCCGCGCAGCATTGACTGCGCGGTTTCGTGGTCGCTGGCCAACGGGTGCCACCGGTGAAACAACAGGCTTTGAACGCCGGATAGAATGAGACAGCACAATGGAAGCCAAAAAGCTGAAAACCTTTGAAGATTTACAGGCAGCCTGGCAGGAAGACGAACGCGTTGAGCTTATCAATGGTGACATAGTAAAACGTCCCATGTCACGATTTGAACACGGCTCGTCTCAAGGTATGGTGTTTGCGGAGCTGACCCCCTACCGAAAGGGTAAAGGGCCAGGCGGTTGGTGGTTTGGAACCGAAATCAGCGTTCGTTACAGTGAGCATCACTGCCCCCGCCATGATGTTGCAGGTTGGCGAAAAGCGAGAGTGCATGAGAAACCCAAAGGGGTCGTGGCAGTCATTCCGGACTGGGTTTGCGAGATTACCTCTCCTGGCCATGAAAAAAAGGACTTTCTCCATAATTTGCTGCTACTACAGGAAAAGCAGGTTCCCTTCTACTGGATTATCAGCCCGGAAGACCAGTCGCTCATCGCCTGTAAACTGGTTGATGGTAAATATTCAGTGATTGAAGCTATCGATCATGGCGAGGGAACCGCACGAATTGAGCCTTTTTTAGAAGTAGAGTTTGATTTGAATGAACTGTTTCATGCCTGACAATAGCCTGCGTTAACCCTTGCGCTCGAGGAAAGCGATTAATACCGATTTCGCTTCGTTGATCATATGCGCCAGATAATTACTGCCACCCCGATCCGGATGAAATTTCTGAATCAGTTTCCGGTGTGCTGCTATCACCTGTTTTTTGGTTGCCCCCTTTTCCAGACCTAAAATCTGCAGGGCGTCGTTCACCGATAGGGAATTGCCACGGGCTCCTGTTGAAGACTTTCCACCATTTGAAGACTCTGCCCCCGCAGCATGATCAAAACCAAACTGTTGACGCCATGTCGGGCCAAACCGGCCGGCACAATACGCTTCTATCAATGGCAAGGAATCCGGCGACCGTGCCATGGCCAACTCGAACAGGCTGATGATTTCCTCCATTGAAAGCGTATCCATATCCCGCCCTGCCAGGGCTCCGGTCAACACCCTGCCAGATATTTTCCCGATACTATGATCCAGTTCCAGTTGAACCAGCCTGGTTTTCACCGAAGAACGATTGGCATTGCCCGCTGTTGACCCGCTTGCCTGCGATATCAGCTTGCGCAAAAAAGGCAGATACCGCAACAACCCCATTGACCGCCGTAAAAAAGGCAGTGCACCGGCAATCGCGGCAAAGAGTATATGCAGGCGCCCGGTAACGACCAGAATGACAAGAGTAACCAGAAAAGCGCCCACTCCTCCCTTGATGAGCATTGATTTTTTTCTCTCGGGGCTGGCTTTTTTCCATTCTGTAAAATACAAATAGGCAATAACGCCAACAATGATTAGAATAACGAGTTTGGACAAAGGGGCTTCCTCTGGATCAGCGCAATAGCAAATTGACACCTATTCTAAAGTGAGACGACTGAAATGTGGAGAGCTCAATAACATGATCGCCTACCAGGGACAAAGTGGTGCGTATTCTCATCTGGCCTGCCAGCACGTCTTCCCTGACGAACCGGTATTGGCCTGTGATTCGTTTGTAGAAGCCATGATGAAAGTGGAAAAAAAGCAGGCTGCACTTGCCATGATCCCGGTGGAAAACTCTACCGCAGGGCGAGTGGAAGAAATCTATCGGCTGATTCCCAAAATGAGCCTGCATATCGTGGGGGAGCATTTTGAGCCTGTCAATCATTGTCTGCTCGCCAGGCCCGGAGCATCAATAGACTCGCTGACCTCGGTTGCGTCGCACCCCCAGGCCCTCGCCCAGTGTGCTTCAGGTATAGAAAAACTCGGACTGACCACAAGGGCTGCCTTTGATACTGCAGGTGCAGCCCAGCAAATAGCAGAGGGAAAAGGCAGTGAAGCCGCCATTGCCTCAAGCCTGGCGGCCAAACTCTACAACCTGGATATACTGATTGAGAACTTTGAAGATAACTCCGGCAATACAACGCGCTTTATCATACTCAGCCACGCCCGGAACCTGCCGCCATTACAGGAAGGCGTTTCCTATATTACTTCCTTGATATTCAAGGTCAGGAATATTCCCGCTGCGCTATACAAGACTCTGGGCGGTTTTGCCACCAATGGCATCAACCTCGCCAAACTGGAAAGCTACATGCCAGGGGGCACGCTCAACTCCAGCCAGTTTCATATAGACATACACGGCCACGTTGAGCAGCCTGGATTGCAACTGGCTTTGGAAGAATTAAATTTTTTTGCTGAAGATGTCCGTTTGCTCGGCACCTACCCGGCACACCCGTTTCGACTCAGTCAGGCATTTTATGACTGACACTGTACAGACCCCGAACCGGGGCACACAACCCGTACATTCAAAAAAACCAGAAAGGACATCCTGTGGCTGATAACCATCTTTATGCTATTTCCTGTTTCACACTGAATCTGGCCATGCAGGCCGGTGAAATCATGTCCCGGGAACGAAGTCATGCGACGCTGGAGCATTCCTATAAAAACAACGAAGAACTGGTCACCAATGCCGATATCAAGGTCGATCAGTTCATCAGTAAACAGCTCAAAAGGAATTTCCCCGACCATATCATCGTATCCGAGGAGGAAAACCCGGATTTGGCCCGCATGGCAATAACCGATCAACCCATGTGGATCGTTGACCCGATTGACGGTACGGTTAACTATGCTCATGGCCAGTTTCATTCCGCTGTCTCTATTGCCTATGTGGAACAGGGCGAGGTCAAGGTGGGGGTCGTGCACTGCCCCTTTCTGAACGAAACATTTAGCGCAATAAAGGGTGTCCACAGCGTAATGAACCACAAACCCATTCACGTCAGCGACACAACCGCACTGGACAAGGCTCTGATTGCAACAGGCTTCCCGTATCATAAAGAGGATACCGGAATGCTGACAAACCGCCTCTCGAAGGTGCTGGCCAACTGTCAGGATATCCGCAGACTGGGCTCTGCAGCTATGGATATCTGCTGGGTTGCCATGGGCAGACTCGATGGTTACTACGAATCACTCAAACCCTGGGATTTCGCAGCCGCCCGACTTGTTGCCGCAGAAGCAGGAGCGGTTTGTGGCCACTTCAGCGCGGTTCCGGAAGGCATCCCGGCAGAACTGTTTGGTGACGATATCATCATTGCCAACCCTCATATCTATGAACCACTGCGGAGCCTTCTTGTTGACTGAACAGCCAAAAAAACCAAATTCTGCTATCATCCAAAGCAAACAACCGGCAACCCTGTTGACAATGATCCTGTCAGCAATGGCGCGACTGCCAATTCTGACAAAACATACGACCACACACCGGAGAGGATAAATGATGCAATGGCCACTGATTGTGGAACCGGATCAATTGATTGAAGAATCAAACCACCCGGATCTGTTAATTGTCGATCTTTGCAGCCCGGGGAACTATCAACAGGGTCACATCCCTGGCGCCGTTCATGTTCACCCGGTGGAAACGCAGTCAGGCCGACAACCAGGCCCCGGGAAACTGCCAAAGATAGAACGGCTTTCCCGCCTGGTTACACGATTGGGTATTACTGAAAATACACACATCGTTGTTTATGACGATGAAGGCGGAGGCTGGGCAGGCAGATTCACCTGGCTTCTGGACAGCATTGGCCATACCCGCTATTCCTTGCTAAACGGCGGCCTGATTGCCTGGATCAACGAGGGGCACCCGACGTCCAGTGAGCCGGCGCCACCCGCAGCAACCGCACCGGTTCTCCGGGACATAACAATCAACCCCGATATTTCAGTCAGTTGCGAAGAGCTGATGTCATTGCTTGAACAGGGCAACGTCCGTATATGGGATGCCCGATCCCACGCAGAGTTTACCGGCCAGACCATAACCGCAGAGAGGGGTGGAAGAATACCCGGCGCCATTCATTTCGAATGGACACAGGTAATGGACCCGGACCGGAATTACCGTCTGAAGCCCCTGAATACACTGAGACAGACTCTCGCCAACATCGGGCTGACCGAATCCACACCAATCATCACCCATTGTCAGACGCATCACAGGTCAGGCTTGACCTACTTTGTTGGCAAGGCATTGGGGTTCGACATCAAAGCCTATGACGGCTCCTGGTCAGAATGGGGAAACCGGCCCGATACCCCTGTTGAAGCCGAAACCAGGGCTTGTTGAAAACCCGTGCCGGTGTTTGATGCCCGGCACGCTGATACGCTCCGTTCACAGATACGATTCACGATACTGATTCAAAAAACCGATTTACAAGAGCAACCCGATGAACTTTGACGACCTATTTGTATTAAGCCAGCATCTCGTCCCACAACATACAGTAACCAGGGCTGCCGGTCTGCTTGCCAAGTCGGAAATACCGGCTGTAAAAAACCTCATCATCAGCCGGTTTATTCAGCAGTACGGGGTGAATATGGCAGAGGCTGCACGTGAGAATGCCGAGGATTATGACAGTTTCAATGACTTTTTTACCCGGGAACTGAAGCCTGATGCTCGCATCATAGATAACTCACCGAACAGTCTGGTATCCCCGGTTGACGGAGCATTCAGTCAGATTGGCGACATTGAACAGGGTAAAATCTTTCAGGCAAAGGGACACAGCTTCTCTTTGGCTGATCTGTTAGGCGGCACTCGTACTGACACCAGGCCATTTCAGGATGGCAAGTTCACCACGATCTACCTGTCTCCCAAAGACTACCACCGAATTCATATGCCCATCACGGGCACGCTGAGGGAAATGATTTACATACCCGGCAAGCTGTACTCGGTAAACCCGATCACCACGCAAAATGTGCCGAATCTTTTTGCCCGAAATGAGCGGGTCGTCACTCTGTTTGATACCGATATCGGGCCAATGGCCCTGGTGCTGGTGGGAGCGATGATTGTGGCGAGTGTAGCAACTGTCTGGGCTGGCACCATTGCTCCGGGCAATCAGATCAGTCACAAAAGGTATGAAGGCAGGGAGGCCGTTACCCTGCAAAAAGGCGAAGAAATGGGGCGCTTCCTCCTGGGTTCCACCGTGGTGTTGGCGTTTGGCAAGGGCAGGATAAACTGGGAGACAAAGATCCGACCGGAACAGGAAGTCAGGCTGGGGGAAAAAATAGGTTCACTGCTATAGCCCTGGAACCGTTGGGTGGCTCGGGCAGCGCCCACCAGCCGGTCTCCTCCTGGTCAGGCCCTCTCTTCAGGGAATGCCAGCACCTCATCAATTGTCGATGCCCCACACACTGCCATCAGCAATCGGTCAATACCAAGAGCAACGCCGGCACATTCCGGCAAGCCGCTGGTCAATGCCGCATACAGCCTTTGATCCGGTGGTACGGGAGGCACACCATGATCAGCCC
Source organism: Pseudomonadota bacterium (assembly GCA_002747395.1). GTDB lineage: Bacteria > Pseudomonadota > Gammaproteobacteria > Pseudomonadales > Oleiphilaceae > LZORAL124-50-18. The sequence goes on from PDPE01000032.1 coordinate 59,615, forward strand.
GATACCGGTTATCCCTGTCAAAACGAGCCAGTTGCTCGTCCGCATTTGTCAGTTCAAAATACCCGTTAGCCAACTCGATACCATCCACATAAAGTTCAAACCGACGTGCAACTGCCTGCCCTTTGATTATTGAAATTTTGGCCAGAGCCGCCTGTGAAGCCGGGTAGTGATAGACAAAAACCGCCCTGCCTGCCAGTTTCGGCTCAATCGCATGAGTCATAATCAAATCCAGACAGGTATCCCGGCCCAATACGGCAACATCAGCAATCCCCGTTAGCGATCGGGCCAGGCTCGCAATCTCGGACGTTGACGCTGACATCGGGTCAATATTCGCCCAGGTGTCAAACAGTTCCTGATAACTGTAGCGTTCAATGGACGGTGTGCGACCGGACAGCCGGAGCATCACCTCCGAAATCAACTCGCCAACCTCATCCATCAACTGAAAATCATCAAAACCGGGGCGATACCATTCCAGCATGGTAAATTCTGAATTGTGATTCCTTCCGCGTTCTTCACGCCTGAATGCCTTGCATATCTGAAAGATCGGCCCGCTTCCGGCTGCCAGCAGTCGCTTCATGGCAAATTCCGGGGATGTTTGCAGATATTTAAGTGAACTGGCCGGCCACTGATCAATTTGAATACTGTGCAGGTGAGGATCTGTTGCGGAAGATGCGCACAGCAATGGCGTTTCCACTTCCATGACATTTCGCGAATGAAAAAAAAGGCGGATTCGGGCCAATAAATCCGCTCTTGTACGAAGCGCATCCAAACCACAGGCCGGACGCCAGTCTGTTAATGAAGACACGACCAGGGAATACGCCTCCATGCCGCCGCTTTTGATTTATCGCACTTGATATGTCGCACTTGATTTGTCGTAGCTGACTGGTATTTGTCGTACCAGACTGACTTCTCTGACGAGCTTAACTTTTGACTCTGCTTACATACTCCCCGGAGCGTGTATCTATTTTCAGCACTTCACCGATATTGATAAACAGGGGAACATTGACAACAGCGCCGGTTGACAGGGTAGCGGGCTTGGAACCGCCCTGTGCCGTATCACCCTTAACACCGGGGTCGGTCTCGACCACTTCGAGCTCGACAAAATTGGCTGGCGTGACGGTAAGCGGTGCACCGTTAAACAGGGTAACTGAATAAACATCCTGCTCCTTCAGCCACAGCTTGCAGTCACCCACTGCCTTTGCATCTGCGGCATACTGTTCAAAGGAACCGTCTGTCAGCATAAAATGCCAGAATTCACCGTCGGTATACACATATTCCATATCCAGTTCCATGACATCCGCACCTTCCAGAGATTCACCAGACTTGAAAGTACGCTCCCAGGTACGGCCGGTACCGAGATTTTTCAATTTAACCCGGTTAAATGCCTGGCCCTTGCCCGGCTTGACATATTCGTTATCAACGATGGAGCAAGGCTCGCCATCGAGCATAACTTTAAGACCTGATTTAAATTCGTTGGTAGAATAACTGGCCATGATTCCTCACAGAAAATAGAGATTGATTGAAAAACTTGTTTTATACCGTTTTAAAAAAGCCAAAGGATGACGGGTAATGATACCGCGAATTGACAGTTCGATTGAAGGGCCACAATGGAAGAAAATTCTCTCCGACTCGCTGGACACACCTGAAAAACTGGCCGATTACCTTGAGTTTTCTGCCGAAACGCGCCTGTCGTTGCTCAGCATCAGCGGCAAGCTGGCACAATTCCCGCTGCGCGTACCCAAACCCTATGCGGATCGAATGGCAAAGGGCGATCTCAACGACCCCCTGCTCCGCCAGGTTCTTCCCGATGCGCGGGAGTTATCCTCGTCAACAGGCTACTCGACTGACCCGCTTGAAGAGAAAAACGCAAACCTGATACCGGGACTGCTCCATAAATACAAAAGCCGCGCACTGTTGATTTTAAATGGCAGTTGCCCGGTTCACTGTCGCTATTGTTTTCGTCGCAACTTTCCCTACAAGGACAACCGGAATGCCGCAAACGACTGGAGTAATGCAATTCGTTATATCGCCTCGGACAGCGCCATCAATGAAGTCATTCTCAGCGGCGGTGATCCTCTCACCTACCCTGACAAATATCTTCGCTCACTGACTGACCAACTGACCGTATTACCCAATATCAAACGCATTCGAATCCATACACGATTTCCTGTCGTGATACCTGAAAGGGTGGATCAGGGGCTACTCCGCTGGCTCACAGAGGTGCAAACCAGAAAAATAATGGTCTTGCACATCAACCACCCTAACGAACTGGACCATAACCTGAGCAAAGCGCTCCTTGATCTGAAAGAAACCGACACCCTGCTACTGAATCAGGCAGTTCTGCTGAAAGGAATTAACGACTCTGCGAAGGTGCAGGCCAACCTGTGCGAAAGCCTGTTTGATGCCGGCGTACTCCCCTATTATCTGCATCTGCCGGACAAGGTAACGGGCACAGCACATTTTGACCTGGATGAATCAGCAGCAAAAGCTGTCATTCACGACATGCGAGCACGTTTGCCCGGCTTCCTGGTACCCAGGCTGGCCCGCGAAATACCGGGAAAGCCCTCAAAAACAATTATTTCCTGACTTATACCATTTCTTTGCTATGCTTGATGTATAAAATTGACTTCTTTGATCAAGAACGTGAACCGAATCAACGAGTATGGTGCATTCTGAATGGAAGGTACAAGCCGAATGCTGGATCTGAAAATCCCGACCCAAACCCTGAACTCGCTGTCTTTTTGTCAGGCCAACACCAGGGCATTGGAACAGTGGGTTGAGCAGCTGCCAATGGCAAACACCGGGGAAACGGCCAGACGATTGTATCATGCGGTCATTGAATTGAATCAGCTGGTTACTTCCCCTGCAAACCGGTTGGCTTTTCTGGAAATCATTCGGCCCTCGTTGCATTTCATATGCAGGGAACTCTCAAAACACTACATGAATCACTCTATTTCCCTGCCGGAAAAACAAAGGAAAATAGCAAATCTCAGCCAGGCTCTGCAGGTTCACATTGCAACAGGCTACAAAATCGTCATGATGGAGTGTGTGGCCACCGCTATTCCACAAAAAAACAGGAAATCGCTGTCCATTGCCGCTCACAGGGCAACGCGGGAGTTTGGCAACGCCATTCTGCGGGCATGTCAGCTTTACTGCAACAGCCCGGAAAACGTGTGGTATGAGCTTCACCAGATATTTCGCTTTGCCGATACATTCAAGTTGCGCGATTTTAAGGTGAAGGATGAGGAAAGCTGTGGCCCGCTTGTTTCTACAATCGACTCACCCTACAAGCAGGTTTTATTGCTGGGTTGCTGCAAGCCAAACCAGTTGCGACAAAATGATCTGAAAAGCGTCTATGACGCTTTTGAACACTGGGCAGATTTTGTCGATGTGGGAAGGCTCTACGCAGACAATTCTCTGTTTGTGATCAATACCCGAAAAGATGCACCGCCGGTCTACCGCAGCCTTCTGCATGAAACGATTAACGATGACTTTTTCGGGTTGGACACGAGCGGATTGGTCAGCCGCATCACCGAGTATCTCGCTTGCGTTCACCAGAAAAAAAAAGGAGCCGAGAAACATTTACCCATGGCCAAAGGAGTGCCCGATCAAATCGTGGCGCATTTGGGCCAGTCTCTCGGCATCCTGACCAAGCGCTCGTTCAAACGCATGGCCAGCACAGGCTACCTGAGCCTGTGTGCAGGCCTTTCAGCCACTCATTATTTCTGCGCCAACAAAGTCGATTTCAATACGTTTTTACGTAACGGCACCCGGAATGCCGGGCCTGCACTCATGGAGGACACCTCGGCAAACCGGTTCCGCAACCCGTCCAAAACCGATGTATGGGATCATTGTGAGGGCGGTTCCGGTGACTCTCTCGGCCCACCCGACACACCGATCAAATACGACGGAATTTCCGGCGGTAAAGCGACCAATTTCAAGATTTATAAAGTGTCACTGGTAAACACCAGCCCCGGGGGCTACTGTTTGCAATGGCAGGGAGATATTCCAGGCAGTATTCAGGCAGGAGAGATTCTGGGTGTCCGGGAGAATGGGCATCCCGCCTGGAGCATAGCCGCAATCCGCTGGATACGTCAGATCAAGCAACAGGGAACGCAGATAGGTATTGAACTTCTGGCACCAATGGCTCGTCCAGGTGGCGTTCAGCTGTTGCAGAAAACCGGTGACAACAGCGAATTTCTTCGAGGGCTGATGCTTCCGGTGCTTTCAACCATCGACCAACCCGCAACCCTGATTACTCCGAGACTGCCATTCCAGGCCGGACAAAAGGTAATGGTTAACGATGGCGAATCAGTCTCCAGGTACCTGTTAGACAAACTGCTTTCGGCAACAAGCAGTTTCAGTCAATTTGAATTGAAGAGTCTGCATTCCGGTGCAAGCCAGCTCCACGATATGGAAAAGAACACCCCGAAACAACAAAACCTGGAAGATGACTTTGATTCTTTGTGGCCATCACTGTAGGGATGGCAAAACATAATGGCTGCCCGCAAGACATACTCGTGTTTGCGAGACGCCGGCTCGTTCGCACAACCCGGTAGTACCTGGAAAAAATGGTGGCATTCAGAAGGAGTATCACACCTGAACATGAATAAACCGGGTCAATAAATGACGAGCCGATGGTGACAAGTATTGTGCTGCTACTGCCACCACTTTAAAATACTACAAAAAGTTAAGGTGATATTGGTTCTTCAGGCATGTACAACAGTGGAAGTCTGTGACATCCTCCAATTTTGCAAAAATCCAATATTGCAAAAAAATGACACACTACCGGATCGGCAATAGCGTGCAGAAGGTATCGGCAGCGTGTTATACCCGGGCAAGAGTATGCCCGGATAAAACAGTCAGGTACTGACAAAACAATTGGCTCATTCCAATCACCGGGCGAAGTCCGGCTTTTTGGCGACACCCGCCCCGTGCTGGCTAATCAGATAGAATTCTCCGAATGAAGAAAAAAAATGAAACAGTTCACTTGCTGATCCTTGATCAATCACAAAATGACGCAGAATCGATGGTCAGCCTGCTGAGAAACTCGGGAAAAGCCACCAGGGCGCACAGGGTTACCTCCCGGGAAGACCTGCAAGAGCATCTTTACGACCATGTCTGGGATCTGTTCCTGGCCAGAGAAGAGGAGGCAGAATTTGATGCAAGGGCTGCCTTGACTGAAATCAGGCAACTCGACAGGGACATCCCCTTTATTGTGCTGACCAAAGACCATAACCGGGAGCAGATTACCGAGTTATTGACCCTGGGCGCTCAGGATGCCATTCCGTTTGAACACACGGATCACCTGATGCTCGTCATCAACCGTGAACTGAATAACCTCAACGAACGCCGTATGCGGCGCTCTGCAGACATTCACTTGCGTGAAGCCGAAAAGCGCTGTGAATTGCTGCTCGACAGTTCCAAAGATGCGATTGCTTACGTTAATGACGGCATGCACATCTATGCAAATCAATCCTACCTGGATTTTTTCGGCTACGAAGACATGGATGAAATGATGTGTATACCCATACTGGATACACTCAACAAGGATAGCCAGGACAAATACAAGGAACTGTCCCGAAAGATGGTCAACAACCACGATGAAACATATTTTGACGGCGTTGCAAGAAGAAGTGACGACTCCGAACTCACCGTGGCCATAGACCTCTCTCCGGCCACCTATGATGGTGAGCCATGTACCCAAATCATTGTCAGACCAAAGGAAAGCGACACGCAACTGGCTGAAAAACTCAAGGAAATCAGCAGTCAGGACTTGCTCACCGGCCTCTACAATCGTCATTATTTGATGGAGCAGCTTGATCATACGATCGAAAGAGTCCGCAAAGAGCAAACCGAGGCAGCCATTCTCTACATTTCCCTTGACCAATTTCAGACCATTAAATCTGACATCGGCATTGCCGGCACAGACCTTGTGCTAACTGATCTGGCAACGATTCTGGGCGACGCAATCAGTGAAGATGAATCTGTCATTGCCAGAATGGGAGACGACACCTTTGCCGTACTGCTGACTTCTTCTGATGATGAAACCGCTTTGCACACGGGTGAAACCATTCGCCGGGCAATAGCCGAACACCTTTTCGAGGTGTCTGCACGCACCATTCAACTAACTGCGAGTATTGGCGTCGCACTTATTAATGACAGCTCACCCAAACCCAACGACGTAATGAGCAGGGCATTAAAGGCCGCCAGTGAAGTGAAGAAGCAAAAAGACCATGAAAAGGGTAATGGCATCCAACTGTTTGTTGTACAAGAAGAAGTGGACGAAGGCGTAACCTCGACCACCATGCTCCGGAAGGCACTCGACGAAAGCAGATTTAAAACACTGTTTCAACCCATTATCAGCCTGCGGGGCGAAGGTGAGGAACACTACGAAGCCTTGCTCAGAATGCTTGACAACAATGACCAGGAAGTCTCACCCTATGACTTCCTTCCTCCGGTCGGCCCAAGCGAAATGGCTGGTAAAATTGATCGTTGGGTCACCCTGCAAACCATCAAAAGCCTGAGCGGACACCGCTCCAAGGGAAATCAAACCAGACTGTTTTTGAATATTACAGCAGAAACTGTGGTCGACCCTACTTTCTTGCAATGGCTCAGCGTGGCACTTAAAGCTGCAAGACTCCCCGGCGACTCTCTGATATTCCAAATAACGGAGAACGATGCCATAAATCACCTGAAACAGGCTAAAACCTTCACCCGGTCGATCAAGGAATTACACTGTAAAATGTCGATAAACCGGTTTGGCTGCTCTCCCGATCCATTCAACACCCTGAAGCACGTGGATGCTGACTACATCAAATTTGACGGTTCGTTTACCGAAGAAATTCAGCAAAATGAAGAGACACGAGAAAAAATCAGGGAAATGATCCGGCGGCTTCAGGAAATGGGAAAAAGCACAATAGTGCCACTGGTAGAGAACGCTACCGTGCTCTCCACCCTGTGGCAGGCGGGTGTCAATTATATCCAGGGCTACTACCTGCAGGCACCCGCTTCTGAAATGAACTACGACTTTAGTGAAGAGTAAGCCGTAAGCCTGGTGAAGAGTAAGCCTGGTGAAAAACAGGCCCGGTAGAGAGCAGGCCTGATGAAGGGCAGGCTTGCAGGGTTTTCAGTAGCCGATATCCCGATCCCGGAATCCGATCAGATACAGTATTCCATCCAGACCCAGGGTAGAGATCGAGTGCCTGGCGGTTTCTTTCACCAGCGGTTTGGCTCGAAATGCAATCCCGAGCCCTGCCTGACTCAACATGGGTAAATCGTTGGCACCATCTCCAACGGCAATAACCTGCTCCTTGCGAATATGTTCACGCTCTGCGATTTCGTTAAGCAACTGTGCCTTTCTTGCCCCATCGACCACCTGACCCGTTACCTTTCCGGTGACTTTGCCGTTTTCAATTTGCAACTCATTCGCGTAGACATAATCAATACCCAGCCGTTGCTTCAGATCATTGGCAAAATAGCTGAATCCACCCGACAGGATGGCTGTTTTGTAGCCCATGCCCCGCAAGGTTCGAATGAGTTTTTCAGCACCTTCTGTCAACTTGAGCCGTCTGGCCACTTGCTCCAACACGGCCTCATCAAGCCCTTTCAGCAACCCGACCCGACGCTTGAAACTCTCCCCAAAGTCGATATCCCCTCGCATGGCCTGCTCGGTAATAGTCGCCACCTGCTCTCCCACACCGGCCTCTTTGGCAAGCTCATCGATGACTTCTGCTTCTATGAGTGTCGAATCCATATCAAATACCACGAGCCGTCGATTACGACGAAACAGGCTATCGGTCTGAAAGGCAATGTCCACATTCAACTCGCTGCTGATATGCAGGAATGCAGCCCTGAGCTGATGCAGATCGGGCGGAGTTCCCCTGACAGAAAACTCCAGACAGGCTTTTCTTCTGTTCACGGGCTCATCGAGCGGAACACGGCTTGAGAGCCGCGTGATATTGTCAATATTCAGCCCGTTTTTGGCCGTCACCTCGGATATTCGTGCAATCTGCTCCGCGGTTATCGTTCGGGCAAGAAGAGTAACGGTATATCGGTTTTTGCCCTTGCCCTCGACCCATCCCTGATAGGCTTCAGCAGTGATGGGCTCAAAACGAATGGTCAACCCCAGTTCATGCACACGAAACAGCAGATCCTTCAGCACGTTGGACACCTCTGTTTCATCGGGAACACGGATCAGGATACCCCAGGTGAGATGATCGTGTATCACCGATTGCCCGATATCGAGAATCTCGACACCAAACCTGGCCATAATTCCTGCCAGCTCCGAAGTCAAACCGGGGGTATCATAACCGGCCACATTAATCAGGATTATTTCATCGCTCACAACCGCAACCTCGCTTATTTCCATTCGTTACGAATCAATCCGGTTCAAATGCCGGGAACAAGGCACTCATTTTTTCACGGTGAGGGTTCTCCAGGCTCTGCCGCCCCGGACTCCGAAAGCACTTCAACACGATCCACTCTCTGCAACCCGCGTGGCAGCTTGTTACCCCGCCGCCCTCTTTCTCCAAAATAATGCTCCAGATCCGCCTTTTTCAATTTCAGGAAGCGCTTGCCTGAATGGATCACAACCGTGTCTGTCGGCCTGAACACGCAGGCAATCATCATAAACTCTTCCCGAGACTGCAATCGGGCAGTGGGAATTCCGATGATTTTGTTGCCCTTGCCTCGCGCCATTTCCGGTAAATCCCGGACAGGGAAAATCAGCATCCGACCTTCATTGCTAATCGCGAGCAAGTAAGCATCTTTCTGCTGACCAACGTAAACAGGAGCCATCACCTCACCACCGGCTGGCACAGTAAGCACGGTTTTGCCTGCCTTGTTTTTACTCGGCAAATCACCCAGCCTGGCTACAAAACCATAGCCGGCATCAGTCCACATCAATACCCGCTGTTTTTCCTGACCGATCAGCAGCCCCTTGAATACCGCTCCCGAAGGGGGGGTAATTCTGCCCGTCAAGGGTTCACCCTGCCCTCTGGCCGAGGGCAGACTGTGTGCCTTCAATGTATAGGCTCTCCCCGTCGAGTCCAGGAATATCACGTTCTGATTACTGCGCCCCCGGGCAGAAAGATGATAATTATCTCCTGCCTTGTAATTCAAGCCTTTCGGGTCAATGTCATGGCCTTTTGCCGCTCTCACCCAGCCCTTTTCAGACAAAACAATGGTGACAGGCTCGGAACTGACAATTTCTTCCTCGGAGAAAGCCCTGGCCTCACCTCGGCAAACGATCGGTGAGCGCCGGTCATCACCATATTTCTCAGCATCCGCAATCAGTTCTTTCTTCACCAGCGTTTTCATTCTGCGCTCGGAAGAAAGGGTTTTCTCCAGATTGTCTCGTTCTTTCTCAAGTTCCGCCTGTTCTGCCCGAATTTTCATTTCTTCCAGGCGAGCCAACTGACGGAGTTTGGTCTCCAGAATATACTCTGCCTGGGCTTCCGACAGGTCAAACCGGGCAATCAACACTTTTTTCGGCTCATCTTCTGTACGAATGATCCGGATCACTTCATCAAGATTCAGAAAAGCAACCAGCAAACCCTGCAAGAGGTGAAGTCGCTTGTTCACTATACCCAGGCGATGCTGCAAACGCCTGCGAACCGTAGACAAACGAAAGGTCAGCCACTCTTTCAGCAAAACATCAATGGCTTTGACCCCGGGCTTGCCGTCAATACCAATCATGTTCATGTTGACACGATAATTCTTTTCGAGATCAGTCGTGGCAAACAGATGAGCCATTAGCCCCGCTGCATCAACCCGGTTCGAGCGGGGCACAATCACCAGCCTGGTCGGGTTTTCATGGTCAGATTCATCACGCAAATCCGCCACCATGGGCAACTTTTTGGCCTGCATTTGCCGCGCAATCTGCTCCAGCACTTTCGCACCGGAAACCTGATGGGGCAAATCGGTAATCACCACATCCCCGTTTTCCCGGCTGTAGACAGCACGCATTTTCAGTGAACCCCGGCCGGTCTGGTATATCTTCACGATTTCAGCATGGGAGCTGACGATTTCAGCAGCAGTGGGGTAGTCAGGCCCCTTGATGTGAGTGCACAAGTCTTCTACCGAGGCATCGGGTTGTTCAAGCAGATGGACGGCAGCGCCAACCACTTCCCGCAGGTTATGTGGTGGTATGTCTGTCGCCATCCCCACCGCTATGCCCGTTGTGCCATTTAATAAAATGTTGGGCACCCGTGCCGGAAGGGTGGAAGGCTCATTCAACGAACCGTCAAAATTGGGCACCCAGTCCACCGTACCCTGGCCAAGCTCGGACAAAAGCAACTCGGCATAAGGGCGCAAACGGGACTCCGTATACCGCATGGCGGCAAATGATTTGGGGTCGTCCGGTGACCCCCAGTTACCCTGGCCGTCAACCAGGGGGTATCGGTAAGAAAAGGGTTGAGCCATCAATACCATGGCTTCATAACAGGCCGAATCTCCGTGCGGGTGAAACTTGCCCAGCACATCGCCCACAGTTCTGGCTGATTTTTTAAATTTGGCCGTCGCCTTCAGGCCCAGTTCCGACATGGCATAAACAATACGCCTCTGAACCGGCTTCAATCCGTCAGCAAGCTGAGGCAACGCCCTGTCCAGAATCACATACATGGAGTAGTCCAGGTAGGCTTTTTCGGTGTAGGCACTCAGCGCCAATTGTTCAAAATGATCTCGATTGGTGTTTATCTGATCAGACATGGATAAGATTTACTCATATTTCAGCGGTTGCTTGTTTCGGCGCTAAATTTACCACAGCGCCTGCCAAAAATAACGAAGAATATTGAGCTACCCGGAGGCAGAGATTCACCATGACCGCTTAAAAAAAGAGAAGAAACCTCCTATACTGCCCAACTATCGAATGCAGATTATATTATGTGCAGATTGAACCGCACTGGCACCAAATACTCATTGACAGGTAACCCTTACTCTTGAAAGCGATTCCCTACTTCTGGCGAGCAATTCCCGCATTCCTTGTTTTTATTGCCTGTTTTTCAATCGACCATCCATTTGTCGAATCGCTCGTTCACAACACAACGCACGCTTTACCCTATTACCTGAGCGGCGCCCTGGTGTTCATCTCACTCACCTTTAATCGCAGCAGACTGGCACTTGCGTCAGTCAATGTCTGCCTTGCCTACGCGTTCATCCAGAACGGGCTGCAAAGCTCGTTGCAGGAAACCGCCAACCTGCTGCTTTACACAGTGACCGTCATGCTGTTCTGCATCCACCTCTGTCTGATTTCTCTCTACCGGGAACGAGGCAGCCTGACGATCTGGGGAATCAGCCGCGTACTCTTGATATTTGGCTCTTATCTATCCTTGTGGTGGCTTTTCAGGGGCGGCTACGCAGATACGACCTACCACAGTATCGAACCTCTTTTGCATGACAGTTTCATGGAACAAGCCAATATTTTCCCCGAGTTGACTGTATCCAGACCCTGGATTACCCGGGCCTGGGTGATGACATTTCTGTTATCCGGTGTTTTTCTGGTGACGGTATCAGTCATCAAGCGCTCTTCCATCGAGTTTGCGCTTGTTCTTGGCTGGCTATCAGGGATGTTCGTGTTTTATGACTTCGCCAGGGACGACATTTCCGTTTTTATGTTCAGTGTCCTGATGATCGCACTGTTCGTTGCGTTTATACAGATTACCTACGATCTTGCCTATGTGGATACACTCACCGAATTACCCGGCAGACGAGCACTTGTCGAGAAGCTGGGCACACTCGGCGGTCGCTACACCATCGCAATGGTGGATGTTGACCACTTTAAAAAGTTTAACGACACCTATGGCCATGATGTGGGCGATCAGGTACTCAAACTCGTGGCAAGCTTTATCAAAAAAGTCAAAGGGCGAGGTACGGCCTATCGGTATGGGGGTGAGGAGTTCACCATTTTATTCAACAGGAAAAGCGCCGCCCATGCAGAACCCTTTCTCAATGATCTTCGACAAGCCATTCAGGACTACACAATGATTATCCGGGACAGGAATCGGACGAAAAGCCCCGGGCAAGGAGCCAGACAGCGGAACGCCACCCGCAAACCGGCTGCAACGGCACGCATTACCGTCAGTATTGGCGCATCCGAGAGGCGAGGTCGCCGGGATTCGCCCGAAAACGTTATGGCACAAGCAGACGCTGCGCTTTACAAGGCAAAAAATGCTGGCAGGAACCGCGTCATTATCGATACCGGTTCCGATCGATCCTGATAGCGAGCCAAACTTTGAGACCCGGACAGATTTTGATATCCGGCTATCTTCCTGATTCTTATAATGAACTGAACTATTGATGGGCCAAACCATGAAAGAAAAACTCTCCAGACTGGTATTTTCCACCGAAACCGGCCGAATCTGCCCGGAATGCGAGCAGCCTGCAGATCAGTGTACCTGCGGTAAAGAGGCGATCCCGGACGGTGATGGCGTTGTGCGAGTGTCACTCAGCACCAGGGGGCGCAAAGGGGCCGCCGTCACCCTCATCTCGGGGATTCCCGCTGTCGAAAGCGAGCTGAAGCGCATTTGCAAGGAGCTAAAGAAAAAATGCGGCTCCGGTGGCTCGGTCAAAAACCACTCTATCGAAATACAGGGCGACAAACGAGATATCGTTATCAAACTGCTTGAGAAGTACCCATGGCCGATCAAAAGATCCGGTGGTTAGTCCTTGATTGCCAACAGCAATGCCTGCCCGGCGAGGTCATCCAGAGACATTCCTCCCTCCGGCCGGAACCAGGTCGCAGTCCAGCTGAGTGCTCCGGTCAGAAACCGCCGGAGCGTAAAGGTGTCCCCGACGATTGAACCTTCCGCTTTCGCCTGATTCAATGCATCCATCCACAGCTGCTCATAGATTCCCCGCAGCTTTAGAATCCGGCTCTGGCTTTCCTCACTCAGGCTTCGCCATTCGTACACAAGCACGGTCATCGCTTCGCCGGTCTTGCCGGTAATGGATTCGAGCTCACACCTGATCAGTGCCAACACTTGCTCCTTTCCGGTTACACAATCAGCCAGGGCGCGGCGCATTAACGCCGTATTGTATAAAATCGTCTCCTCCATGACGGCACGCAGTATCTCCTCCTTGGTTTTGAAGTGATGGAAAATACTGCCGGACTGTATCCCGACCTCCGCAGCCAGCTCCCTGACGGTGGTTCGCTCGTAGCCGTGCACTTTGAAGAGGTGGGCCGCCTTCACCAAAAGTCGCCCCCGGGCCGACGAAGGATCGGTGATACTGCCATTTTCTATCAGATTTTTTAGCTCATTCATTGACGATTTCAAGTCCCTTTCTCTCTCAAAACAGGCTCTCAAAGCAGGCACTGTATCCCGCAAAACCCCGATGTTACGCTATTGACTCCAGTGTAATAACAAAATTTCCACTTTACAAACCAAGCGCTTGCTTGGTATGTTTGCCATTACCCTGTTTTCACTACCGACAGGTAGTAAACAATGATCAGACGTAACTATATATAACTATTTATACCTGACTATTTATTATTGCCCTACGGGCATTAGCCCAAAGCATAAGAAATCACAGTATCAAAAACCAAAGCGAACAGAATCATGCCTGCAATCCGATCACAAATTGATGTCCATTCCGCCGAGTTCAACCAAAACAGAGAGGCAATGCTCGCCTGCATTGACGAGTTCCGATCCATCGAAGACAGGGTGGTCGAGAAAGCGAACCAGGCGAAAGAGAAATTTCACAAACGAGGCAAACTGCTTCCCCGTGAGAGGCTCAACCTGCTGCTGGATCGCAATGCCCCGTTTCTGGAACTCTGCTCACTGGCCGGTTATAAAATGCACGATGACAAGGACGGTTCGATGGCAGGTGGCGGTATTATTGCCGGCATCGGCTATGTCGAGGGAATACGCAGCATGATTGTGATAAATAACAGCGCAATCAAAGGTGGCACTATCTCCCCTGCCGGGCTGGACAAGTCACTGCGCGTTCAGGCAATCGCCATGGAAAACAAACTGCCGTTACTCACCCTGGCTGAAAGCGGCGGTGCCAACCTGAACTATGCCACCGATGTTTTTGTTCCCGGAGCCAGGGCATTTGCCAACCAGGCCAGAATGTCAGCCGCAGGGCTGCCCCAGATTACAGTGGTGCACGGTAATGCGACTGCTGGAGGTGCTTATCAGCCTGGTCTTTCCGACTATGTAGTCACAGTGCGGGGCAAGGCAAAACTCTTTCTTGCCGGCCCCCCCCTGTTAAAAGCCGCCACAGGCGAAATCGCCTCGGATGAAGAACTGGGTGGTGCGGAAATGCACTCACAAATAGCCGGAACTGCTGAATTTCTGGCGGAGGACGATGCCGATGGTATACGCATCGCTCGGGAAATCATGGCCAGTCTGCCCTGGAACCGGCAATTGCCAGCACTGCCACCCAAAAACTGGAGGGCTCCTCACTATCCGGCAGAAGAACTGTTGGGCGTGGTGCCGGATGACCCGAAAAAACCCTATGACGTACGGGAAATCATTGCCCGCATTGCGGACAATTCGGACTTTCTGGATTTCAAGCCGGAATTTGATCATCAAACCCTGTGCGGGTTTCTGAAAATTGAAGGCCATAGCTGTGGGATCATCGGTAACAACGGGCCGATTACCCCCAGGGGCGCAGCCAAAGCGGCTCAGTTTATCCAGCTTTGTGAACAGTCCAATACGGCGATTCTGTTTTTTCACAACACCACAGGATTTATGGTGGGTACAGACTCCGAACAAAATGGAGTCATCAAGCATGGTGCCAAAATGATTCAGGCAGTAGCCAATGCACAGGTGCCCAAACTGACCATTGTCGTGGGTGGCTCTTACGGGGCTGGTAACTATGCCATGTGCGGTCGCGGTCTGGATCCACGCTTTATTTTTGCCTGGCCCAACAGCAAAACTGCGGTAATGGGTGGCGCCCAGGCAGGCAAGGTGCTGCGCATCGTGACCGAGGAAAAGCAAACAAAAACGGGAATGACTCCAGACCCGAAAATGCTGGATGCCATTGAAAAAGCCACAGCAGAAAAGCTCGACAAAGGCTCAACTGCCCTGTTCGGCACTGCAAGGCTCTGGGATGACGGTTTAATCGACCCGAGGGACACACGGAAGTTACTGGCCTACCTGCTGGACATCTGTGCCGAAGCCACCATACGACCCGTACGCACCAATACCTTTGGTGTGGCCAGACTGTAAATGCGTGGCACAAGGCGATCACGCATAGGGATAACGCTGTTTGCACTGTATCCGGCAGCATCAAAAAGACAGTAGCACCATCAAATAGACAATAAAGAACGAGGCAACAAAACCATGTTATTCACTCAGGAACACAAGGAAATCCGCAGAACCGTCAGTAATTTTGTGGAAAACGAAATCAACCCCTATGTAGATGAGTGGGAAAAGGCCGGTGAATTTCCCATCCATGAACTCTTCAAAAAACTGGGCAACCTGGGTCTGCTGGGTATCAGCAAACCGGAAAAATACGGCGGTATGGGGCTGGATTACAGTTACAACCTGGTGGCCGCAGAAGAATTGGGGTCAATTCACTGTGGCGGCGTCCCGCTTGCCATCGGCGTGCAAACGGATATGTGCACGCCGGCACTGGCGCGCTTTGGTTCGGAGGAGATCAAACAGGAATTTCTTGTTCCTGCCATCCGGGGTGAGGCCATTGGCTGCATTGGTGTCAGTGAACCGGAAGCCGGTTCCGATGTGGCCGGACTGAAAACATCCGCCAGAAAAGACGGTGATGACTACATTATCAACGGTACAAAAATGTGGATTACCAACGCACCCAGGGCTGACTTTATCTGCCTGCTTGCCAACACCTCTGACGACAAGGTTCACAAGAACAAATCACTCATCGTCGTACCCATGAACACCCCCGGTATAGAAGTCGCACCGCGCCTGGACAAACTGGGAATGCGCTCCTCCGAAACCGCCCAGATATTTTTTGATGATGTGCGCGTTCCCCAACGCAATCGCATTGGTGCAGAAGGCACAGGGTTTATGATGCAAATGATGCAATTCCAGGAAGAACGCATGTGGGGTGCAACCAATGCGCTGAAAGCAATGGAAAACTGTATTGTCCAGACCATCGACTATTGTCGGGAACGGAAAACCTTCGGCCAGCCATTGATAGACAATCAGGCCATTCACTTCCGAATGGCAGAATTACAGACAGAAGTCGCCTGTTTACGGGCACTGATCTATCAGGCATGTGAGCTGTACATCGAAGGTAAGGATGCCACTCAATTGGCCTCGATGGCCAAACTCAAAGCCGGTCGTCTGGGGCGGGAAGTCACCGACAGTTGCCTGCAGTACTGGGGTGGCATGGGCTATATGTGGGATAACCCGGTATCACGCACTTATCGTGATCTTCGACTGGTCTCCATCGGTGGCGGCGCGGATGAAATCATGTTGGGCATTATCTGTAAACTGATGGGAATACTCCCCGGCAAGAAATCTTGATCAGGAATCTGGAAATGAGCGAATTGATATTACCACAGACCGACACCCTGCTGCTTGAACACAAAGATCATGCCCTGCTGGTGACTCTCAACCGACCTGAAGTAAAAAACGCCATGAGCCTGCAAATGGTGCATGAGCTAATGGCTGTTTTCAAGGCCGCGGCAACCGACCTGAGTATCAGATCCATTGTGCTGCGAGGTGCAGAAGGAAATTTCTGTTCCGGAGGCGATATTAACGATATGGCCAGCGCACGCGGCGCCCTGGCCGGCAAACAGGATACCGACACTGACCCTTTCTATCATCTGAACCGGGAATTTGGCCGCCTGATCACCACGGCGAACGCCTCCCCCCAAGTGGTTGTTACCGTACTGGAAGGTGCCGTACTGGGCGGCGGATTCGGCCTGGCCTGTGTCTCGGATGTAGCCATTGCTTCACAAAGAGCCAGATTCGGCTTGCCGGAAACCGGCCTGGGTATTCCACCGGCACAAATTGCCCCCTTTGTGGTATCCCGAATCGGCCTGACTCAGGCCAGGCGACTCGCACTGCTGGGAGCACGTATTGACGGTGACGAAGCCCTCCGGCTTGGCATTGTCCACTATAGCTGCGCCAGCGAGGCACTCATTGACAGTACGCTGGATGACGTATTGCAACAGATTAGACGCTGTGCTCCCCAGGCGAACGCGACAACAAAGGCCTTGATGTTATCAGTCGGTCAACAGCCGCTGGAATCATTGCTGGATCAGGCTGCCAGAGACTTCTCGGCATCGGTTCAGGGAGCAGAGGGCCAGGAAGGCACAAGAGCATTTATCCAGAAACGGCTTCCGGCCTGGGCAGAAGGCTGACCAGCAGTGCAATTCAGGACGATAGCCAAATAGCCAAATAAATAAACAAGGTATCTACTCACGCCTCCACGGGCAGTCTGCGCCGGAAGACGCTGTGAATACATCCCTGTAAGCTCGACTTTGGCATCCATGCCAAAGACGCTTCCTGCCTTTAGCAAAGTCCTTGTCGCCAACCGGGGCGAGATTGCCGTCAGAGTGATACGAACCGCCAGACAGATGGGGTTTGACACCGTTGCCGTCTACAGTGAGGCAGATGCCTCTGCTCCGCATACCCTGCTGGCCGATGAAGCGGTCTGTATTGGCCCGGCACCTGTCGGAGAAAGCTATTTATGTGCCGACAAAATCATTGATGCCGCAATCCGGACCGGAGCCGATGCCATTCACCCCGGTTATGGATTTTTGTCAGAAAACGCGGCTTTCGCAGCGCTCTGCCAAAAAAACAGCATTGAATTTATCGGCCCGCCCGAGTCAGCCATTGAATTGATGGGCAGCAAGCGATTATCCAAAATTGCCATGATCGATGCCGGAGTCCCCTGTATCCCCGGTTATGAAGGCGAAGATCAGTCAGATGCCACCCTGATTGAACAGGCAACCGAAATTGGCGTGCCCGTGATGCTAAAGGCCTCGGCAGGAGGTGGTGGACGGGGAATGCGCCTGGTCAATGACATTGCTGAACTGGCAGATATGATAAAAACCGCACGTTCCGAAGCTACCAATGCATTCGGTAGCGGTGAATTGATCATTGAAAAAGCCGTTATCAATCCCCGCCATATCGAAATTCAGGTGTTTGCCGATAAACAGGGCAATGTAGTCTACCTGGGCGAACGGGACTGTTCCATTCAACGACGGCATCAAAAGGTCATTGAAGAAGCACCCTCCCCCTTTGTCGATAAAACACTACGCGAAAAAATGGGCAAGGCGGCCGTTCAGGCTGCCAAGGCCTGCCAGTATGTGGGAGCGGGCACAGTCGAGTTTCTGGTCGATAATGAAAAGAATTTTTACTTTCTGGAAATGAACACCCGGTTACAGGTGGAACACCCCGTCACCGAGCTGATTACCGGCACGGATCTGGTCGCCTGGCAGTTGAATGTGGCTATTGGTTACCCTCTCCCCTTGCATCAGGATGAAATCACGCTGAACGGACACGCCATAGAGGCCCGACTGTATGCGGAAGACCCTGCCGATCAGTTTGTTCCCCAGACAGGAAAAATCGAACAATGGCTGGCCGCTGAAGGTGAAGGCATACGCATTGATTGCGGTATCTCGTCGCAACAGAAGGTATCACCCTTCTATGACCCCATGTTGGCCAAGGTGATCGCCTATGGTGCGAACCGGGAAGAAGCCAGGCGAAGACTGTGCAAGGCTCTGAAACAAAGCACATTGTTTGGAGTCACCGTGAACAGCCACTTTTTGCTGGAGACACTCAGCAAACCGGCATTTATTCTGGGCGAAGCAACGACAGGTTTTATTGAGCAACATTGCCAGAATGATGCGTCCATGCAACCGCCGGCAATCAATCCTTTGGCATCCGCACTCTGTGCCATCGTGCTCTACCGCAAGTCGTTCAGCCAGCAACAAATGGCTACCCTGCTGAACTGGCGCAATGCCAACCCCGCACCCTGGCCCTACGAACTCCGAACCGGCGAGATGCTTACCGAACTGTCCCTGTTTGCCGAGGATAACAGCTACAGGGTGATCGAAAACGACAATACTTCTGTGATTGAAGTTATCTCTGTAGATTCACTGAATACAGCGCCTGACCATTCGGCCGGGCATTCGACCACCCCCGACTTTGGCGAGATCACCTGGCAACAGGCCGACATTCGTCGGCGATGCCGCTATGCTACGGTCGATGAACAGGTCTACTTGCATCTGGATGGCGTCTATTACCATTATACTGATCTGACTCACGCCGAAGCCATCAATGAATCTGCCACTGGCAATGGCTGCATTGTGGCAAGCATGGACGGCAATATCGTTGATATTCTGGTCAGCGAGGGGGAGACCGTCACTTGCGGCCAGACGCTGGTTGTACTGGAAGCCATGAAAATGGAGCATCCCCTGAAGGCCGATATTGACGGTACGCTGGCCAGCCTCAATGTGCAGGTAGGTAATCAGGTCAAAATAAGACAAACTTTAGCCACCATCGAGCCGGAAGTGACTGAACAGGAAATGACCGAAAAAAAAGAAGTCTGAACAAAATACGCTTTTCTCCGGTTTGCTTTCTGTCCTGCGATTTTTATAATGCGTGATCAGGATCACCCAAATTCGCAAACGGGAAAGAAAATGAAAAGCAAGGAAAAGCTGTATCTGGACATAGCAAAAGCCTGCCTGGCAGCCATCAATGAAACAACCGGGGCACCACCAAAAGATGCCTACGAAAAAGTCTATGCGGCCATAGACCGCGCAATGCAGGAGCAATTTGGCCCGATAATCAGGTCATACGAACGGGCGGAAAAGGCACTGAAAACCATCAGCGAGCTTGACCGGCAAGAGATCGATAAAGCCAGGGATATTGCACTGTCTGCCTTGCAGGTTCAGCATTGACCTGTAACCCGCAATACGCTGCCTTTATGTATTACACTTGTTACACTGCTTTTGCTTGCTCCGGTCTTCCCGAAATATCAAATTCTGCCGAAAAAAACACAATCGACTGTCTGAAATTGACAAAGATCGTAAAACGCAGAAAAAAAACCGGTGATAATAGTCTGCGGAATAACCACAGGAAAAGCACTCACTTTGCCATCGTTTAAACCATCACCCAAGCCAACCAAAAGGCACAGAAAGCAATGAATGAAACTGCTACAGAAAAAAACCACGATGTTACTCCCCTTGCCTTGAAGGAGCGCCTGGCTTGCGTACCTGTGAACGGGTTTGCCGCTATAATGGGGCTGTCCGGATTATCGATTGCCTGGCAGAATATTGCGCCCGCAAGCGGCTTTTCCGTGTTTATCGGCTATCTTCTGGCGAGTGCGACTACACTGTTATTTGCTATCCTTCTGGTTTCCTATTTCAGGAAATACCAGACTCATCCGGAAAAGGTAAAGCAAGAGTTTCAGCATACGCTGCTGCTCAATTTTTTCCCTGCCATATCCATGAGTATCCTGTTAATGGCAATTATCTGGCATACCGCTCTGCCCCGGATTGCAACGCTGCTCTGGCTCACCGGTGCAGTACTGCAACTGACGCTGACTCTGCATGTGCTGAACCGATGGCTGTTCAAAGAGGGAGTCTCACTGACTGACATTAACCCCACCTGGTTCATCCCGGTGGTAGGAAATATTGTTGCACCGATTGGAGGTGCCTACCTCGGGTTCCAGGAATCAAGCTGGTTCTTTTTCTCGATTGGTATTTTTTTCTGGGTCGTGCTGTCCACGCTTATTTTTCTAAGGCTGTTTTTCCGGGAACCGGGGTTGCCTGCTCCGATGCTCCCTACACTGTTTATTTTTCTTGCTCCTCCGTCACTCACACTGGTTTCTTATGCCGGTCTGGTCGGTACGCTCGATGCCGCAGCCCACTTTTTTTACTATATAGCCCTGTTCACCGCTCTGTTATTACTCACTAATTATCACCGTTTCGTTCAGGCACCCTTTTCTCTGGCCAGCTGGGCCTATTCATTTCCATCAGCCGCATTCACCGTCGCTACGATAAAAGTAGCCGCTGTGAGTGGCAATGCCGTATTCTGGTGGTTTTCCTGCCTGCTACTGATTTTGCTAACTGCACTGATGGCCTGGCTTGTCATAAAAACCGCAAAAGCATTTATCAACAACAAGATTTGTGTACCGGAATAGTTGACTGAACAACTCCGTTTTTTAACCGTGAAAAAGGAAGGCATTGATGATGAAAATCAAACCGACTATTCAAATATCACTTTTGTTTTTACTAACAAGTCTGTTTGCCACAGGCACTATTGCCGATACCGGAAAAGTCCCAAACACACTGGTGATACTATCCAGTAACTCTTTACAAACCCAGGGCATGGCGATGGTGCTGGGTAACACCATGCAGGCACAGGGAGCCAGGGTGCGGGTGTTGCTTTGTGACGAAGCGGGTGACCTGGCACTGGCGAAAAAGGCAGACAACCAAAAGCTGAAACCCAAAAATGTATCCCCCAAAATGCTGCTTGGCAAGCTGCGCAAGGGAGGAGCCAGCGTTAGTGTATGTGCTCTCTATTTACCTAATAGCAACTATACCAAGGCAGACCTGATGAAAGGAGTTGGCGTTGCCAAACCGCCTGAAATTGCAGCGCTTATGCTGGACAAAAACACCAGAGTGTTTACTTTTTAAACGATCCATTTGGTCGGGGGAAATATAATGAAAACAGTTTATTTGAAGTGGCTTGCCATAGCATGTTTACTGTTGGTGCAGCCGAATGCTTATAGTGACGACCTGGGAGTGAGTGTTCAACAGCTTGACACTATTTTGCAGAAGAACCGCGACAATATCGTGTTTATTGACGTGAGAGACCCGGTGGAAATTATGTTTACCGGTTTTACCAATGAGGTTGACAGCAATATTCCCTATCTGATGGTCAACAGAAATCAGTGGGATAGCAAGAAAAACCGCTTCAAGCTGTTCAGAAACCCCGACTTTGTCAAAGACATAAAAGCACTGCTGAAGAAAAAACACCTTGGTGATGATGCCATGATTGTCACCATGTGCCGTTCGGGAAGCGAGCGTGGTAAACCCGGCGCACTTTACCTCAGAGAGAACGGATTCCCCAATGCCAGATATGTGATTCACGGTTTTCAGGGAGGCAAGGTCAAAGAAGGACCCAAAAAAGGTTTCCGCATCAAAAATGGCTGGCAAAATTCGGGCTTGCCCTGGCAGGCCAAGCCTGATGCGGAAAAAATTTATCGAAAAAAAATGTAGCTTCAGTCAACAGTAAACTGGCGCAGTTGACCGACCGGTAAAGAAGAACTGCGAACTTGACCCAGCAATAAGGAGGGGGTGTATTTTGAGCGAGCTGAAATTGGTTACTTCGCTTTTTAACCAGCAAGTCGTTTATACACTTGATTTTCTGGCTTCACTTACAACAGAAGACTGGAAATTTATTTCCAGTCCATGGGACAGTTTTTTATTCCACGGACAGGCAAGAAATGTCAGTATTGCTGATATTGTCAAACATGTCATGACGCTGGAGCACTCAATCATTCACGTTATCAAATCACTGAAAAGCGGTTCGGTTGTTTCCCTGGAAGGTGATAAATCGTTGTGTAAAGGTCTTGTTGACTGTGATGAAATTGTTCCTTTTTATTCGTCAGTCCATAAGGAAAATTTAAAATGCATAAGTTCATTCAATCAACAAGACCTGGATAAAACATTCACATTCATAAACCAGACATATACCGGTTCCGGGCTGTTGTGGATGACCACAGGGCATCATGCAATGCACTTTGGTCATCTCAGGTCAATACGGCTTCCTGGCAGCAACAAATCCTGAAAACCTGTTTTGAAAACATATTTCAAAAACAAAGTCAGAAAAGCATGGCTATATGCTGAAATCCCTTCATAAACTGTTCAAAAGGAAAGTATCGGTTCGGAAGATACAGGATAATCGCAGCGGCAAAATGGTCATGGTGATTGAGTGCATTCTGAACCAGAATGCTCGGGATGCAGGGGCGGCCGAATGCCCCGCAATGAACTGGCCAATCCTTCAACTGTGCAACGAATACCACACAGGTATTCTGGCCTTGCCCTGCCCGGAAATGAAATTTCTGGGTTTTAACAGAAAGCGCAAACGCGGACAATCCATTCGTGATGCACTGGACACACCGGAGGGGCGTGACTGTTGCGGGCGCATAAGTGTCGAAATTGCAGATCGGGTCGAAGACTACATTGCACAGGGTTATCAAATTCTGGCGATACTTGGAGGAAACCCGAAGAGCCCCGGATGTGCTGTTCACTGTGATATGGATGGAAGGCTATTAACCGCTTCGGGAGTATTCATGAAAGAGCTTCAGAAAGAGCTGCATAAAAGAGGCATCACGCCAACATTTATGGGCATTCGTGACTGTGACCCGGCACTACTTGCCGAAGACGTTGAGCAGCTGAGAAAAATGCTGTCTCAACCCTGATTCCTGACGGGAAAAACGACAGGCAGGGTGCCCCCCAAAGCACCCTGACGTATTGCTGAAAGGAAAGAAACAGAAAAAACCCTGCCAGATAAACAGCAAACAAGCTGGTTATAAATGCGTTAGTTATAAATATGGTGCACGCTTCGCTGCTCCCTTTCCATCGTAGCAGCATTCAGTTCCTCCAATATGCGATCCAGCTTGCTGGAAATAATCTCTGCATTTTTTATCATGGCAAGCTTTGGCCAGGTACTGCGCCTGCCAGCATGGATCAGCGCCTCGATTTCCCCCTTCTTGAATTCGAAGAACACATTCCGCCATTTAAAATCTCTATTATCCAGAATAATATTGACATCTCCCAGGTAGCTTTGCTCAATCATACGAATCAGAAAGGCAAGTTGTGCAGACAGAATATTTCCCATATCCCCGCCTTTATCAAGCACCTTTTCTGCCACAATGAGCCCTTCGTTGAACATATTCAGACCGGCTGCTGTCATGGTCTTCCGAAACCCTTTTCGGTTCCTGCTTTTAATATCATCAATAAATGGCACAACAAAGGGATTGATCTGACTGACAATAGAGTGATTCACACCGTAAAGACGAGACAGTCTTTTGATAGGCAGGTCTCCCGAGACCGAACCATCCACCCATCGACGGTTTTCCAGATAAGGCCGGGTGTTACCATCAAAACCTTTTGCATACAGCCGTTCTGAAGGAACCACGCCAGGCACACTGAATGAGGCAGAAACAGCAGAGCGGATATAAACATTGGGAGAGGTAATCGCGTTCATCAAACGCGAGTTTTGATGCTTTTCTGCGGGAGAAATAGAGATATTGATGTAGCGTCCAGTCAACTCGAAAGCTTCCTGGAAGGTAATATCCCTGGGTACAATTTCGTCCAGAAGGCGCTCTTTTGCCTCATAGATTTCCTGCCTGGACAGGCGCCCCAGAAACAGGTTCAAAAATCGTGTCCGAAATACCTCCGTATAGCGTTTTTTTATAAAATAGCCACTTTTGAGTTCGCTGTCAGTCATGGTACCAAGCTGAGCCGAGACAATGGCACCGGCACTTGAGCCCGAGATCACATGAGGCAAAAGGTCATGGTCAATGAGTTCCTGGACCACCCCGTGATGGAAGAAAATCAACCCGACGCCACCACTTAACAGCAATGTTGAACGACCATAACAATGGCTCGCTCGTCGGAAGAAGTCCAGTTTTTCAGTGTGCGAAATAATAGTATCAGGGCAGCTTGCAATCACCTGCATCGAGTCGGCAATGGCTGATACGTACTCATCGATTACGTTTTTCGTACCCAGCTTTGTCTGGGCATACATAATGGGGCTACCCATCCCTCCCATATTGCCATGCACACCTTCATTCAAGGAATAGAGCAATTCTCGTTCATGGCCTTCAGCAAGATAAGACCTCAGGGTACCCAGGCGAGCAGCGATTTCCCTGTAGTCATACAGGTCGCTTTGCATCTCTCCCTTCCACTTTTCGGCACCGGATTGGAGGTCATGCTGCCTGGCCAGCGCCTCCCATTCATCATAGGATGCTGCCATTTTCATTTTCTTTTCTAGCTGACGCAGGGTGCTGTCAGGAGTATAGTTATGTAAGCTCACGATACCGTTCCTCTATCAAGCATTTACAAGCTTTTGCACTTGTCGCGTTATCTGGCGAATGCAATCTTTCCTGAACATCGACCAATTCTTTTAACCCGAACCTCCCTGTCGGGTGAAACTCATCACCTCCCGACATACTGACTGAAGGAAATATCCACTGAGGGAAATAACCGGGAAAACAGACGCAAACAAGACGACAGGCCTGGCAGCGGGTCACAACAAACACCGACTCCGCCTCGGAGCGACAAACAACGGCGTAAGGTCACAGCCGTCAGTATCGGGTAACAGGCTTTCCCTGGGCAAGCCGTTCGGCCTCCAGTATCTCCAGTTCACGCGCACCTGAAATCACAATGTCCCGGTTGGGAACAAAATCCAGGCTATCATCCCGGCGGTCATAATCAATAGAGTTCAGGATCACTTTTATGGCATTAAGCCTGGCCTGATACTTGTCATTGGAGCGAACCACGAACCAGGGCGCAATATTGGTGTTTGTGTGTTTGAGCATTTCATATTTCACATCGGTAAAATCGTCCCAACGATCCTGCGCCTGCATATCAATCTCACTCAACTTCCATTGTCTTAGCGGATCGGACTTGCGTCGATCAAAACGCCTTGCCTGCTCTTCCTTATCAACACTGAAATACAACTTGACCAGAATAGTTCCCTGGCGAATCAAATCTTTTTCAAACTCGATCACGCCTTTCATAAAGTTTGAATACTCTTCCTCGGTGCAAAACCCGAACACCTTTTCAACCATCGCTCTGTTGTACCAGCTACGGTCGAACAGCACAACTTCTCCACCTCGTGGAAAATGAGAAACATATTTCTGAAAATACCACTGTGTTCTTTGCTCCTCGGTCGGCTTGCCGAGAGCAACAATCCGATAGTGTTTTTCATTCATGTAACGCGTTACCCTGCGTATGGTACCGCCCTTTCCTGCGGCATCTCGACCGTCAAAAAGAATAATCATCCTTCTTTTGGTTTTTTCCAGGTGATTCTGCATTTGAATCAGCTCGGCCTGAAACGGCTTCAGGGACCGTTCCTGCCTTCGCACCCTTACTGCTTTTTTTATTTCTTTTGCATATTTCTTTTCCTGATCCAGAAGCCGCTGGTAATCACCCAGCAGGGCATCCAAAGAAACATCCTTCTGGCCAAATCTGACCGTACGCGGGTTTGCACTTTCAGCACTTCCTTTAGAACCTGGAGGTGTGGAAGTCGTGCCTGAAGGGCTGGAAGTGGTGCCTGAAGGCGCGGAAGCAGTTGGAGAGGCGGTCGTGCCGGTCTTGGGTTGAGAGTTGTTTTCTTCAGTCATGGGACGATTCTCTTATTGTAGTGTGATCACTGATGCAAGGCACTGAGTAAGACTGAAACCACTGCCACATCAGCGCCATAGCAAAATAACACAGCACTATCATCCGGTATGCTGACAATAATCAATTTTTAAGCCTGAAAGCAAAAGTTGTTGATTCTCGATGGTGGTATTACTGGCGGAAAAGGTCGTTCCATGACTGGCCCATCTATTCTCACCCGGTCACCTTTGCATATTCAACCTGACTGCTTTCGCTGACCACTCAACGAAATGAAAGACCCGGAAAGACATTGCAATTCAAGACTCCATCCCACATGATTGGGAAGGGCGCGGCAACGATTGCCTGAATCTGCAAGTGCCTTCCTTGCGAAAGAGATGAAGTGAGATACGACTTCATCAAGTCCGAGTCAGCCATTATTACTGCGGTCATGTTGTGCCGGGTTATGGATGCGACGGATTTGCCAACCACCCTGTCAGACTGTGTCACTATGACATCAGATGATTTGCTATAGTAAGATAGATGATGAGTATGACCCCCATTGTAACTATCACCGCACAGCTCCCACAGACATTACTGGCTGTCAGCGGTGGGCTGAGCCTGCTGGTCTTGCTCATTGCCGCCCGCCAGGTTAACTGGTCTGTGTTTTCACACCATCTCGCTGCCCAGCACCTGTTTCTCGGGAGCGTAGTAGCCGTCTCTGTTTTCTGGTACATGCGTGCGGGCGTTCTGCCTGGCATGTATTTTCACATACTGGGTTATACCTCGCTGATGTTAATGATGGGCTGGCCTTTGGCACTCATGGCAGCGTCACTGGCACAATGCCTGATGGTGATCAGTGGAAAAACCACCTGGATAGAAGCGGGTTACCAATACTTTTTCTACAGCGTCCTGCCTGTTTTATTCAGCTACGGGTTTTACCTGTTTGTCTATCGTCGCCTCACCCATAACCCCTTTGTCTATATTCTGGTTGCGGGCTTTCTGAACGCCGGCTTTACCCACGCCTTTACCGATGTTATCCGCAGCTTTATGATGTGGCAACTGGATATTCACCCGTTTTCGTTAATCTGGCACGACTACTTACGTTATTTGCCCTTGATGATGTTTCCCGAGGGTGTCGTTAATGGCATGTTTGTTACCGGCATGGTGGTTTTTCACAGCCGCTGGTTGAGCACCTTTGATGAGGACTCCTATTTTGCCTGATTTGGTAGTGTTCGAAATTCTGCGCCATTTCTTTACAATGATCGAAAAAAGGATGACATGTTCCGACCATACGAGATGGTGGTGACCTCACATAACGCCAAATTTCTGACGTTTGTTATCCGAGGGGTAATCCACATGACGAATCTCTCCCGGATATTGTCTCTCGTTCAGGGATAAACGCTGGTGTAAAGGAACTGCCCGCTCCAAATCCTGTTATCATGGAAAGCAAACTTATAAAGGAAGTCAGACCCATGCCCGATCAGGATGAACAACAGAAGCAGAATAAAAGCACGGGCATTGTCGACCCCCATGATCGTTTTTTCCGCACCATGATGCAGTACCAGGGTTTTTCATCCGCATTTTTCGATGTTCATTTACCTGAAAAATGGTCTCGCCATCTGGAAGCCGACTCGCTGGCATTGTCAAATGAAACCCATCTGGACAAACAATTACAAAAAACCATGAGTGACCTGGTATTTACCTGCCGGATAAAAGGACAAACCAGCTATCATGGAAGACATTGATGGTTTCCTGGAAAGTGCAGAAGCGCTACCAAAACCGGTAAGGAGTGAACTGATGACATTTGCAGAAAAGCTTGAAGCAAGGGGCGAAGCGAGGGGTGAGGCAAGAGGTGAGGCTCGCGGAAAAGCTGAAGGAAGGATTGAAGGAAAAATCGAAGGAAAGATCGAAGGAAAGATCGAAGGAAAGATTGAAGGAAAGGCGGCCTCATTGGAAAAACTGATAACATTGAAATTTGGGGAGTGCCCGGAGGCGACTGGACAACGGCTTAAAAATGCAAACTCGGTAGAAACGCTTTTTCAATAGGTCTGCCCGATATGTTCTCCAAGGCCGTATTTGCCAGATCCAGATACTGACGTGGTCAAGAGAATCTGTACACTCCGGTTAAGCAACTTTTTTCATCAGCACAATTTCACTTTCATACTGAGCCGGGCTCTTGTACCCAAGATATGAATGAAGCCAATCCGCGTTGTACCACGTTAATATGCGTCAGCTCTATAGCCGCATCCAGAGTGCTGACTTCCGAGAGAGTCCACAAACCACCGTCACTTCGCTCATGACGCTCAATGCTATAACGATCCCGGGTAATCAAAACATATTCACGCAATGATTTAATTCGCCGGCAATGGGCAAATTTTCCTCCTCGATCGTACCGGAACGCACCCGCATACCATTGACAAAAGCCGAGCAAAAGCCTCCCCGTAATTGGGCGTGTAACAAACCTGCGAGATTGAACTCCAATTGGTTATGCTCGCAACTTGCGCCGACCATCGCATAAACACGACCATTCAGGTATTCGTTTTTTTCAGTAGCCTTACGCTCCTGCTTCAGGTAGTCGCCAGATCGAGTGCGGGGAATTGCGCGGCTGGCATGGTCTTTTCCATTTTGTTTCAGTGTTATTTGAGTATGGCACCCGAGTTACAATCAACGGATTGATTGATTTCATAAGGCAAGGGGTGTGTCAGATACCGGTAAAAGAAGCCCCGGTTACCTGAAATAAATGCACTCTGGCTGCTTTTTGGTACAATCGGTTAAACTGATCATTGAACACCACAGGGGGATACATGAAAAACACGTTTGACCATGCTTTGCCGGATGATAAAGGCTATTTTGGTGAATATGGTGGCGCTTTCCTGCCAGAAGCACTCCAAAGCATCATGGACGAAATTGAGCAGGCCTATCGAGAGATTCGTGAGGATGCCGATTTTTTAAATGAACTGACTCATCTTTACCAACATTTTGTTGGTCGGCCCAGCCCGATTTTTCATGCAAGGAACCTGTCCGCCAGGTGCGGCACTGATATCTTCCTGAAACGCGAAGACCTCAACCACACCGGCGCTCACAAGATCAATCATTGTCTGGGTGAAGCCTTGCTGGCGAAGAAAATGGGCAAAAAGAAGCTTATTGCTGAAACCGGCGCCGGTCAGCATGGTGTTGCTCTGGCCACAGCCGCAGCCCTGGTTGGTCTGGAATGTGACATTTATATGGGCGAAGTGGATATCAAAAAAGAACACCCCAATGTGGTTCGCATGCACATTCTGGGCGCCAATGTCATTCCGGCAACGCATGGCCGAAAAACATTAAAGGAAGCGGTCGATGCCGCCTTTGAAGCCTACGTGAAAGACCCCATTACCCAGCTTTATGCAATCGGCTCTGTCGTTGGCCCGCACCCGTTCCCCATGATGGTTCGTGATTTTCAGTCCATTATCGGAAATGAGGCCAAAGAACAGTTCCTGCAAATGCAGGGTAAACTGCCTGACAATATTGTTGCCTGCGTAGGTGGTGGTTCCAATGCAATGGGCATTTTTACCGCTTTCCTGGGAGACGAAAGCGTCAAGTTACACGGTGTCGAGCCATCAGGCCGTGATATCAACATTGATGGGGAACATGCAGCAACCATTTCCAGGGGACAGCCCGGTGTCATGCATGGTTTTAAATCCTACATGCTGCAGGATGAGAAAGGTGAGCCACAGGAAGTGTACTCCGTAGCCAGCGGCCTGGACTACCCCTCTGTCGGGCCACAGCACAGCTACCTGAAAGACACTAAACGGGTCAACTACTCGGACATCAGTGACAAGGAAGCGATTGATGCTTTTTTTGAACTCTCCCGTCGGGAAGGCATTATACCTGCGATTGAATCTTCACACGCGGTGGCCTACGCACTCAAACTCGCACAACGAGGTGAAAAAGGCTCCATCCTGGTAAATCTGTCAGGGCGTGGCGACAAGGATATTGACTTTGTTGTTGAGCAATATGGCAAGGATTACGGAATTCACAGCAATCTCTAACTTGCCTTTGGTTTGCTTATGCGCAATCAGCCGTTGCCAATGGCGCGAGCTGTACAGCAAATAGCAGAACATCCTGATGGCAGAAATAAAAATGGTGAGCCGAAAAGGGCCCGCCGTTTTTATTTCGACCCGCGATCAGGTACCGCCCTCACAGATGACACATAAATGTCATATGGAATTTTTATAATCCGGTTCCAATCGGACTATAAAATGAAAAACCTGGAACCGTTCAACCGATCAATACCAGTCAACCGATCAATATACCATCCAACTAATCAACAAAGGCATCTGGAAGTCTATGAAAAAACCAACCACACTATCGGCTGCAGTTCTGGCTTCAACCATGCTGGTTGCGTGTACCGGCAGTCCCGATTTGGACTCGAAATCGGACTCGGGAAGCAATCATCAGGGAAAGGTCAAAAATCTGATCCTGATGATCGGTGATGGCATGGGAGCTCAACAGGTCGGCCTGTTGGAAGAGTACGCCCGACGCTCTCCGGCCAACGCAGCCAACATAGTCAAAACGACTGGCCTGCAAAAACTGGCCAATAACGGCCATGTTGGCTTGTCAATGACGGCTCCTGTTGGCGCCAACCCGAGCCTGGTGGTAGATTCAGCCTGCTCCGCCACTCAGCTGGCGACAGGTCAAGGCTCCATTTCTGAAGGAATTGGCCTGGATGGTCAAGGTAACAAACTGGAAACCATCCTGGAAAAAGCCAAAAAAATGGGCAAGGCAACAGGCCTGATTACTGACACACGAGTCACTCACGCCACGCCAGCCGGTTTTGCGGCTCATCGGCCACATCGTTCTTACGAAAACGAAATAGCCGAAGATATGTTGGCAGCAGGTGTGGATGTAATGATGGGCGGCGGTTCCCGTCACTGGGCTCCCAAAGTTAAAGACTTTGGTGCCCTGGCCAAAGAACTGGATGCCCCGGCTCATGTAATTAAAAAGTCCAAACGCAGCGCTGACGACACCCGCAACCTGTTTACCGAAGCTAAAAATGCAGGCTATAAACTGGCCTTCGACAAGGCTCAAATGGCTGCCGTCACCGAGGGAAAACTGTTGGGCCTGTTTGATGATTCTGCCATGAATGATGGTATTGAATACACCCGCTGTAAAAATGCCAAAAACGTAGAACCCGGCAGCAAGTGTGCAGATGAGCCTTCGCTGGTAGAAATGACCAAAAAGGCCCTGGATATCCTGTCCAAAGACCCGGACGGTTTTTTCCTGATGGTAGAAGGTGGTCAGATTGACTGGGCAGGTCACGTTAACGACACCGGTTGGCTGTTGCACGAAATGCTGAAGTTTGACGAAGCCGTGCAGGCCGTATACGAATGGGTGGCCGAGCGGGATGATACTCTGGTTATCGTGACCGCTGACCACGAAACCGGTGGCTTTGGCTTTTCCTATCATAAACATAACATTCCCAAAGCGGTGACCCTGAGTGGAAACGGCATGATTGACGGCGACGGTAACCCCGTTGATTACAAGCCCCAGTACAACTTCGGCGCATTGGCAACGCTGGATAAAATTTACGCACAGAAGCGATCTTTCTACGACATCCTGAGCGCAGTAAACGGCAATTGGGATTTCTCTGACACGGACGCTGCGGATTGGGTAAAAGAAGTGAATGCCAGCATGCATAAAGACTTCCATATCGACACCGAGTCCGGCAAGCGTATTGCTGCCCGCTATCAGGTACCGGCTGAAGACGTTCATCCTGACCACAAATACCTGAGTGCCACCAATATTCCCAAATTTAACGACTTCTCTGATTTCTACGTGTATGCTGATGAGGACACGGGAGCGCTGATTGCTCGCGAACTGGCAAACAGGCAGAGTGTTTCCTGGGCAAATGGCACTCACACGGCCGCGCCTGTGCCAGTGTATGCTTTTGGCCCGGAAGCTCTCACCAGACAGTTCTCAACCATGCAGCATCATACTGACCTTGGCCAGAAAATGATCAATGCGTTAATTGTCGAATAACTGCTGCGGCCTTCAGCGATACGGGTAACTGCTCACACGCCCGGCACAAGCCTCTGTGTGAGCAGTTACCATATCAGAACGGGCACTGCATTTATTTCATCGAATCAAAGTCACAAACCTGATGATGAAAAGAGTGTAAAAGCAGGCAAAATTCACAGTTTTCCGATATAGCGTTCCAACTCACCCCTGAAGGCAGCCTGAACTCCCAGTTTTTTCATCATCCAGTAATGCCCTGCAATCATCCTGTCGATAAAAATGGAATCCACCGGAGGCTTGAATGACTCCATGTGGCTAAACACCGTGTGAGCATTGCGTGCAACCCTGGTGTGCAAGTCTGCCTGTGCAAAATCATAGTGCCGATGGCTGCTTTCAAAAGGAATAACAAAGATATCCCGCCACATGGCGTAGTAGGCCTCATCCACAGCAGGCTTGTCTTCCACTCGCACGCCAAGATCGATCAGACATTGATCGAGATTCAGGTAGTCTGCATTCAACCCTGCAATCAGCGCCGCCCGGTAGGCTGTGACAATCTCCGGCTTCAGTTTTTTAACACAGCCGAAGTCGTACATGATCAGTGTACCATCCGGCCGAAAAGCAAAATTACCTGCGTGAGGGTCACCATGAATACACTGAAACCGGAACAATTGATCCGCCATTGTGGTGAAAATCTGATGACCTATCCTGTTGCGCACTTCCTGTGGATAGCGGGTGTCGTCAACCTGGCTGATATGATCCCCATCAATGCGTTCAAGGGTGAGCACACGACGCGAACAAAACTCCGGGACAACCTGGGGAACAAGCACTTTTTCATCATTTCGGTGAAACTCCTGGAAGGCAAGAATATTCCGGGCTTCGTTTTCATAATCCAGCTCTTCGTGAATGCGCTCGCGAATCTCGTTAAAAAGCTGATCAACACTTTCTTTGGGTACTTTCAGCAAGCCACCCAGTTTCAGCGTTGTGCGCAGGTGCTTCAAATCCGAATCACAAGACGAATCCACGCCGGGATACTGAATTTTAACAATCACCTGTCTGCCATCTTCGGTGACCGCATCATGCACCTGACCAATCGAAGCCGCAGCACAGGGTTCCCTGGAAAACCGGCGAAACAGACGTTCCGGTCTGTCTCCCAGTTCGCTTTCAATCTGTTGCGCAATCACCTCATAGGGCATGGGAGGGGCTTCTTTTTGCAACTTTTGAAGCGCCCTGGAAAACTCTGCAGGCAAAAAGTCCTGGGTCTGTGAGGCGATCTGGCCCACTTTCATCACAGCCCCCTTCAGTTCACCCAGGGTTTTGGTGATGTTATCTGCCATTTTTTCGTAGTCACGGGACTGACGCTGCGCCAGATTTTCTTCCGAAGCAAACGCATCCCTGACCTTGCCCGCAGCATAACGACTGGCGACGGAGGCAGTCATTCCCGCCAGTTTCATAAATCGCCCGGTGCGACTGGTTACGGTTTTATTTTTAGCCATCGGAAAACCTGACCTCACCACAGGTTGATACAAGATCGCCCAGGCTCATCCTGATCTGATCACCAGCCAACAACTTTCCTGCTCCTTTCGGGGTTCCGGTAAGCTCGATATCCCCCGGCTCCACGCCACTGGCAGGCTTGATAAACAGCAAGGGAGACTCAGGCACCGGATTGCCCGGCTCTTTTGCGTGTTCCGCACAGTTTCGACCGACACACACCACCTTGCCCACAGGGTACGGATACGCACCATCACCAGCGAAACGGGGAAATCTGTTCACTCACTTATCCTGCAGGTCAAAAATTTTCCCCGGATTCATAACACCATTCGGGTCAAACACCCGCTTGATGCCTCTAAGATAGGCGATTTCCTGCTCACTTCGGGTGTAAGTCAGGTAGTCTTTCTTGGTCAGACCGACACCATGTTCGGCAGAAACACTGCCCTGGTGTTTTGCCACAATATCAAACACCCATTTGTTCACTTCTTCGCACCTGGCAAAGAAATCTTCATTGGCCAGATCCGCAGGCTTGAGAATATTCAAATGCAGGTTCCCGTCACCAATATGCCCGAACCAGATAATTTCAAAATCCGGGTAATGCGTGCGAACCACCTCATCAATCTCTTCAAGAAAGACCGGCACTTTACTGACCACCACCGAAATATCATTCTTATAGGGCGTATGAATGGAAATGGACTCGGAGATACCCTCTCTCAGCCGCCACAGATTTTGCGCCTGGGTTTCGCTCTGGCTCATAACACCATCAACAACCCAACCCTGTTCCACGCAGTGTTCGAAGATTTTCATCGTTTCCTCGACCGAAGCATCCGAAATCGCTTCAAACTCGAGCAGTGCGTAGTAAGGAGCGACACCTTCAAAGGGTGCACTTACCTCATTGTGTGCCAGCACATGCTGCATGGCCTGGTGAGAAAAGAACTCATAGGCGGTCAGATCAGTGCGCTCCTGAAAGGCCTGCAACACATCCATGGTATCGCCTATATCGGCCAGCCCCAATACCAGTACAGTCAGGTTATCAGGCTTTCTGGTCAGCTTCATGGTCGCCTCAGTGATAAAGCCGAGTGTGCCTTCTGCACCGATAAACAGGTGGCGCAAGTCATAGCCCGTGTTGTTTTTTTCCAGGTTTTTGTTCAAATCGAGGATATCCCCTTTCCCGGTCACCACTTTCAACCCCAGTACCCAGTCACGGCTCATACCATAGCGAATGACTTTAATTCCTCCGGCGTTGGTTGACAGATTGCCGCCCAGCTGGCTGGAGCCGGCAGACGCAAAATCAACGGGATAGTACAGCCCCTGTTCTTCTGCAAATAACTGCAGTTGCTCTGTCACCACACCTGCCTGGCAGACAACGGAACGGTCGCTGCGGTTAAAATCCAGAATCCGGTTCATATAGTCAAAGGCGACCACAACCTCACCATTGTCGGCCACCGCACCACCACTCAGGCCGGTTCGACCACCGGAGGGAACCAGAGCCAACTGCTGCTCATTGGCAAATTTGACTATTGCCTGAACCTGCTCTGTTGTTTTTGGAAAGACAATAGCCAAAGGCCTGGGAGTATGAATTTTTGTCCAGTCTTTACCAAAAGTAGACAACGAATCCTCATCCGTTCGGATTTTTCCTTCATCCACCAGAGTGGCAAGTTGTTCGATTATTGCCGCTTTATCCAATTTACTCATTCACTTTACCTGACTGTTTAATTGTCTGTGTCACTGATTTTTCAGCCCTGTCTTCTATCTCTCCCAGGCAAAAGACTAGAGCCTTGCAGAATTTATGGTATCATAACGCGCCCGTTTATACCGACTCGCATTTTCAGGGTCAATGTAATTAATGGCAAATGTAATCAATGGCAATTGTGTCGTAACTACTCACCCCGCCCGGCGTCAGTCTCTGTGGGTAGATACATTGTATCAATACATAGTAAAGGTGACCCTTTAAACATGACCACGAATACGCTGCAAACCTCTCTGGACAAAAGTAAAATCAAATTCCTTCTTCTTGAAGGTGTCCATCAGTCTGCGATTGAAACTCTGCAAAAAGCGGGTTACACCAACATCGAAAGCCTGAAGTCCTCACTCTCGGAAGAAGAACTGATCGCAAAGATTGCCGATGTTCATTTTATTGGTATTCGTTCACGCACCCAATTGACAAAAGCTGTTTTTGAAGCCGCAGGCAAACTGGTTGCGGTGGGCTGCTTCTGCATTGGTACCAATCAGGTTGATTTAACTGCGGCACTCGAGCGAGGTATTGCTGTATTCAACGCTCCCTACTCAAACACCCGGAGCGTGGCAGAACTGGTGCTGGCCCAGGCGATCCTGCTATTACGTGGCATACCCGAAAAAAATGCAAAGGCGCACCGGGGCGAGTGGCTCAAGTCAGCGACAGGCAGCTACGAAATTCGAGGGAAAAAACTCGGTATCGTGGGTTATGGCAACATTGGCACCCAGCTTTCCGTACTTGCTGAATCACTCGGAATGGAGGTCATTTTCTATGATGTGGTCACCAAACTCCCCCTGGGCAACGCAAAGCAGACTGGCACACTCAATGAACTGCTCGACAGCGCGGACATTGTTTCCCTGCATGTGCCCGAAACTGCCGCCACCAAAGATATGATGGCCAGCGAACAATTTGCCCGAATGAAAGAGGGCAGCGTACTTGTCAATGCCGCTCGCGGGACGGTCGTCGCCATCCCGGCACTGTGCGAAGCACTGCAATCCGGCAAACTGTCAGGCGCAGCCGTTGATGTCTTCCCTGTTGAACCCAAATCCAATGAGGAAGAGTTTGTTTCTCCCCTGCGTGAATTTGACAACACCATACTGACACCTCATGTGGGTGGCAGTACCATGGAAGCCCAGGAAAACATCGGTTACGAAGTCGCCGAAAAACTGGCGACCTACAGTGATACGGGCACCTCCGTCACCTCCGTCAACTTCCCCGAAGTGGCATTGCCTGCGCACCCGGACAAACACAGATTACTCCACATTCACGAAAACGTTCCGGGCGTTATGTCTGAAATCAACAATGTATTCTCCGAAAACAACATCAACATTTCCGGCCAATTCCTGCAAACCAATGACAGGGTTGGCTATGTTGTCGTTGACGTTGACAAGGCCTACAGTGAACTCGCATTGCAGAAGCTTCGGTCAGTCAAGGGAACGATTCGCTGCAGGGTGCTGTTCTAGGGTTTTCAGGGCGTTATAGGGCATTATTCAGGGCCCTGGCCCGGACAGCCCTGCTTGCACAGGGCCTACCCGGGAATTGAAAGGCCCGTTCTTGCGAATGGGCCTTTTGCCTTCCCTCGACACTGTGCACGCATCCGGTATCAGGCATCAAATACTCGCTTTATAATATCGAGCATTTTCTCCCTGATTTCAGGGGACTCATTCACCAGATGGTGCTCGGCTTTCGGCAAATAATACACCTGTGTTTTACGGAATTTGCGATTCAGCACGATCAGATTATGGCGCCAGTCCACTGTACCATCCTCTTCGCCCTGGATGACGGTCAACTCCATATCCACGGGAGCTGAAGACTCGATTCGGGGAATCCATCGTTTCAAGGAGGTGACCCAGGCAACAGAAATGGTTTTACTTTGCAATGGGTCGATATGGTGCAAGAATCGCAGAAACTGACTATCACCGGTATTCTTTCTCAAGTCCCTTTTCCAGGTAGTAAAAAAGGGCCTTAACAACGCATGTAAACGCAAAGCCGCTTTCCAGCCAACCGGGCGAACCAGTGGTGCCAACAGAATCACCCGGTCAAATGCACCCGAATCCTGATCCAGCCCGAAAGCCAGGTAATAGTCGATTAACACCGCAGCACCGGTACTCTGGCCAATCGCGTGCAAGGGCTGAACCAGGTTGCTTTTGACAATATTCAGGCAATCATTGAGCACAGCCTGATAATGAGCAAAGCTTTTGATCGCCGCTTCATCACCGGAGGATAAACCATGGCCGGGCTGATCATAACAAACCACCGCATAGCCTTTTTGCAACAGAAATCGGATCAAATGGCGATATAGTCCAACGTGGTCAAAGTAACCATGCATGACCAGCACGGTTCCCTTCGCATCTGACGGTGAAAAATAATGCATCACCACCTTGAAGCCCAGAGAAGAAAAAAAGCCCAGTCTTTGGGTTACACCCGGTAGCGTTCGGTAAAAATCGATACCATAGAAGAAGCAATACTCCTGCTCCATCTTTGTTAACTCAGCCTCGCCTTCCAATGAAAAGGGCCGAATCGCTGTTACGATCTGTTTTTTATTCCACTGCATCCGCCAATCAACCTGTCGTTAACCCACTCTCGCGAGTTGCTTGTCTTTGATACTGTTACTCTTCCTGCGCAGACCGCCCCCGGAGGCATGAACAGATACTCTCTATCCTGCATTTCCCGCCTGTCTTTTATTCCCGGCCTTGATATTGCCTACCGAGCCGGCGCCAAGAGTCCGTGCATTGAGCAAAACAACCACAGCGCCCAGCAACCAGGACAGTATTAACAAACTCCCGCCAACCGGAACCAGACGAGACATTCCCTCAATGATTTCCACACCCGAAAACACCCTGAGATAAATTGAACCGCTGAACAAAACCAGCCCTGCCAACATGCAAAACAAAGCCAGATAGAGCAACATGGCGGCACGCTTTATGGGCAACAGCAAAAGCACAAACATGCCCAAAGCGTGATAAAAATGCAATTGATTCGCCGCACCCCAGGATCTGACAGCTCCATCGGGAATGGCATGTGCGCCGACGGCGGCCAACCCGACCGCCAGAGCGAGAAGCACACAGGTTAAAAAAAGGAAAAACACTCTCATAGGGCAACGGCCTCCGAAGTCAGGTATCCAGTCGATTTATTACTTGTATTCAGCACAGTTGGCGGTATAAACCCGGTTCGTATCCAGATTTTTCAGCGTCAGACAGTTCCCCCAGACACACCCCGTGTCCAGCGCCTCGAATTGATCTTTTCGGGTCAAGCCCTGCAACGCAGCCCAGTGCCCGAAAACAATGCGCACCGAATCCTGGCGGTCAAACTGAAACCAGGGTTTGTACCCCGGAGGAGCATCGGACGGTGAACACTTGGATACCAGCTCAAGTTCACCACTTTTACTGATAAATCGCATCCGAGTCAGATAATTGGTGATAACCCGCAAGCGATCATCGCCTGTTAAATCAGCAGACCAGCTGGCGGGAAGATTACCGTACATATTCTTGAAAAATTTCCTTCGCCGGGTCTTGTCCGCCAGCGCAGCCTCCACCTCGGCAGCCCGCTTTAACGCTTTCTTCAATGTCCAGGTGTGAGGCAACCCGGCATGCACCAATAAGCGATTGCCACCCTTGTCAAAATGGATCAGGGGCCGACTGACCAGCCAGGAAAGCAGCTCGTCACAATCAGGCGCATCCAGAACCTGCTGAAGCGTATCTTTTCGTCTGGCCTTCTGATTACCGTACGCAATGGCCAAAAGATGCAAATCGTGATTACCAAGAATGGTAACCGCACTATCTCCCATATCGCGCACAAAACGCAGGCATTCCAGAGACTCGCCCCCCCTGTTCACCAAATCTCCGGTTAGCCATAGTGTATCTTTCTTCGGGTTAAATCTTGCCTTCTCAAGCAACACTTTCAACGGAGCCAGGCAGCCCTGTAAATCACCCACAGCATAAGTAGCCATTGCGTTACATCCCCAAACCTGAATTACCTGTTCCGAGGCACACTTTGCGCATGCAGCCAATCTGCAACCAGAGCGAAATCCGTCAACGACAGATTTTCCGGCCGAAGCCCCGGGTTGATACCAAGAGACTCGATAGCATCAGCATCGATAAAGCCTGACAAAGCGTTACGAACTGTTTTTCGGCGCTTGGTAAAAGCCGATCTCACCACGGTCTCCAACACTTTTTCATCCTTCACCCTGACCGGCTTTTCGGTGTGCGGTATCAGGCGTACAACAGCCGAATCTACTTTGGGGCGGGGAGTGAACGCGCCGGGGGGAACCATAAACAGGGGGGTCACACGACAATAATACTGAACCATTATGCCCAATCGACCGTAGGCGCTGTCACCAACACCCGCCGCCATCCGCTCTACCACTTCTTTCTGGAGCATAAAATACATATCCGAAATCAGGGAAGAAAAACGTAACAGATGAAAAATCAGTGGTGTCGATATGTTATAGGGCAGGTTTCCAACCACGCGTATTTTTTCGCCATCATTGCGCAGGAGTGTCCCGAACGGAAATTTCAGCGCATCTCCCTCATGGATAGTCAGCCGGGGGTAGTTAAAGAATTTGGTACGAAGTATGGGAACCAGATCCTTATCCAGCTCGATGACATCGAGTTCTCCATCGGTTGCCAACAACAACTCTTCGGTCAGCGCACCCATTCCGGGGCCGATTTCAACCAGTCTCTGGCCTTTTTGCGGATCGATATGGCGAATTATAGTGCCAATCACCATTTTGTCATGAAGAAAGTTCTGGCCAAACCGTTTCCTGGCTCGATGTCCTGCCTGATGCTTGCTCATTGGCATGGCCTCTGTCGGGTTGCCGACATTTCCCGGGCGGTTTGAACCGCATAACGCAGGCTTCCCAAATCGGCATTCAGGGTGCCCGCCAGATCAAATGCGGTTCCATGATCCACCGAAGTGCGAATAAACGGCAAACCGAGAGTAATATTGGCAGAACGGCCGAAACCCTTATACTTGAGAACAGGAAGCCCCTGGTCGTGATACATGGCCAATACCGCATCCGCATCGCGGAGCAAATGTTCGGTAAACAGGGTATCTGCCGGCAAGGGGCCGACCAGATCGACATCATGCGCGGCAAACTGTGCCATAACAGGCTCGATGATTTCTATTTCTTCCATACCAAGGTGGCCTCCCTCACCCGCGTGAGGGTTCAGACCGGCGACCAGGATTTTCGGCCTGGCGATACCAAACCGGGTTTGCAAATCCGAAATAAGAATAT
Source organism: Pseudomonadota bacterium (assembly GCA_002747395.1). Lineage (GTDB taxonomy): Bacteria > Pseudomonadota > Gammaproteobacteria > Pseudomonadales > Oleiphilaceae > LZORAL124-50-18. Next base: position 100,340 of record PDPE01000032.1, read on the forward strand.
TCATCACCTGGGTCAGGCGTTGACGAGTAATCAGGGAAGAAACATCTTTCAGAGGCAAATGAGTGGTCGCAAGCGCCACTCGCAATCCTTCAGTCGCCAACATCATAACAACACGAGATACCCCGGCCAGTTGCTGGAGAAATTCCGTGTGTCCGGTAAAGGCAACCCCGGCATCGTTAATCACGCCCTTGTGAACCGGCCCGGTTACCATGGCGGAAAATTCATCTCGCATACAGCCTGCTACGGCCCGGCGAAGGGTGTCCAGAACGTACCGGGCATTCCCGGTCACAGCCTCACCCGGAGAAACGGGAGAGGGCATGGGGACGGGAGCAACAGTCACCCTGCCTTCCCCGAAGCGAACGAGTGAAGTTTCGTTCTCGTACAGTTCGATGTCGATACTCAAACCCAGAGTTTTCGCCCGAGACTCCAACAGTTGCGGATCGCAGATCAGCAGAACGTCTTCACCTGCCTTTTCCTGCGCCAGCCGGACACACAAATCCGGGCCAATACCGGCAGGTTCACCCGGTGTGATCGCGATAATACCCCTTCCATCCGGTGAAGAATTTGTCATGGCATCCGTTAATTCTGTCATGATGCTCCGGTTTCTTTAATTTCAACATAGGCCTCTTCACGAATTTCACGAAGCCACTTTTGCAATTGAATATCAAACTCCTTGCGATGCAGAATTTCCCGAGCCTTTCCTTCCTGAACCTGCTCGCCAATATCTTTTTGCCGGGTATCCGACACCTCCAGAATATGCCAGCCAAACGGGGTTTTGAATGGAGCAGATACCACACCGACAGGTGTCTCCGCCATCACAGACTCAAATAATGCAACCATTTCACCGGGGCCAACCCAGCCGAGCAATCCGCCTTCGGCACCGGAAATGGGGTCTTCCGAAAACGACCTGGCCAATTCTGCGAAGCTTTCACCCTCCCTGATGCGCTCGTAGAGCTTGTCAATCTCCACTTTTGCTTCTGATAACGAACGCAATTCATTCTCTTTAAGCAGGAGGTGACGCACCAGGTATTGAGTGACAATTTTGGATTTGCCGCCTTTTTTATCCAGTACCGTTATCAGGTGGAACCCACTTGGTGTCTGAACAGGATCAGACACCTCTCCAACCGACATTGCAGGTACCAGTTCAGTCGCCAATGTTGGCAAATCAGACTCTTTGCGCCAGCCCAGAACACCACCTTGCAAGGCATTATGGCCATCGGAGCGGGCCACTGCCATTTGTCTGAAATCGGCTCCCTGGCGAATTTTGGCAACGATTTCCCGGGCTTCTTTTCGTTTTTCTTCAATTTGTTCCGTTGTCGGACTGGCCGGAAAAGCCAACAATATATGGCCCAACAGGTATTCGGTCGATGTCTTGCTCCTGCCAGCGGCAGATTGCAGAAAGTTGGCTACCTGACTGTCAGTAACCCGCACCCTGCCCGCAACACGTTTCTGCTGCAAGCGACCAAGCAGCATTTCGGTGCGAACCTGTTGCCTCATTTGAGCGAACGTAATACCTTCGGACTCTATTGCCCGAGCAAAGGCTTTCAGGCTGTATCCGTTCCGCCTGGCAATGCTGTTTATTGCGTCAGTAAGCTCTGCATCGCTGACTCTTAACCCCATTTTCCTGGCCATTTGAAGCTGAATCTGCTCCAGAATCAGCTGATCCAGCACTTTTTCACGCATGACTTTTCTATCGGGCAAAGGCGTATTTTGCGCCTTCAGACGAGACACTATGGTAGCAATACGATTTTCCAGCTCGGATTGGAGTACCACTCCGTCTTCAACGATAGCCACCACCTGATCCAAAAGCGTTGCCGTGTGCGCAGGCACCGCCAATGCCATCGCCAGTATCCCGGCTCCAATATATCCTCGTCCCCAAACCCGGGACATTCCGGGTAAAAGCGACTGCAACATTCTGACTGTTATCATTAATTCGTTTGCTCTTGTTGGCTATCAAAAAATTGGAAACGGGCCGAAATTTGCGAGTTCCCGGCTTCCTGTCGACCGATTGTTCCTGTCAACGATTTATTTTTGTCTGCTACTGATTCCTGTCTGCTATTTGCGAGATTTCTGCCGCAGGTCAAACCCTTCTATGGCATCCTCGATCCGCCCCAGGGAACCTGTATCCACACCCGCAAGACCGGAAAGCTCGACACGAACCAGGAATCGATGATCTACGGATTTATCCTCGGTCAGGTAGCTGTGCGTCATAAATTGCAACCGCCAGCAGCAACTCTCATACTCGATTCCTGCCACCGAGCCTATGGTACGATTATCCCTCAATTCGTACAACCAGCGCCCCATCAAAGTGACACGGTCAGTCACCGGCAGCACGACAGACACATCAGACTGCTCCAGCTTGCCCTCGACGTATCGGTGCCCGAAATTGAGGATAGAACCATAGTCATTCGTGTGCAGAGAAAGATTAAACGCGCCTTCCAGGGTCGTTTTCGACCTTGCATCCCAGACTCCTTTGAACTCCAGGTCGATCCAGGGGTAAGGATGCAGCTGAATTTCACCCGCCAGTGGCGAGTCACTGCGTGTCAGGGCCGAGTCCCCTTGCTCCAGTACCACTTCGCGATCATCGAAATGATACACCTGACCAATGCTGAAAAGTGCCTTTTCATCCCCGGTTTCCCGGTCTCTCAAACTGGTGGAAATTGCAACCGTCAGGCGATTGTTGTCAGCAATGCGATCATCACCGGAAAAACGGTTCTCCTCAAACAACTGGCCAAAGTCAAAGGATTGCAAACTTGTGTCAAAAACGGGGATTTTCGACTGATTCTTTGTGGGCACATAAACATAGTAAAGCCGGGGTTCGATTGACTGACGCCAGCCTCCGGTTTGAAAAGTCCAGTCACTATCGATCCACAAACCGCTGTCAATGGTGGTAACCGGTACGGTTCGACTCAGATGCCTGTCCGTACCCGGGAGCTGATCACTCAGCAAGTAATCCGAATGATGCAGTTTGAAAGACGGCGTAACATAAGCCCAGGGCAGTCGCCAGGAATAGGAAATTCCGGGTTTCAGCGTGAGACGCTGACCATTAACTCTATCCATTCCGGTCAGGTTGGAGTTGTCTCGATAAAAATGCACGTATCGGGAGTCCAGACCATATTCCAGGTAATCGGTGTCATAAATACCGGTAAAATTCAATTCAGGAAGACGTGCATAGGGTCTTCGATCTGCGGTCACTGTATCATCAATCGTCTGGTAGGCATGAACCAGTCCCTGCATCCAGTATTGGGCGGAGCGATAGTTCACTGACCAGTATTTCTGGAGATGAGTTTCTTCATCAAGGCTGAGTGACCGATTCAACTCCGACAGGTAGTCTTTGTCTCCAACCGCATTGATATCGACTTCCGAGCTCAAAATGCCTGTTTCACGCTGAAAATCACCTTGATAAAAAACACTATCAAATCCGAATGCCCAGCGATCGGGATCCTTGCCCGGATTATCAGCTTTGTACTGCTGGTCATTGGGCAAATAACCCAGATCCAGAAGAGAGGAACCCGGACGACCGAGATGGCGAAATTCCGTTTCAAACAATACACCGCGACCATGAATATAGTTCGGTACTAACGTGGCATCAGCTTGTGGCGCAATATTCCAGTAAAATGGTGTACCGAGGTATATACCCCTGCCGGTATTGGAACTGCCGAGGGCAGGATAAAGAAAGCCGGATTTTCTTCGATCGTCTATCGGGAAAGTAATATAAGGGAAGTAAGCCACCGGTATATCCCGGACTTTAAGTACAGCATGGGTTGCAGAGCCAAAACCCTCATCACGATCCAGCTCGATTTCTCCCGCTCCAATCTGCCAGTCACTGTTGCCGGGTGGGCAGGTTGAAAACGATCCGTCATACACGGATGTAACAATCCCGTCACCAGATTCAGTAAAACGCCCCCAAAGACCCGTACCCGCCTCCTTCTTGCGACTGAGCACCTGCCTGGCATCACCTCGAATCCGGCTTTCATACAAGACATAAGAAGCAGAATCCAGTGAAAACTCCTCACTGGCAATGAGGTAATGCGCCTTGTCACCGGTAATGGCGAAACCCGGACTGCGAAAGACGACATTTCCCTCCAGGTGAGCCGACTCTTCAATTTTATCAAACATGGCCCAGTCACCGGTCAACAGGAAATCAGCATGCCTGATTTCCACATCACCGGTCAGCACGGCTTCCGTTTCAAAGTCACCTTCACTCTCATCGGCGGATACATAAATTGATTCCGGGTTTTCAATCAACAAACGGGGGGGATTGGATAGATAGTCAGGAGCCAGATAATAGCCTCCGCATAAAGCCGCGGCCTGTTTGCTATTGTCAGGGCGAAACAGTTTGTCGCCAGAACGAAATATCCCGGTTTTTTCCCGGCCCTGACCAGCCTGCCTGAAACTATGCCAGTCCAGCTCATAGGCTTTGGGGCCGGAATCAAACCTGGTATCGACCTCCCCGGCGAAGACACAGCCACTCATAATCGACAGGCACCCGGCCAACCAGAACCAAAACCCAGAGGTAACGGCATCCGTAGAGGAAGGGGTGACTGGCGGTTTATGTGAGCGCATGGATTTTATAATAACGCATAAGTGCCTGATTACAGGACAGAGATCGAATTCAAACACACAGATTGAGCTTAAAAACGCCGATTGAACCCAAAAACACAAGGTTCCGGGTTTGGCTGGCAAATAATAAACGGAAGTTGCATCAGTCACAAATTTTATACACTCTTTTAATCCGGTTTTAACGTTCTTTTCATCATTTCCCGGAATGTTCCCGAGCCTGCCGCCTCAATAATGACTGCTTTTACAAATAGCCCGGTCAGAACTACAATCACAAGCGCAATATCGTCACAACACAATGAAAACCATCAAAACCACCAAAAGAACCCGATTAAAACATGGATCTTCGCCTGAACGAACTGAAAAACTGGTTACAACATCACCTGAAGGACTTTGCCCCTTCAGTCAGTACAGATTCAAGCCTGACAATCGCACCGGTTTCCGGTGATGCCAGCTTCAGGCGCTACTTTCGAGTATCGATCGGGGGCAACAATGCGCCAGCCGATAACCGAAGCTGGATAGCAATGGATGCACCGCCAGAGAAAGAGAACAGCGAGCCTTTTGTTGCAGTAGCGACATTCTGGCGTGCCAAAGGGCTGAATGTACCGGAAATTCTGCTGTCAGATTTACCCAAGGGCTTTCTGTTACTGAGCGATTTTGGTGACTCATTGTTATTGAATCAACTGAACGACGAGAATGCTGACATACTCTACCAGCGCTGCATGGATGACTTGCTGGTTATCCAAAGCAGTTTCAGGAAAACCTCGCACCCTGTGACACAACCCGACACCCCGCAACTTTTCCTGCCGCCTTACGACCATCTGCTGCTGCGACGGGAAATGCAGCTTTTTACTGATTGGCTGGTAACGAAAAAGCTCGGTTACGCAATGAAGCCGGACGAGACAGACCTGCTTGACGACACCTTTCAGCTGTTAATCCATAGTGCGCTTCACCAGCCTCAGGTTCCGGTTCACCGGGATTATCACAGCCGGAATATTATGCTGGTGGAAGGTGATGCCACATTGGATGACCGGGATTTTCAACTGGGGCACCTGGACTTTCAGGATGCGGTATCAGGCCCGATCAGTTACGATCTGGTTTCCTTGCTAAGAGACTGCTATATCCGGTGGCCAAAAAAACGAGTGGATGAATGGGTCAGTTATTACTACCGACAGGCGACAAAGTCGGGCTTGCTTGATGCCGACCCGGATCAGTTTACTCGCTGGTTTGATTTAATGGGCATCCAGCGCCACCTGAAAGCCAGCGGCATCTTCGCCCGCCTCTCGCTGCGAGATGGCAAACACGGCTACCTGAACGACATCCCGCTGACCCTTTCCTATATTGAATCCGTCAGTGCCCGTTACCCGGAGCTTGCTGAATTTCGGCGCTGGCTGTCAGACGTTATTTTACCGAGATTGTCGCAGATCAATTCAGACACCCGAAATCAAAAAGGGCGCCAAAAAGAGCACCAGAAAGAGCCGCATTCACAATGAAAGCCATGATACTGGCCGCAGGACTGGGGGAGCGTATGCGCCCCTTGACCCTGACGACACCCAAACCGCTGTTGCAGGCTGGCAATCGAACACTGATCGAATACCATCTGGCAAACCTCGTTGCCGCAGGCATCACCGATATCGTGATTAATGTTTCCTGGTTGGCTGACAAAATTATTTCCTGTTTAGGCAATGGTGCCTCCTTCGGGGTGGACATCGAATATTCCCGGGAAACATCACCACTGGAAACAGCGGGCGGTATCAGACAAGCCCTGCCCATGCTTACCGATAGCACACACACAGAATTTGTCGTGATCAATGGAGACATCTGGACTGACTTTCCGCTTTCCGGGCTGCACTCTCTGGTGAATGGCAACGCCGGACATATTGTGCTGACCACAAACCCGGCACACAATCAAAAAGGTGACTTTTATCTGGCGGAATCCGGCCAGATCAGCAATCATCCACCCACTCCTGCACCCGCCTGCTCGCACACATTTTCCGGCATCAGTGTATTGGACAAACAGATTTTTGAACTGGCACCGGCAAACGAAAACAGGCTGGGCATCCTGTTGCGACTCGCCGCCGACCAGGGGAAAGTTTCCGGAGAAATTATGTCCGGTCAATGGTATGATATCGGCACACCGGATCGACTCGATGACTTGCATCGCCGGCTGTTACACTCGCATACACGTTCAGGAAACAGGTAATCATGTGGTTTGGTAAACTTTTCGGCGGAACCATGGGCTTCGTCACGGGAGGCCCGTTAGGCGCAATGGTCGGAATGGCATTCGGCTCAAAATTTGACCAGCACTGCGAGGACTTTGTCAAACAAAACTGGAACTTTACCGTTTCCGGGATACCCTCATCCTCCAAAAAAACCATGATTCAGGCGCTGTTTACCAGCCTGGGCCGAGTCGCAAAAAGTGAAGGCAGAGTCACAGAGCAGGACATCGCTTTTGCGGAAACCGTCATGCATCAGTTGCAGCTCAGCCCGACTGACCGGGAACAGGCGAAAAGGGCTTTTTCACAGGGTAAATCCTCAGACTACGACCTGTCCCGTGATTTGGCTGCCTTCAGGCAGGCCAGTCTGTTCAACCGTCAACAACTGGGCATCTACCTTGGAGCATTATTACAGTTAGCCAGCCTGTCGGAATCACGCGAACGAACCAGTGAGTGCAAACGACTTTGCCAGATGGTGGGTATCCCGGAGTTCCAATTCGAACAGATTCGTCTGAAATTCCTGAAACAACAGCAGCAACAGAACAGACCACGACACAGTCATCAACTGTCTGAAGCCCAGGCCTGCAAAATACTTGGTGTATCGCGATCAGCCAACATGGCAGAGATAAAACGCGCCTATCGCAAACTCATCAGTCAATATCACCCGGACAAATTTATCGCCGAGGGGCGTAGCGAAAGCAGCATCAACAATGCAAAAGAAAAATCCCAGAAAATCCGGGCGGCTTACGAGCTGTTAAAGCGTGAAAAACAGGCCGTGACCACTGACTGACCATGACTCACTCAACCTGTAGAGTGCTCTTTTTCGTCCTGATTGCGGGTGCATTCTTTTTCAGCCAGGCTGATACCCGATAAGGGAGTGTGCTTTTTTTCTGCACTATCCATTGCCCGGAGATCGGAATTGGAGCCTGGTAGTACCGCTGCATCCGGCTGCCTCTGGCAATTCGTTTTCGCTCATTGGCCAGCGCTTTGCGGGGCAAATCCAGAGAGTCAACGATATCCAGCAACGGAGCCTGAAGACCATCAAGGGCTTTTTCCAGACGAGCCACCCGGCCTGCCGAAAAATCCGGGGTTATCCATATCATGGCAAACCCTGTTACAGGTATTTTGTCTTTATTCCCGATCAAATAATCCAGTGCAGCATCAGCACCGTTACCAATAGCAATAAACACGATATTTTCGTAACCCGATGATTTTATAAATTCAAAACTGGCCTCCAGCCGGGATGCTACCACCTCCTGGACAGAGGCCTGTTTTTCCTGCTTGTGGCCCGTACCATCCATTTCGGAAGCAACCTGCTGTTGCGGCGAATTTAACCCTATTTCCACGATCTGCTTGTCAGATACCGCTGTTCGCTCACTTTCACTCTCCGGTTCTTCTGTATCTGGTTCTTCTGTATTTGGCTCTTCCGGGTTTGTTTGCTCTTTATCAAGCTGATCAGTCTGTTCCGGATCTGACTGCTCATTACTGTTTGCATCATTTTTATCCGATTTTTCCGGTGACTCACCACCAGAGGCCGTTTCATCCACGTCACTCTCCCCCTCTTCAGCGACCCTTGGGGTATAGGTATCGAACTGTTTGGCAGCCAGTTCGCGCCCGGGAATCCTGTCTTCTGTAGCATAGGGCATACTCATACTATAAGAATACCAGCCAGTCTCACTCAGTCGCTGCATGACCGGACGTACAATGGAGGGCCAGTCTGCATGCTGGCTCATGCCGGGTATCAACAGGGCGGCCCCTTGCGGTGTTCCGGATCGCTCTTTTCTTTCCAGCAGCAGAAATTCTGTCTCTTCTGCCGTGCTCTTCAACCAATGCGGGGTCAAGGATGTCAGCTCGTTTTCAAGGGCGCTGTGATCAGAAGCCTCCGGTGCCAAATGGAAATGTACCAATGATCGGGCCTTTTCTCTCGCCGCCCACTCCTTTTTCTGGCCAACAAGCGTTGACTGCTCTTCTGTCAGCTCTTCCGACTCACCTGAACCTGATTCCTCTCCTGAATTACCGCTTTCTTCCCCGTTTACAGTCATCGACAGCAATGCACACAACACCAGGCACACACCGGCCCTGCATAACTGAAGCAAACATTTCCCGATTTTCACTCTTCTTTTCATTGATTTTCCAGGTACATTAAGCGACCCACACCAGATAAATACCAAAGTGACACTTCTAACTGCGGGGGAAAAAAATTAAAATGGTTGTTTTCCGGGCAGCAGTCGGGGCCGTCGTCGCACTCATGGTACGCCTGGTGTTGGCGGTATAGTGTCAACTACCCGGTGGCGTCAACGGATCAAGAGTACCGACCGACAAACCGGTTTTATAAGCGTATCACCCTGTGATTGAAAATATCACCCTGTTATTGAGAATAGCGTATGCCAGAATTTATGATTGCTCCATCCATTCTTTCCGCTGATTTTGCCCGTCTTGGCGAAGAAGTGGATGCAGTGCTCAGCGCCGGTGCCGACATTGTTCACTTCGATGTTATGGATAACCATTATGTACCCAATCTGACCATTGGCCCTATGGTATGCAAGGCTCTTCGCAAACACGGCGTCACCGCTCCCATTGATGTGCACCTGATGGTCAAGCCGGTCGACGACATGATTCGTATGTTTATTGATGCCGGAGCCACCTACATCACCTTCCACCCGGAAGCATCCGAACATATTGATCGTTCCCTGCAGATAATCAGGGACGGTGGCTGCAAGGCCGGGCTGGTTTTCAATCCCGCCACTCCCCTCCATTACTGCCAGTATGTGATGGACAAGCTGGACATGATTTTGCTGATGTCAGTCAATCCCGGATTTGGGGGTCAGAAATTCATCCCCGGCACCCTGAACAAACTGCGCGAGGCTCGAACCCTGATCGACAACAGCGGTTTGCCGATTCGCCTGGAAATCGACGGCGGCGTAACAGTCAACAACATCAGGCAGATTGCCCAGGCAGGTGCAGACACATTCGTTGCAGGGTCGGCCATTTTTAATAACGACTATGCTGCAACCATTAGCGCAATGCGTCAGGCGCTGGCGTCACTATAAGGTATTGGATATAAGGAGAGACAAACAGTGCAAACCACCCCAGCCCTTGATCTGATTAATAGTGCAGACCTGATTATGTTTGATCTGGATGGCACACTGGCAGACAGTGTGCCCGATCTGGCAGCCGCCATCAACGATATGCTGCGGACGTATCAAATGCCTGCCGTCACCGTTGAGCAGGTGAGTCACTGGGTAGGAAATGGCGCGCAAGTGCTGGTAGAACGGACACTCAAATTTGCCAACAGTGTGCCAGAACCTGTGCACAGTAATGACACTGCGATAAAACCGATCTCGACCGAAACCGCCCTTGCCAGTTTTCTTGACGCCTACGACCGAAGAAATGGTGCCCACACCAGACTCTACCCTGGCGTTGCTGACCTGCTAAACGGCAGGAGCAACCAGAATAAAGCCATTGTTACCAACAAACCGATTAAACCGACCCATAACATCCTGAAAATTCTGGGCATTCACCACCACTTTTCGGCCATTGCCGGCGGGGATACCTTTGAGCACAAAAAACCTCACCCGCAACCCCTTCTGGAGCTGATCAGGCAGCATGGGGCGCAAAAACCGATTCTTATCGGTGATTCAGTCAATGACATACAGGCCGCCCGGGCAGCCGGGATACCTGTCATTGCAGTGAGCTATGGCTATAACCACGGCAGGCCAATAAGAGAGGAAAATCCCGACCAGGTGGTTGATTCCCTGGCTGAGCTGCTGTAGTCTTCCTTTTTTTATTGCATATTTTTTATCATATAATTACTCATACAAACCAATACCTGTAAAAGTGTCGCGTCAAATGACTCTGAACAACCACATTCCCGCCCCCCTTCCCTTGCGCTGGCGATGGTGAATCCGGCCCGGCAAGGCGCAGCGTACCCATTACCTCGCGCCAGTTGAAAATGACCAACACTCCGGCATCCGAACAGATCAGTATCCAAATAACCGATAACCGAAAAAATCACTATCAGCTGTTTGTCCGACACCCGAAACATAGCCTCAACTTTGGTTGAATGACCCGGACAGGCCGCCGAACACCACTAGCAAGGAATAAAAAAATGACGCCTGATGAATTTCAACTTCTGGCCGAACAGGGGTACAACAGAATTCCGGTAGTACGTGAAGTGCTTGCCGACCTGGATACTCCTCTCAGCTGTTTTATCAAACTTGCCAATCAGCCATACACCTACCTGTTTGAGTCTGTTCAGGGAGGGGAGAAATGGGGGCGCTACTCGATTATCGGTCTGCCTTGTCGCACCGTAGTCAAAATTTCCGGCAACAATGTCACCATCGAGCAGGATGGCCAGTGTATCGAACAGTTAACCACGCCGGATCCACTTGCCTTCGTCGAGCAATACCAGTCAAGATACAAGGTTGCCGATGTACCTGGCCTGCCGCGTTTTAATGGCGGTCTGGTCGGTTATTTCGGCTATGACACCATTCGCTATATTGAGCCGAGGCTTGCGCACAGCACTCCCCCGGATGAGCTTCACACTCCCGATATTATGCTTATGGTGTCTGACCAGCTGATTGTTTTTGACAACCTGAGTGGCACACTGATGCTGATCAACCATGTTGACCCCGCTACTCCCGATGCCTATGCAAACGCTCAGAATACACTGGACAGGCTGGTCAACGGCTTGCGTGACAGTGCACATGAACACCTGTCTGCCAGCATGGGCGCCGATATTCAGGAAACCGACTTCAGGTCAGGCTTCAACCAGGCCGAATTTGAGCGAGCGGTCAACCGGATAAAAGAGTATGTGCTGGCCGGAGATGTGATGCAAACCGTGATTTCACAACGCATGTCGGTGCCCTTTGCAGCTCCGGCGGTGGATCTTTATCGGGCATTGCGTCGCCTGAACCCGTCACCTTATATGTACTGTCTGAATCTGGGCGAGTTTCATATAGTTGGCTCATCGCCGGAAATTCTCGCTCACATGGAGGAGGACATCATTACCGTCCGACCGATAGCGGGCACCAGAAAGCGTGGCCTGACCGAAGAGATGGATCTCGCTCTGGAGAAAGAGCTGCTGGCCGATCCGAAGGAAATTGCCGAGCATTTGATGCTGATCGACCTGGGCAGGAATGATATCGGCCGCATCGCCGAAACCGGAACGGTGGAAGTCACTGATCAAATGGTGATCGAACGCTATTCCCATGTAATGCATATTGTTTCCAATGTTCAGGGGAAAAAGCGGCCTGATGTCACCAATATGGATGTGCTGAAGGCAACCTTCCCGGCAGGTACGCTGAGTGGCGCACCGAAAATCCGCGCCATGGAAATCATTGATGAGCTTGAACCGGTTAAACGGGGTGTCTATGGCGGTGCCATTGGTTATCTGTCATGGAACGGCAATATGGACACAGCTATTGCCATTCGTACGGCGGTAATCAAAGATGAAACACTCTATATTCAGGCGGGCGCAGGCGTGGTCGCCGATTCGGTACCGCGATTGGAGTGGAAGGAAACAATGAACAAGGGGCGGGCCATTTTCAGAGCGGTCGCCATGGCGGCAAAGGGGTTGGACAATTCCGGCTATCACAGTCACTCCGGTTACCACAATCATTCCGGTTATCACAATGAGTCAGGAGAATAGCGCCATGTTGTTGATGATAGATAATTACGACTCATTTACCTATAACGTGGTTCAATATCTGGGTGAGTTGGGTGCGGATGTGCGCGTTCACCGTAATGATGAAATTACCATCAGTGAAATGGAGGCATTGAAGCCGGAAAGAATCGTGATTTCTCCTGGCCCTTGTACGCCGAACGAGGCAGGCATTTCCATGGCGGTAATCCGGCATTTTGCAGGCAAGTTGCCTATTCTGGGTATCTGTCTGGGTCACCAGAGTATTGGCCAGGTATTTGGTGCTGAAATCGTGCGTGCGGGGCAGGTGATGCATGGTAAAACCTCGATGGTTTACCATAACGACAGCGGAGTGTTTCGTCACCTGAGCAACCCGCTTGAGGCAACCCGTTACCATTCGCTGGTGATCTGCAAGAACCGGATACCGGATTGTCTGGAGGTCACGGCCTGGACCGGGAACCAGGATGGCAGTATGGAGGAGATTATGGGTATCAGGCACAAAACCCTGGATATTGAGGGGGTGCAGTTTCACCCTGAATCAATTTTGACGCAGCATGGACATGATTTGTTGCGGAACTTTCTGGAAAGGTAAAAGTAAATTTAAAGATAGATTCAAGGATCAAGGTAAGAGCAAGGTTAAAGGCAAATCTGACTGTTCATTCACTTGGTAAAGCTTCCGGGTGGGCTGCCTGTGCGGGTTGGTCGGTGATCGTGGTCTGCGCCTGTTTTCAGACGCGCCGTGAACCCGTCCCTGGGGGCTCGATTGCTGCATCCATGCAGCAAACGGTCTGAAAACAGGCACAGACCACGATTACCTGGATGGTGCGTCCGGGTGCATCTGGATGGTGCATAATGAGGTTGCCTTGACATGAATCGAAAATAACAAATAACAGCAGGAATCAAGTATGGATATGAAATCAGCCATTGCCACTGTGGCAGAGCATCAGGATCTTTCTACAGAGGAGATGCAGCACACCATGACATTGATCATGAGTGGCCAGGCCACCGACTCGCAGATCAGTGGCTTTCTGGTTGGCTTGCGAATGAAAGGCGAAAGCATTGACGAAATTACCGGCGCGGCTGAAGTGATGCGTTCGCTGGCGCATAAAGTCGCTGTTGACCACCCCAATCTGGTTGATACCTGTGGTACGGGGGGGGACGGGTCTGACCTGTTTAATGTGTCCACCGCCAGTGCCTTTGTCGTGGCGGCGGCAGGCGGTAAAGTGGCCAAGCACGGTAATCGCAGTGTCTCCAGTTCGACCGGCAGTGCCGATGTATTGGAAGCAGCCGGTATCAAACTGGGTATCACACCGGAACAGGTTCGGCGTTCTATCGAAGAGTTGGGGGTTGGCTTTATGTTTGCGCCTGCTCATCATGGTGCGATGAAACACGCTATCGGCCCACGCAAGGAAATGGGTATCCGTACCATTTTCAATATGCTCGGCCCCATGACCAACCCGGCCGGTGTCAAAAAGCAGGTCATCGGCGTATTCAATGAAGCTTTATGCAGGCCAATGGCTGAAGTATTGAAGCGACTTGGCAGTGAGCATGTACTGATTGTACACGCCGCCGACGGTCTGGATGAGATCAGCCTGGCCAATCTGACCCATGTCGCAGAACTGAAAGACGGTGAAATTACCGAATACACCATTACTCCCGAAGACCTGGGCCTGCAAAGTAACAGTTTGATCGGCCTGACCGTAGAGAGCGCTGAACAAAGCCTTGACCTGATTCGCCGGGCACTTGGCAAGGACAATGCAAACGATGCCAGAAAAGCCAGGGATATGATAGCCTTGAATGCCGGCGCAGCCATTTACGCTGCCGACATTGCACCGACCCTCAAAGAAGGCGTGGCAATGGCGCAGGATGCCATTGGCAGCGGCCTGGCTTTGGCAAAAATTCAGGAACTGGCAAGCTTTACTTCTTGCCTGGAGACGGACTGACCCCATGACCGAAATCAGCAAGACCCCGACTGTATTACGCAAAATCTTCGACCGCAAGTGGCAGGAAATCGACGAGCGTTCGCAGCGCTGCCCATTGGCCGGGCAACGTTCACTCGCTGCCGACCAGGCCCCGAGCCGGGGCTTTATCCGGGCCATAGAGTCAAAACTGGCTGACCGACAACCGGCAGTGATTGCAGAAATCAAAAAAGCTTCTCCCAGCAAGGGGATCATCCGGGAGGACTTTCGCCCGGCCGACATCGCAGTGAGCTACCAGAAGGCCGGGGCGGCCTGCCTCTCTGTACTGACGGATCAGGATTTTTTTCAGGGACATGAATCCTGTTTGCAGCAGGCTCGTGATGCGGTCACGATTCCGGCCCTGCGCAAGGACTTTATGGTGGCTCCATACCAGATTTATGAGTCCCGGGCCATTGGTGCAGACTGCATACTTCTCATCGCTGCCTGTTTGACCCTGCCGCAAATGCAGGAACTGGAAGGCATTGCCCATGAACTGGGGATGGATGTGCTGGTAGAAGTCCACAACGAGGAAGAGTTAAGCGAAGCACTGCAATTAGCCACGCCGCTGCTCGGCATCAACAACCGCGATCTGCATACCTTTGATGTCAGTCTCACTACCACACTCGACCTGCTTGCCCTGATTCCGGACGATCTGGATAAAACCATTGTGACAGAGAGCGGTATTGTGACCAGGTCAGATGTCAGGCTGATGCGGGAAAATCAGGTCAATTCGTTTCTGGTGGGCGAGTCATTTATGCGGGCAGATGATCCTGGAGAGAAGTTGGGGGAGTTGTTTTTTCCTGCCTGAAACACAATGCCGGGCAGACACATTTGTTTTCATTCAGGATTGTCCATCATCCAAATTGAACTACCTGAAGAACCATCCGGGTCACCAGCATAGGACTCAAAAACAAGTTTTGTGTTGTCCGGTGATACCGAGGGGGCTCCATCATAGCCACCATAATTTGTAACACGTTTGGCTACACCACCAGTTATCGGGATTTTATATATATTTGCATACTCCAGTTCGAAATCAGTGCTGAATACAACAAATTTACCGTCCTGTGTAAAACTGGCATCTGTTTTCTCACCTTCCCCTGATGTCAGTTTTATCCGATTTGTCCCGTCAACATCCATGATCCAGATATCCCACCGATCCGCTTCATTTTTTTGATACAGTATTTTGTCTCCAGCCGGAGACCAATCAGGTTGCCGACAATCACTTTTCGGTGACGTCAGTTGAATATATGGTGAACTTTTGTCCGTTTTAAACTTTGTAATAACTCCATTATCTTCCTGATCCAACCGGTGTGATTCAAAAACAACCCATTGTCCATCCGGACTAAGCGAAGGCTCATAGGCAACACGATTGGCCCTTTCAGTTATTTGTGTTTCACTCCCATTCAATCCATCTTCTGCAATGATATAAATCTCATCGTGAGGGTCACGAGAAGAAGAGAAAATAATAGAATCGATGGAATTATTCCAGGAATTTCCCGGGAGATTAACATTGCCACTTCCATCTGAAACAAGCGTTGTAAGTGTTTCTGATTGAAGATCGAATATATATAAGTCCGCCGGTTCCTTGTTATATCCATTTCTGAATCTGGTAAAAACGATAGAATTTCCATCTGGTGAAAAAGCCGGGTTTTGCAAACTTCCCGGAAGGTTTATATTTAACTTGTAAGCATTATCCCCTCGTACAAAATCACTGGAGCCTGACGAATTTACGTCACTGTAAAGAGTTCTGGCAAGACGGAACCCGACATTGATCACCGGCCGGATTCCCCGCTCCCAACCTTCGTCATCCGGCATTGGACGCCCGGTAGCCCTGGCGAAGGTGTCGTACTCGTCAAAAGTAACCTTGCAGGCACCTGTCGCAAAGCTTTTGCTGATTGTCACCGTGCGAACCGGACTCTCGTAACTATCTTCATAGTGACTGAAAGAACGAGGCTGGCACTCTGCCTCTGTGATACTGGAGGTCAGCGAGACGAAAAGGGCGATGAAAGTCGGAAAGATGTATTTCATGGTATTTCCATAAATTTCAGCCTGATTGTATAGTCATGTGTGGCACGGGCTCCTTGCTTTCCAGCATCCGTCAGGCTCACATCACTCCATCGTAGCCGCGATATTCGCTATCTTCCTGTGTCAACCTTATAACAAAAAATGCAAAAACCGGAGACGCGACACACACGCCCCCCGTTTTGACAGTGCCCTGCCGTTTTCCTTTAGTTGGCCTTTTCTTCCAACACCGCCACTGCAGGCAGTTTTTTCCCTTCCACAAACTCCAGGAAGGCACCACCGCCGGTAGAAATATAGGAAACCTTGTCTGCAATATTGTACTTGTCAACTGCTGCCAGGGTATCACCGCCGCCTGCAACCGAAAACGCATCGCTTTCAGCGATGGCCAGAGACAGTGATTTTGTACCTTCGCCAAACTGGTCAAATTCAAACACGCCAACAGGGCCGTTCCAGATAATAGTTCCGGCGCTTTGCAGTATCTTCTCAAATTGTTTGGCCGTTTCCGGGCCGACATCGAAGATCATGTCATCATCCGAGACACTGTCGACCGATTTTGTCTCTGCTGCGGCATTTTCGGAAAACTCCTTGCCGGTAACAACATCAACCGGAACCGGTATACTCACCTTTTCCATCAATGCCTTGGCATTTTTCACCAAATCTGCCTCATACAGGGATTTGCCTACATTTTTTCCATGGGCAGCAAGAAAAGTGTTGGCAATGCCGCCACCGACAATTAACTGGTCACAAATTGTCGATAAGGATTCAAGTACGGTCAGCTTGGTAGAGACCTTGGAGCCGCCAACAATGGCCACAAGTGGCCGTTTCGGGTTATCCAGACATTTGGCCAGCGCATCCAGTTCCGCCGACAACAGGGGGCCGGCACAAGCTACCGGTGCAAATCTGGCGACGCCATGCGTGGAAGCCTGAGCCCGGTGCGCAGTGCCAAAAGCATCCATCACAAACACGTCACACAAGGCCGCGTAGGCCTTGGCCAGGGCTTCATCGTCTTTTTTCTCGCCCTTGTTAAACCGGACATTCTCAAACAGGGCCACTTCCCCGTCTGCCAGCTCCACGCCATTTTGCCAGTCAGCAACCAGCCTGACCGGTTTGCCAAGAATGTCTGCCAGATGTTCCGCAACCGGAGCCAATGAAAACTCCCGGGCAAATTCCCCTTCAGTGGGTCTGCCAAGGTGAGACATCAGCATGACTTTCGCGCCTGCTTCCACCGCCAGTTTAATGGTCGGCAATGCCGCCCGAATACGGGCATCGCTGGTGACCTTACCTTCTTTTACCGGTACATTTAAATCTTCCCGGATCAGCACGCGCTTGCCTGCCAGATCCAGATCTGCCATCTTGATAACTGTCATATATTACTCCCTGATTGCTTGTGGACATCGCGTACCCTGGAACAGGGCAAGGCAGATCAACCCGCCATACCCGGCCCGCACACGCTCATACGGTATAAGCCCATACTATGCTAAAAGCGCAATTATACAAGCCATCTTTTACAAGTTCTCTTCAGGCAGGTTGACCTTGGACAAGACAGGTCAAGATTGTTGCAGGTCAGAGAAGCCTCGGGCCAGAAAAGCTACAGGTCAAGCCAGTAACCGGCCACATCCAGCATGCGATTGGCGAATCCCCATTCGTTATCGAACCAGGAAAACACTTTCACCAGGCGACCATTGGTGACGCGTGTCTGGCTGCCATCAACAATCCCCGAGTGTCTGTCCTGCTTGAAGTCGCTGGAGGCGACAGGCTCATCCGTGTAATCCAGAATGCCTTTCAGCCCTCCCCGACTGGCAGCCTTCAAAACGTCATTCACCTGTTGTTCATTCACGCTCTTGCCCAGATTGACGGTTAAATCCATGGCAGAAACATTGATGGTCGGTACTCGCACCGCCATTGCGGTAAAACAATTCTGCAGTGCAGGAAAAAAACGCTCAATGCCTTTGGCCAGCCCGGTATTGACCGGCACCATATTTTGCATCGCGCTTCGGGTACGGCGTAAATCCGTGTGGTGATAGGCATCGATCATGGGTTGATCATTCATGGCAGAATGAATGGTGGTAATAGTACCCTGCTCGATACCGAAGGCATCGTTTAATACCTTGATCACCGGAACAATACAATTGGTGGTACAGGAAGCCGAGGAGACGATACGGTCACCCGATTGCAGCGCATTCTGATTGACACCGTAGACAATGGTGCGATCCACATCAATTGAAGCAGGCTGAGAAAAAAGCACTCTCCGCGCTCCGGCTTCGAGGTGCCATTGCGCATGCTCCCGTGAATGGTAGACACCGGTACATTCGAGCACAATATCCACTTCCTGATCTGTCCAGGGCAGATCAGCCGGCGAGGCAATATGCGTCACGGCGATTTCATCCTCATTGACGATCAGCCCCTGCCTGCCTCTGCCGGATTTGCTTTCAGACAGCAGGTCAACCTCACCCTGAAACCGGCCATGGGTCGTATCGTAACGGGTCAGGTAGCAAATGGTTGGCAGGTCGGCCAGCTCATTGATAGCGACAACCTGCAGATCCTGCCTGTAGCCATGGGCATAGAGCACCCGAAGAATCGACTGCCCGATGCGACCATAGCCGTTAATGGCCAGTCGATAACTCATAGTGAACAGATCATTGCTGACAGATCATTGTATTTATTGCCCGGAGGCAATCAGCCCAGCAAGTCCTCGGCGATGGACACCACGTTTTCCGTGGTGAACCCGAACTCCTCAAATAGCTGGCTGGCAGGTGCCGACTCGCCAAAGGAAGACATGCCGACAATACGACCTTCAAGCCCCACATACTTGTACCAGAAATCTTCAATACCGGCTTCTATGGCAATGCGGGCAGTCACTTCGATGGGCAGCACGGACTGACGGTATTGTGCATCCTGGGCATCAAATACATCTGTTGCCGGCATGGATACCACGCGAACCTTTTTCCCCTTATCACGCAGAATGTCTGCGGATGCCTGTGCCAGGCCGACTTCAGAGCCGGTGGCGATCAGGATAAGGTCCGGCTCACCGTCACTATCGGACAAAATGTAACCAC
The DNA here is from genome assembly GCA_002747395.1 of Pseudomonadota bacterium. Classification (GTDB taxonomy): domain Bacteria; phylum Pseudomonadota; class Gammaproteobacteria; order Pseudomonadales; family Oleiphilaceae; genus LZORAL124-50-18. The sequence continues at coordinate 119,793 of PDPE01000032.1, forward strand.
CTTTGGCGATATCAACTACCTGCTGATCGGTTCGGGACTGACAGGGCAAGCCCTGTCGGGAGAAGATCAGGGAAGACGGGCCGTCCTTTTTTTCAAGCGCACATTTCCATGCAACAGCAGATTCCACCGTATCACAAGGACGCCAGGTGCTCATATCGGGCGTCATACGCAAGCTGGCCACCTGCTCGATGGGCTGGTGAGTCGGGCCGTCTTCACCCAGACCGATGGAATCATGGGTATAGACATAAATAACACGTTGCTTCATCAATGCAGACATGCGTACCGCATTGCGGGCATATTCCATAAAGACCAGAAAGGTCGCACCATAGGGAATAAAACCACCATGCAAGGCGATGCCGTTCATAATGGCAGACATACCAAATTCACGCACACCATAATAGACATAGTTACCGGCGGGGTCGTCCTGAATACCCTTGCTGCCCGACCACAGAGTCAGGTTGGAGCCGGCCAGATCGGCCGAGCCACCCAGAAGTTCAGGGAGTTCGGGAGCAAAGGCACTAATGGTATTTTGAGAGGCTTTTCGGGAAGCAAGGTCAGCGCCCTCTTGCTGACACTGCCGGATATAGTTATCTGCGGTGGCAGAAAAACCTTCCGGCAATTCGCCCGCGCATCGTCGCATCAGCTCGGCGGCCAATTCAGGATAGGCTGTCTGGTAGGCCGCAAAGGCTTGCTGCCAAACGGCCTCTGCCTGTTTGCCCTTCTCTGTGCCATTCCAGGCTTGTGCAATATCCTCGGGTATGTCGAACGCAGCGTGGGGCCAACCGAGACGCTCTCGTGTGGCTGCAATCTCATCATCCCCAAGCGGCGCACCGTGGCAGGATTCCCGGCCCTGCTTGTTAGGGGAACCAAATCCGATAATGGTTTTACAGCAAATCAGGGTTGGCTTGTCCTGGTCAGACCTGGCCTGCTCGATGGCGGCCCTGATTGCTGCCGGATCATGGCCGTCAACATCAGGAATCACTTGCCAGCCATAGGACTCAAATCGTCTGGGCGTGTCATCGGTAAACCAGCCTTCGACCTCTCCGTCAATAGAGATGCCATTGTCATCATAAAACACCACCAGTTTGCCCAGCCCCAGTGTCCCCGCCAGTGAGCAGGACTCATGGGAAACCCCTTCCATCAGACAGCCATCACCGGTAAAAACATAGGTATGATGATCAACAATATTATGGCCTGGCTGATTAAACCGGGCAGCCAGGGTTTTTTCGGCAATCGCCATACCGACTGCATTCGCTATACCCTGACCCAGCGGGCCTGTCGTGGTTTCTACTCCGGGCGCATAGCCATACTCGGGATGGCCTGGTGTTTTTGAGTGGAGTTGACGAAAATTTTTCAGATCATCAATTGACAGATCATAACCGGTCAGGTGCAGAAGAGAATAGATCAGCATGGAGCCGTGGCCATTGGAGAGAACAAAGCGGTCACGGTTAATCCAGCCCGGATTGGCGGGGTTATGCACCAGATAATCATTCCAAAGCACTTCGGCGATATCCGCCATCCCCATAGGCGCACCCGGGTGGCCGGAGTTGGCTTTTTGTACCGCATCCATACTGAGTGCACGGATTGCATTGGCGAGGTCTTTACGGGCTGGCATTCATATTCTCCTGACTGAATTGAGTCCAATCGACTCATTGACATTTAATTGGCATTTAATTTAATTGGCATTTAATTGACATTTGTTGACACTGACCTTTACCTGACCCAAGAAGGCAACGGGCTCTGGAATCAGCATGCGACATCTGGGATGGCCATTTTCGCCTAATAATGCCTTTGTCGCAAATTTGATCGATGCATTTCTCAAAACCAACATGTATATCAACTTCTTTTGATATAGCTGTTGATCAGCAAAAACCGCGCTGTTATGCTAGCCGACATGGCAAATACCAACACCGACATCGCAACCAACCCGGATACCCCGACCGGCCTGCACTCTCAGAGCGAGAGCCAACTGACCACACTGGCCAGCATACTCAAGGCCGGTGGTGATGTCTTGCGCCTGGAAATTTTGCGCGTATTGCGAAATGGAGCTTTTGGTGTACTGGAACTGGCCGCCATGTTCGATATGCGGCAGTCCGGCATGAGCCATCACTTGAAAGTATTACTGAAAGCCGGGTTAACCGAAACCCAGCGTGAAGGCAATCAGATTTTTTATCGCCGCCCGGTAATACACAGTCGGCAGGCAACGGGCGAAACCACCTGCCTGCTCATTCGGCCACTGTTTCAGGCGATTGACAAAACACCCCTGTCCGATGAAATACAGCGCAAAATGGATCATATACAAAGCCTGCGAGCCAGACAAAGCAAAGAGTTTTTCAGCAAAAATGCAAGCAGGTTTGAGCAACAACAGGAATTAATAGCCGGGCACGATTACTACTTTCAGCCCTGCCTCGATCTGCTGCAGGCAGAATGTTTCTGTCACCCGTCTACCGCGCTGGAAATCGGCCCCGGAAGCGGCCAGTTTCTCGCCCGGCTCAGCCCTCTGTTTGACAATGTTTACGCCCTGGACAATGCACCTGTCATGCTGGAGCAATCAAGGAGCTTTGCTTTTTCCCGGCAACTGGAAAATATGGAATTTGTACTGGGTGATTCCGGTGTTGCTGTCGAGAGAGGGATCAACGCAGACGCCATTGTAGTCAACATGGTACTGCACCATGTCTCCAATCCCCGGAGCGTATTCCAGGATTCGGCAAAAATGCTCAATCCCGGAGGAATACTGCTGATCAGCGAATTAACCCACCACAACCAGGCATGGGCGCGGGACAAGTGTGGTGATCTCTGGCTGGGCTTTGAACCCGAACAACTGGAACAATGGGCCGCCGATGCAGGCCTGAAAGAAAAGGACTCGGTTTTTATCGGTTTGAGAAACGGATTCCAGGTGCAGGTCAGAAAATTTACTGCGGCACAAACGAATCACTTTTAATGACTATTAATAACCATTAATTAATAACCATTAATGACCAATAATAACCATTAATGACTGACTGTATGATAGTCTGACTGTACTATATGACAGTCTGGCTGCGACCACGCGGTTTGACACTGAATGAAGTATAACACTGCATAATCTGAAACCGCGTAGTCTAACTATAACCACATAGTCTAACTATAACGATATGAAAGGGTAATGATCCTATGAGCGAATATTCCATCTTTACGTCTGAGTCCGTATCAGAAGGCCATCCTGACAAAATGGCAGATCAGATTTCCGATGCCATTGTTGATGCCATTCTGGCCGAAGACCAACACTCCCGCGTCGCCGTTGAAACCATGGTAAAAACAGGTATGGCCGTTATTGCCGGTGAAGTGCGGACATCCACCTATGTTGATCTGGAGGACCTGGTACGCGAGGTAATTCTGGATATTGGCTACACCAGTTCGGATGTCGGCTTTGACGGCGCCTCCTGCGCGGTACTGAATGCGATTGGCAAACAGTCCGGTGATATTGCGATGGGCGTTGACGAAGCCGGGGACAAGGACCTTGGCGCTGGCGACCAGGGGCTGATGTTCGGGTACGCTACCAACGAAACGGAGGAGTTGATGCCGGCTCCCATTCACTACTCTCACCGCCTGGTAGAGCGCCAGGCAGCGTTGCGCAAGCAGGGCGTATTACCCTGGCTGCGTCCGGATGCCAAATCTCAGGTCACCCTGCGTTACGAAAATGGCAAGCCGGTGGCAATTGACGCCGTGGTATTATCCACCCAGCATGACCCCAATATCAGCCAGAAGGATCTGCGCGAAGCCGTGCTGGAGCAGATCGTTAAACCCGTACTACCATCAGAATGGCTGCACAGCAACACACAATATCACGTCAACCCGACCGGCCAGTTCATCATTGGTGGCCCTGTCGGTGACTGCGGCCTGACCGGACGAAAAATCATTGTCGATACCTACGGCGGCATGGCTCGCCACGGTGGTGGTGCGTTTTCCGGAAAAGATCCTTCCAAGGTGGATCGTTCAGCCGCCTATGCTACCCGATATGTTGCCAAAAACATCGTGGCCGCTGGCCTGGCGGACCGCTGTGAAATCCAGGTTTCCTACGCAATCGGCGTCTCCGAGCCCACTTCTATCAGTCTGAACACCTTTGACACCGGAAAAATCAGTGACGAGAAAATTGCCGGACTGATTCGAGAGCACTTCGACCTGCGCCCGGCCGGACTGATTGAAATGCTGGATCTGCGTCGTCCGATATATCGCTCGACAGCCTCTTACGGGCACTTTGGCCGAACTGGAGACAGCTTCACCTGGGAAAAAACAGACAAGGCAGACGCACTCAGAGCCGCAGCCGGCATTTAGTTGGCACGGAATTTGTCTCAAGTGAAACTGAAAAACATCAAACCGCAAGAGTCCGACTAAAAGAGAGTTAAATACAAGGGTTACAAGAATGAATGCAACAGCAGGTTTTTCCGATTACAAAGTCGCCGATATTGCACTGGCAGACTGGGGCAGAAAAGAAATCACCATCGCAGAGGGCGAAATGCCTGCATTGATGGCATTACGCAGAAAGTACAAGGCAGACCAACCTTTAAAGGGTGCAAAGATACTGGGTTGTATCCATATGACCATCCAGACTGCCGTACTCATAGAGACATTGATTGACCTGGGCGCTGAAGTTCGGTGGTCGTCTTGCAATATTTTCTCTACTCAGGATCATGCGGCGGCCGCTATCGCAGCTGCAGGCATTCCGGTTTTTGCCTGGAAGGGCGAAACCGAGGAAGAATTCTGGTGGTGTATCGAGCAGACCATCCTGAAAGACGGCAAGGTTTGGGATGCCAACATGATTCTGGATGACGGTGGTGACCTGACACAGATTGCACATGAAAAATACGCTGACCTGCTGGACAGGATTCACGGCATTTCGGAAGAAACCACCACCGGTGTCCACCGCCTGTTGGAAATGATCGAAAAGGGCGAGTTGAAAGTACCGGCAATCAACGTCAACGACTCGGTTACCAAATCCAAGAACGATAACAAGTACGGTTGCCGCCACAGCCTGAACGATGCCATCAAGCGCGGTACCGACCACCTGCTATCCGGCAAGAAAGCGCTGGTTATCGGCTACGGTGATGTGGGCAAGGGCTCTGCCGCCTCGCTTCGTCAGGAAGGCATGATTGTAAAGGTCTCCGAGATTGATCCGATTTGTGCCATGCAGGCCTGTATGGATGGTTTTGAGGTCGTTTCTCCCTATATAAATGGTGAAAATGACGGCACACAGGCCTGTATCAACAAGGATCTGCTGGCCACCACTGACCTGGTTGTGACGACCACAGGCAACGTCAATGTGTGCGATGCCCCCATGTTGCAATCTCTGAAAAGTGGAGCCGTTGTCTGTAACATTGGTCACTTCGACAGTGAAATCGACACGGCCTTTATGCGTGACAACTGGGAATGGGATGAGGTCAAGCCTCAGGTTCACCGGGTTTACCGGGACAGGGCCGCTGGCGATCACCTGATTGTTCTGTCTGAAGGTCGCCTGGTCAATCTGGGCAATGCTACCGGCCACCCCAGCCGAATCATGGACGGCTCATTCGCCAACCAGGTACTGGCTCAAATTCACCTGTTCGAGAAAAAATTTGCTGACCTGCCTGCAGACAAAAAAGCAGAAAACCTGTACGTGAAAGTGCTGCCCAAAAAGCTGGATGAAGAAGTGGCCAAAGACATGGTGGAAGGCTTTGGTGGTGTCATTACCCGACTGACAGCCGACCAGGCTCAGTATATCAATGTAGACCGGGATGGCCCTTACAAACCGGAAAGCTACAAATACTGATACCAGGAAACCGGATATCAGGTACAGACCGCAAAAAGCCCGCCACCATTCCCGACTGCCAGGGAGTGGCGATTCCGGGCTTTTTACTGCCTGACAATACAGCATGACAACAAAACCAGACTCAAACCCGGATATAACATGAATACCCAAAAACAATTCAAACATCGCTTCAGCTTTGAGTTTTTTCCGCCCAAAACTCCGGTTGGCATGGAAAAACTGCAGGCAGTACGCGATAAAATGGCTGAAAAATCACCCGACTTTTTTTCAGTGACCTATGGCGCAGGCGGCTCCACACAGGAACGCACCATCGAAACTGCCCTGAGTTTGCACAAGCAATGCATCGATACGGCTCCACACCTTTCATGCATCGGGGTGACCAAAGAGAGCCTGACGGAACTGCTCGATTTATACAAGGAAAATAACATTAACCGGATTGTCGCACTGAGGGGCGATTTACCGTCCGGCATGGGTGCCCACGGTGAATTACGTTATGCCAATGAGCTGGTCGCATTTATTCGGGAGCACAGTGGTGACTACTTTAATATCGAAGTGGCAGCGTACCCGGAATTTCACCCCCAGGCCCCCAGTGCCGAGCAGGATTTACTCAACTTCAAGCTAAAGGTGGATGCAGGTGCAAGCAGTGCAATCACCCAGTATTTTTATAATGCGGATGCCTATTTCTATTTCATCGATCGCATTGAAAAACTCGGCCTGAACCTGCCCGTTGTACCAGGAATCATGCCCATTACCAATTACTCCAGCCTGGTTCGCTTCAGTGATATGTGTGGTGCAGAAATTCCACGCTGGATTCGCAAACAACTTGAATCCTATGGCGACGACTCGACCAGCATCAGAAAATTCGGCGAACAGGTCGTCACAGAAATGTGTGAAACCCTGCTCGATGCCGGTTGTCCCGGCCTGCACTTTTATACTCTCAACCAGGCAGAACCCAGCCTGACGATTTGGGACAACCTGAATATCGACAGAATGCTGGACAAGAAGGTGTTTTAGGGAAATTGCCCTCCTTCGGAAAAGAGGGAGCAAGCGCTAAAATGCTCAAGCTCGATTGGTTCAATATACAAGGCAATAACAGGTCGTTTCTTTCACTGATGCACTCACCGTCGGACGGTTCTCGGAAACAAACGAAACTATGAAAATGTTAACGCTGATATTTTTTATTCTTTTGACAAGTAGCACCCATATATCGGCAACAGAACTGGTCTTCAGTAGCGGGAACAATAAACTCACAGGACACTATCTGAACAATCTGAACCCTGACCCTCCGAAGGGGGTCATACTATTTGTGCATGGGGATGGGGATCTTTCTTATGACGCTGAAGGTTATTACAGTATTATATGGGATCAGCTGAGAAAACATGGCTATTCAATATTTAGCTGGGATAAATCCGGCGTTGGCCATTCCTCCGGGCACTGGTTATCTCAATCAATGCAAGATCGTCAACTGGAAGTAATCTCGGCAATTGAATTAATTCAGAAAAAATATGGCTTCACACCTGAAAATACGGGGTTGCTGGGCTTTAGTCAGGCAGGTTGGGTCGTGCCGAAACTGGCTGGAAGTTCAAAAAGGATAGGATTTGCCATAGGCATCGGATTTACACAAAACTGGATAGATCAGGGTCGGTATTACACCAGAATAAAACATGAGAGAAGAGGAGACAGCGAACAACAGATTCAGGCAGCAATTGAACAATATAATGATGAAATCGCTTCTTTTAACTCATCTCCAATGTATTCCAAACAGTTTGCAAAAAACGGAATGTCCAGGGAGCGCTTTGCATTTGTCTTGAGAAACTACCAGTCCGATGCAGCAGATGACTATCAAAAAATCAGTATCCCGATGTTACTTTTATGGGGTGAAAACGATCTAAATGTTGATGCCGGGAAAGAGTTTATCAGATGGACAAAGAACCCGAATAAAAATGTAACAATCAAATTGATTGCCAATGCAACCCACGTATTGTTAAAGTCCGAATATTTTGACGGTCAGCATATCAGCTTTTATCAATGGTTAAAATTAAACTGGCTACAGCAAGACGCGTTAGCCCCGGAGTTTTTACCTGTACTGCTTGACTGGTTGGATATTCACGTAAACTCTGACAGGTAAGAAGTTTGTATACCTGAATAATTCAAAACCGATGAGAACAATCAGAATATTCACTGACAACGGGCTCGAAACCGGGCAGGCAGCCAGGCTCGATGAAGGGGCTTCTCACCATCTGACCAAGGTACTCAGACTGAAACCCGGTCAGGTAGTCGAGATATTCAATGGCGACGGCTACAACTACAGTGCCACCATTGAGACCATTGGCAAAAAACAGGTCTCGGTTGCTGTACTGGATCGGCAACCGGGCGTGACTGCTTCTGTGCCTTCGTTTCATATTGGCCAGGTTATTTCCAGGGGTGACCGTATGGACTATATGATTCAAAAGGCCACCGAGCTGGGAGTGACTCGTATCAGCCCCCTTTTCAGTGAACGCTGTGAGGTAAAACTGAATGAAGAACGCCAAATGAAGAGAGTGCATCACTGGCGCCAGATCGCCATCCATGCCAGTGAGCAGTGTGGCCGGTGCGATATACCTGAAATTACTCCGGTTACCTCATTGGCGCATTGGGTGACACAAAGAGAGGAGTCCCGGTTGCTGGTATTGCACTATCTTGAGCCGCAACCCCTGGAGGCCGATCCGTTACCTGATTCTGTAGCCATACTGGTCGGCCCGGAAGGTGGATTGAGCGATGCTGAAATCGCTTGCGCTCACAGTCAGGGCTTTGCGACTCTCGGTCTGGGCAAGCGTATCCTTCGGACAGAGACCGCTCCTGTTGCCGCTCTTTCGATTTTTCAGTGGCTATGGGGGGATTTTCAGCCCTGATATTCCAGGATCGGTTTTGTAGCGCCGGTTTTGCAAGACTGGTTTTTAAGCGCTGTTTTTTTGAAACAGTTTTCCGACAACAACAAAGAATTGATCAGTCACCCTGACCTGATCAGACAACTATGGGAAGGCAATGACAGGCTTGAACAACGGCACTTCAATAGAAAGCGGGCAGACGCCTGACAATCAAACATCAGATGGACAGGCATCAGATAGACAGGTATCAGATAAACAGGAACACAAAGGCTCTTTCAGGAAAGCCTTCCTGATCGTCCTGGTGATCGTCTGCGCTACAGTGGCATTGCTGGCCGCCCTCAAGGCAGCCCGACCCGAGCCGCCCAAAGGCCAGAAAAAAGAACAGTCATGGGGGGTTCAGACCCTGACAGTCAAACCTGAATCACTGTCACCCCAACTCAGATTGCTGGGCACCGTGCAATCTCCCTATACATCGGGGTTAAAAGCAGCAGTCTCTGCGGATATTAAAACCGTCACCGCCCGGGAAGGTTTGCGAGTCGCAAAAGGCGACCTGCTTATGACACTGGATGACCAGGAGGCGCAAATTGCGCTGATTCAGCGCAAGGCGGATATTGCCGATATCAAGGCACAGTTGTCAGCGGAAACATTCCGCTACCAGCAAGATAAAATTTCCCTGAAAAACGAACAGGCTCTGGTTGACCTGGCAAGGCGGGCGGTACAAAGGCAAAGCAAGCTGAAAAAAGCCAGGGTCAGCAGCGAGTCAAAAATAGACCAGGCCAAACAGGCCTTGCAGCGGCAGGAGCTTTCACTGCAGTCGAGACAACTTGCCATTCAGAACCATGCAAACCGGGTCTCCCAACTGGAAGCCAGGCTGGAACGTGCACAAGCACAATTTGATCTGGCCAGGATCGATTTGCAACGGGTCGAGGTAAAGGCACCTTTTCCCGGAGTCGTCACTGATGTGTACCGGTCACCCGGGGAGCGGGTCAGAACCGGTGATTTGCTGTTGAATATTTACGACAGGGACAACATCGAAGTCATCGCACAACTACCTAACCGGGAAATCAATGCCATTGTCAGCGCCCTTGACAGTGCTGACACCCTGGAGGCATCAGCGCAAGGCTTTGGCCAGCCTGTCCGGCTCAGACTGGAACGCCTGGCAGGACAAATCAACAAGGGAGCCGGTGGTGCCAACGGAATTTTTTCGGTTATCGGGTCGAACCCGAACCTGATGGTAGGCCAGACACTGAACGTGTTGCTGGAACTGCCGAAGATCGACAATGTCGTAGCCATTCCGGTCTCTGCTCTTTACGGGGCAGACCGTATTTACCAGGTGGTGGATAATCGGCTGAAAAGTATCAGGGTGACCCGCAAGGGCACTCGCTTTGACCAGGGAGTTCAAAGGCTGCTCGTGCAAAGCGATGACATCAAGCCGGGAGCCAGGATAATCACCACGCAACTTCCAAGTGCCATCAATGGCTTGAAGGTCTCCGTACGAAAAGCGGAAGTGAATCAATGAGCACGCCATCATTCCCGTCTGCAGGCTCGCCGTCCGACCACAGGAAACCCGCGACCAACCAGGATAAACCTGCCATCAACTACCATAAAAATGACATTATCGGTCGGTTCGCCCAACACAAGGTTGCTGCCAACCTGTTGATGCTGATTCTGTTGATTTCAGGAATCTACAGCCTTGGCAAACTTAACCGGCAATTTTTCCCGAACTTCGCCGTTGACTTTATCGTCGTAAAGGTGGTCTGGCCCGGAGCCAGTGCAGAAGATGTCGAAAAATCGGTGGTTCGCCCGCTGGAGCAGGAATTGCGCAACCTGAGTAACGTAAAAGAAATGAATTCCACCTCCAGTCGGGGCGTTGCATCCGTTGTGATGGAATACGAGGAAGGTACCGATATGGGCCTGGCGCTCAATCAGACCAAGGAGTTTGTCGGCCTGATTCGAAACCTGCCGACAGATGCCGAAGCACCGGAAGTCACCAAGGTGGTTCGCTATGAGGAGATTGCCACACTGATTCTCACCTCCGAGGGCAGTCTTGAGGAATTGCGCCCCCTTGCCTACCAGTTTGAACGGGAACTGCTTGACCGGGGTATCGCAAAGGTCGAGATGACAGGTCTGCCCCAACAGGAAATTGCCATCGAGGTAAGCAGTGAAACAATTCAGACCCTGAACCTCTCCCATATTCAGATCGGCGACCGAATCAGGCAACACAGCCAGGACATCCCGGCAGGCGCGGTGGGGCGATCCGAGGCCGAACGCGAAATTCGAAGCCTGGAAAAACGGCGCACCGCAGAAGGCTTCGAAAGTTTGCCCATCACCACCACTGAAGACGGACAGAAGCTCACGGTGGGCGACATAGGCGAAGTGACCTTGCGAGCAAAGGAAAACGGCGTGGAAGTCTATTATCGGGGGCATCCTGCCGTGCTCCTGAAACTCAAACGTTCAGAGACCACCGACTCGCTGAAATCCGCAGAAGTCATGCACACCTGGCTGGATGAAAAACAACACACTCTGCCTGACAGCATTCAACTCATTCCCACCAACGAGCTCTATGTCTTCGTTGAGCAGCGCATCAACCTGCTACTTAAAAACGGTATTTCAGGACTGATCCTGGTTGTCGCCATCCTCTTTATCTTTTTAAATGGCCGTGTCGCTTTCTGGGTTGCCTGTGGTATTCCGATTTCATTTATGGGGGCGCTTACCGTTCTTTATTTTTCAGGTGGCAGCATCAATATGCTGAGCCTGTTTGCCCTGATTATGGCCCTGGGTATCATTGTCGATGATGCGATTGTGGTGGCCGAAGATGCGCTGACCCACTACCAGACGGGAGAAGGCTCGCTCCAGGCAGCAGAAGGTGGAGCCAGACGCATGTTTGTACCTGTAATGTCGTCCTCATTGACGACTCTGGCTGCATTTCTCCCCCTGATGCTGATCGGAGGCATCATCGGCACCATTCTGAGCGATATTCCCTTTGTCGTAGTCTGTGTCATCCTTGCCTCCCTGATCGAGTGCTTCCTGATCCTGCCCGGCCACCTGAGACACAGTTTTCACAAGAACCACCATAAGGCTCCCGGGCGCGTTCGAGCCAGGTTGGATGCCAGCTTTAACTACTTCCGGGATCACCTGTTCTACTCCCTGATTTCAACCGCCATGAAATACCGCGGGGTGACACTGACCACCGCCCTGGCTTTGTTGATTTGTGCTTTTTCCCTGGTGAAATACGGTCAGGTCAAATTTAATTTTTTCCCCCAGCCGGAAAGTCCGACGATTTTCGCCAGCATCAAATTTGCGGCCGGAACACCACCTGAAACCATCAGGCAATTTGCCTTTGATATGGAACGTACCCTGTGGGAAACGGCAGAAGAACTGAAAACAGATAAAGACCTGGTGAAAGCCTCCTACATCCGCCTGAACGCTGCTTCGTTCAGTGGTGGCCAACGCTTTCAGCGTGGAGATCAATACGCCATGGTTACCGTTGAATTGAGCATGCCTGATGAGCGAACTGTGAGAAATCCTGAATTTATCAAACAGTGGCGCGCCAACCTCGATCTGCCCGCCGGTGTGGAAATATTGAGTATGCGCAGCCCGAGTGGTGGCCCGCCAGGCAAAGACATTGATATTTTTCTGACCGGAGGAAATGCCGATACGCTAAAGGCAGCGGCAGAAGAGTTGACCAGAGAAATGAAGGTGTTCAAAGGTATCTCGGATATTGTTGACGACCTGCCTTACGGTAAACAACAATTTATTTTCTCCCTGACTACCGAGGGTGAGTCACTCGGGCTATCCGTCGCCAATGTCGGGAGCCAGATCCGCGCTGCCCTGGACGGCCGACTGCTTCAGGTTTTTTATAACCAGGATGAAGAAATCGAAGTCAGGATTATGCTGCCCGGGGAAGAGCGCCATTTCCAGCGCACCCTGCAAACCCTGCCTGTCGTTACCCCGTCAGGCCAGACCCTGCCCCTGGCAAACGTGATCAACCTGGAGTCGAGGCGGGGGCTTGAGATACTCAGGCACTCCGATGCCCGGCTTGGCGTTCATGTTACTGCCGAGGTCAACACCAAAATTACCAATATCAACGATGTGCTGACCTCGATTCAAACAGACATTATTCCGGGCATCATTGACAAATACGGCCTGTCGGTTTCCTACAAGGGCAAGGCGGAGGAACAGGCCGAAACCAATGCGGATATGGCTCAGGGTGCGATACTCGCGGTGATTGGCATTTATATCATTCTCGCCTGGGTGTTCGCCTCCTATAGCTGGCCACTGGCTGTCATGCTGGCGATTCCCTTTGGTATCGGTGGAGCCATCTTTGGTCACTGGCTGCTTGGCATCAACCTGACATTACTCTCCCAGTTCGGCATATTTGGTTTATCAGGAATTGTTATCAATGATGCGATCATTCTTATCAGCTTTTACAAGCAACTCAGGGAAAAGGGGATGGCAGTGAGAAAGGCACTGGTCAGAGCATCCTGTCAGAGACTGCGTGCCGTCTTGCTCACCTCACTCACCACCATAGCCGGACTTCTGCCCTTGCTATTTGAAAGCTCATTGCAGGCCCAGTTTCTCATTCCGATGGCGGTTAGTATTTCCTTTGGCCTGGCCTTTGCCACCCTGCTGGTGCTGATTGTGATTCCTGTCATGCTGTCCTACATAGAATCGTTCAGTACACTGGTCAGCAAAGCAAGAGAGCGACTGCTATGAAGGAACTGCTAAAAAGGAACTACTAAAAAGGAACTACTGTAAAGGAGGAAAGAAACTATCCCCAGAAACTGTGGATATCTCTGTGTATTAGCCAGGTACAGAGTGCTGCAGGGCACGAAAAACCGGCACTTCAAATAACTGTTCGAGAAAACGACAGTGTTCAAACTGCACAAACAACCATTCTCGTCTGCCCGTCCCGACCACGGCAAATTGTTGCCTCTTTTGATGGTATGGCACTTGCATAATCCAATAGGCTGCGGCACACAACTGCCCCGCCCGACCACGCAATAACGCAACACCAGGGGAGACGAACAAATGGGAAAACTATCCAAATACGGTTTTGCTACAGGCCTGATTATCATTGTGCTTGGCGTGTTTTTCTCCGCAGCCGAACCTCTTGAGTTCCTCAACGTTACCGGCCTGATTATTGTTGTCGGCGGCCTCGCAGCCGCACTCTTCGCCAGCTACCCGATCAGCGAAATCAAACGAGCCTTTGTTCAGGCGAAAGCTGTTCGGAAAGAGCTTGAGTTGGACGATGGCAAAGAGATTGACCAATTATTCATGTTTGCCGTTCTGATACGAAGAAATAATTTACGCGCCGCAGAGTATCAGCTTGAGTCAATCAAAAACAGTTTCGTGAAAACAGGCATCCAATGCTTGCTTGACCGGGTTCCTGCCGAAGAAATATCAGCCATTCTGAACTGGCGAATCACCAAACTGAAAACGGAAGAGAACGTCGCAGCACGAGTATTTCATTCGCTATCCGTCTATGCACCGGCATTTGGCATGGTAGGCACCCTGATCGGGTTGGTAAATATGATGCTGGTGATGGAACAAAAGTCTTTTGACCTGGTGGGAGCCAATCTGGCCATTGCACTGGTCACTACCTTTTACGGCCTGCTGCTGGCCAACCTGGTGTTTAAGCCCGTTGCCACCAAACTTGAACGTCGCACGGAAAGGCGGATTATCCACATGACCATGTTGTTGCGCGGCATCCTGCTGATTGCAGAAGGGAAAACCCCGGCAGTGGTAAGAGACCAGCTGCATACCTTTACTGCACACTATGACGATGAACTGAGATCACCCGGCATTCGCCACTCTTCGCTCAAACCTCAAGCGGCATAACCACCAGGGTTTTTTCGTCATGCACTATGGATCGGATCAACCACTGGCAGACCTGTTGAACAAACCGGAGACGGCGGGCAGCATCGATGGCTGGATGCTGACCTATCTGGATGTATTTGTACAAATGACAGCCATATTTGTGGTGCTGTTTATTATGACACACAGTCAGTCAGAAGCAGTCCCGGAGGCAACACAGGCAAAAATTTCCACGGCCACTTCCGCCACAAAAACAATGACAACAGCCCCGATACCTGCACCCGAGTTCGAGCCAACACTTGTCGCAACCATTGAAAACAATACAGAAAACCGGCTAACAGACCTGTACAACCAGGTTTCCAGGCTGGCCATCAGCGAGCAAATCGGGGTAAGTATTGAGGATGATTCAGCACGCCTGACCATTGAGGATGAAATATTATTCGACTCGGCTGAGGCCGGGCTGACGCCCAGCGGTGAAGACCTTCTGGCAGAATTGGCCCCTCTGGTTCAAGACTGCCAGGGCATTATTCTTATCGAAGGCCACACCGACGACCGCCCCATTCATACGGCGGATTACCCTTCCAACTGGGTGCTTGCCGGTGCGAGGGCCAACAGCGTCGTACACTTTCTCGTCGAATCCGGGGTCAATGAAAAGCGCTTGCGAGCCATCAGCTATGGTGATACCAGGCCTGTGGTTCCCAACACCTCAGCATCAAACCGGCAAAAAAACCGTCGCGTCAGTATCGTGCTGAAACCATCGCAATGGATCGAGTGAATCGCTGAAAACTGCCCGAGTTTTGTCTTCTGCCTGTGTTGCTTCCGCTCACCGCCACATTCTCGCCCGCGCCGGGTCAGGGCTGTAGCGATATAGAAAGCAGCGACAAAAGTTACAATTCTCCTGAAGGTGGATTGGCACAGATAGCGCTGACTTACTATATTGGAGATAACGCTATATTCAGATATTGGTATTGAGGAGCACCTGTGAAACTATCACCACTCCAGGCGGCAGGACGACTGTTACTGGCTTTTATCATCTTTTTCAGTGGCATACAGACCAGCCATGCATTCACCTATGTAATGATGCGGGATTCGGATTTACTGTCTCAAAGTGAGCTGGTTATTGTTGGCAAGGTAATAAAGGCAACTGAACTGGCCAACGAGCACAATGTTTTATTTGCCACTGAATACCTTTTCCGTGTCGCTGATACGATAAAGGGTCAGCCTTATGAAACCGTGACGGTTCGCGTTCCCGGCGTTCAACAACCCGGCCCTGACAGCATTTACCTGCATAGTGCACCGCACTTCTCCAACGATGACCAGGCTTTGCTATTTCTTGGTCGACACAGTGATGGCTACTACCAGCCCAGGCAATATGCCCTGGGCGTTTTCTCTATCAAAAAGTGGGATGAACAGCTCTACGCAGTACGCGACCTTTATGGCACAGACCTGTCCCCTGTCGCCAGGCATTCCTACACGGAGCCCGCCAATGTCAGGCAGTTGGCACCGTTCACGACCTGGTTGAAATCCAGGGCAAACCAGGAAACAAAACGCCCGGCAGGACGGAAACGCAGCCTTGACTCAGACCACAGCAAAGGTTCCGGTGACCAGGCAGTCACTGATGACTACTATGTCACCGATCCCTTGTTAAAAAGCCGACTGTCCGGCCTGCTAACCCCTCGCTTTACCATGATCAGAAGCGGTACCGGCTTCCGTTGGACCGATTTCGACAATGGACTCACTGTTGTCTGGCAACACAATGGCGGCTGGGCCTACAAAGATCAAATGGCACAGGCTCTCGCTGCGTGGAGTAATGCCACAGGCAGCAATATATCAATGAGACTTGGCGGTTCAACAAAAGCCGACAGCGGCCTGACGGCCTCCGATGAGATCAACACAATCCTGTTCAACGACCCCAACGATGAAATCAACGGGGCTTATGAGTGCGGTGTCGGGGGTACATTGGGAATGGGAGGGCCCTTTTCTGTCGGCATACACAAATATAACGGAACGACATACAACACAACGGTAGAAGGCGATCTCGTCATAAACGACGATGCCGAGTGCTTTCTGGATCAATTCAACAAGGCCAACGCGGCAGAAATAATCGGGCACGAAATCGGGCACACCCTGGGATTCGGACACTCTTGCGGGGACGCAAGCAGCGGCCCTTGCGACGACAACCCGACGGGTGATGCTGATGCATTGATGCGTGCCACCGCACATGATGATGGGCGTGGCGCCTCTCTGGGCCGTGACGATATTCTGGCTGCAGCCTTTTTGTACAAGTCCAACGCAGCCCCTGCCAATCAACCGCCGGTCATCTCTGCAATCAGCAACCAGACTATCGATCAGGACAGATCGACGGATGCTATCGGATTCACTATCTTCGACCCTGATGGTGAAATCAACAACGCCACAGTAACGACAAGCAGTAGCAATACTGACCTGGTTGGAGACAATTCTATCCAGCTTGCCGGCTCCGGCAACAACCGGACAATAACGGTGACACCCAGCCCGGGCAAGAGTGGTTCTGCGAGGATTACCATTACTGTTACAGATGAACATCAGGGCACTGCATCAACCACTTTTACCCTGACCGTAAACGAAGTGATCAACAACCAGCCTCCAACCATCTCCAGCATAGCCGACCAGACCGTTGCAGAAAACGGCTCTGTGGGGCCGATCAGCTTCACCATTGCAGACCCGGACAATGCAGCAACCGAATTGGTGGTCATGGCCGCCAGCAGCAACGTCCTCCTGATACCGAACCAGAACATACAATTGGGTGGAACCGGCTCAACACGAACGGTCACCCTGTTTCCACTGCTATCTTCCACAGGAAGTACCCAAATCACCCTCTCGGTTTCTGATGGTGAGCTCAGTGCATCAACCTCGTTCACTGCAACAGTGGTCGCACCCGACTTGCCACCGGTTATTTCGTCAATTCCGAATCAAATCATCACGATGAATTCATCAACAGAAGCCCTGGCATTTCAGGCAGAAGACCCGGACGGGGGTGAACAGACTCTGCTGATCACAGCCAGTTCGGACAATATCCGATTGATTCCTGATCAAAACATCCTGATTTCAGGAACCGGCCCCGGCTACCGGATAAAAGCAACGCCGGTAAAGGATGTCACAGGTATCGTCAACATCACCGTTACCGCAAGCGATGGGAAGCTATCTGCCTCCACTGCATTCACAATAGAAATCAAAGGCTCCACGGTCACCGGCAATACCGGTGATTCCGGTGCCGGCTCCTTGCGCAGCGCCATTTTGAGCGCAACCGAGGGAAGCAGAATCAGTTTTGACGGAACGGCATTCCCGCAAGACAGAAACCCGGATAACAACCCGGTGATTCAACTTGACTCTCCCCTGATCATTGAGTCAGGAGTCACCATCAACGGCGATATTGATGGTGACGGTATTCCTGATGTCACCATAGCAGGCAGTAACACAGGTTTGATGCAGGTGACCACATCAACTGAAGTTGGCCTGAACGGCCTGGTGTTAACCGACAGTGAAGCGGCTCAAGGTGGTGCGTTATCCGTCACAGGCGGCGGTACCGTCAATATCGGGCACTCGATTATCAGAAACAATACGGCGGACTCGGGAGGAGGCATCTTCAACCAGGCCGGCCTGGTCAGGATTGTAAACTCAACGCTGTCCGGGAACATATCGGGACAAGGCGGTGGCATCCTGCTCGACGGTTCGAATGCACAGGTGACGATTGAAAACAGTGTGTTTGACAGCAATGCATCGCTCGGCAATGGGGGCGCCATCCTGAACGCCGGTGGCGTATTGCAACTTGACAATGCCGTTTTTTCAGACAACTCGTCAGATGGCGATGGCGGTGCCCTGTACACAGCGTCGGGCGGACAGGTCAGCATCAACAATGTCACAATCAGCGAAAACACAGCCGGTTCCGGTGCCGGTGTTGCCCAGCAGGGTGGTAGCACCAGCATTACCAACTCAATCATTGCCGGAAACAGCCTTCGGGCCACCTCCGGATTCTCCGCATTGACTGACAGTACATTTTCAGACAACAGATCCGCTTACAGCAGATCTGGCAAAAAAAGCGATGCAAACAGCGATGGTGCAGATGTATCTGTCACAGGCGGCTCAATGACTGTCAGCTACAGCGGCATCAAGAAAATTTCAGGCCACTTCACTGATACCGGAACCAATCTGTTTTCCACTGATATGATGCTGGAGCCCGCATCGATATCAGGCTTTAAAAAAGTGTACCGTCTGAAGGCCGGCAGCCCTGCCATCGATGCGGGTGACAGCAACACTCCGGGACAGGGAGGCTCATGCAGCCCGGTTGATATCACCGGCAAGCCAAGACCCATTGACGGTGATGGAGACTTCATCGCCATCTGTGATATAGGCGCATTTGAATATGATGTGATCAGTGATACAGGCAATAGAGCCGAACGGGTCGCTACCGTTCAGGAACAATACATCGCTTTCTATGGTCGACCGGGCGATCCGGGCGGCGTCAGGTTCTGGGTAGGCGAACTTGAAAGCGCAGGCACGCTGTCTGCCATTCAAAACCGGTTTGGCACCTCTGCCGAATTCAGTCGGCTCATTGTGCCCGGCAACGCCACCACTGTCGATGAACTGACCCGGGAACAAAAAGGCGAACTGATCAACAACCTCTACCTGAACATGTTTGGTCGCGGCGTCGAGGGCTCGGCAGACGACCCGGCAACCGGCCTCGGCTTCTGGACTGCCGAACTGGAAAAACCGGAAGTCTCGCTCATCGACATATCCACCCGCATTGCCGATGGTGCCATCAATGAGGACGACACCGTTCTCGGATTGAGAGTAGAGTTGGCACAACGCATTACCGAGGAATTCGTTCTGCAATCAAAGCGCTACACAGAAATGCACATCCCCCGGATTCGTACATTTATATTCGACAATATCGATGATGCAAATGATGACCCGGCATCACTTGATGTCGAGTCACTGGTTCGAGGGCTGCAATAGAGGATAAACCATTGCAGGCAATCTGTGCAGGGAGCACGAGCAGGTAGTCTTTTTCCTTAAAAAAGGCAGGTTTTTATCGTGGTTGTTATCCAGGTTGTGATCACAATCAACCACGCAGAGGCCTGCCCTGTTCTCGCCAATAAATTTTTAATTCCAATTTACCCGGCGCTGCTTCATTGCTACCATTCTCCTTCGTGCTACCAGTCAAGGAAAGAAAACAATGTCAGAGAAGCAACCGGATTCAGCAGTTCAATCAGATAACAGTGCTCCGTCAGGGTCGGACAGTCAGCCAAAACCGACCGGCATTGCCATATTGAAAATAATAAAGTGGGCATTGGTATCGGTCATCGGGTTGCTTCTGATCGTTTTGCTGGCAGTCTGGCTGATCGGAGGAAAGGTGACTGTCAGCTACCTGGACGATTACCTCCAGGAATCAAATCAAGTCAGTATCAGCCCTCAATCGGAGCTGACATTTAACCCTTTTCTATCTCGCCTGACCATTCGCAACCTCGAACTGCTCAAACAGGAAAAAACCGTCCTCTTCGTCAAGGAATTACAGCTCTCCTACCTGCTTCCGGATCTGTTCACCAAAACGGTAGTTTTCGACGAAGCGTTCGTTGACAACCTGTTCATTCACGCCAACATGCTGGAAAACCAGGTGGCGGGCATCAGCCTGGAAACAGAAGACAGTCCGGAAGAAGCTCCTGACGAGGAAGACAGCGGCCCCATGGAGTGGAAAGTCAGCCTGCCAAAATTCACTCTTACCGACACCCGGTTCGAAGCCATTACGGAAGGCAGAAGTGATGTTATTGGCATTGACCTGTTCGAATTGAAAGACCTTCACTTCAAAGCGGAACAGCTCGACCTTCAAATGCTGCTCAGAGCCAGCATTAATGAGGCTCCGGTCAGGTTTGCCCTTGACGTCAACATACAGGAACCTCTGGTTCCGGAAGCGCTTGCCGCCAACGCAACAGGAAGCTATCAAATCAAGGAGTTCGATACGGCTGACTACAGCAGCCTTCTTCCTGACGACATTCAAACCCTGCTTGGCCAGATTCACCTGGAAGGAGACATAGCAGCCAACTATAACAATCAGGCGATGCAACTGCGCCAATCCGGCAACCGGCTAACCATACGCAATGGTGGCCTCGTTTTGGCCGGGCTCGATGTCAAAACAGGATCAATCACGCTGGCGCTTTCAGACCTGGATGTGCAAGTAAAACAGAACGCAAACCCCGAGGCCCCTTCGCAGATCAGTATCTCGCTTGACCCGCACCTGACCGCCAGCGGACTGGCATTGAC
Organism: Pseudomonadota bacterium; assembly: GCA_002747395.1. GTDB lineage: Bacteria > Pseudomonadota > Gammaproteobacteria > Pseudomonadales > Oleiphilaceae > LZORAL124-50-18. Next base: position 140,556 of record PDPE01000032.1, read on the forward strand.
TCATCAGGCGCTTGCTGATCCCGAAGCGGCAACGACCGGGGAAACAGCAACCCGGGACAAGGCGCCGGAAACCGGCCATGTCGCTTCCCAGGCTACCGAACTCAACTTGCAGTTGATCGACTTTAACCCTGGCAAAGTGACAGTTCAAACGCAGCAAAACTCGCTGAATGTCACCACCGACAACACAACCCTTCAGTTGAACGGGCTTGCACTTAACTCTCTCCCCGTCATTATCGAAAGTGCTTCCCAGAAACTGGATATCGCCTCATTCAGCCTGGAACAGAAGCAAGAACATATGACGCTGGCATTATCACCTGCGCTGGAGTCAGGCAGTACCCAGATTTATTTGCATCATAATAAAAATCTGGCTGCATCCTGGGAGGCCGGGAGCCTGGCTCCCGGTGAAATCTCGCTGAAAGACGACCAGCCGGAAATCACAATTCCGCTGGTTTCATTTTCTCAGTTCCAGGCATCGAGACCGGCTCGGGAAGATTTGCCCCGGCCCATCGCCCAAACCGAACAACTGGCTATTACCAACCTTCACCTTCTTGACAACCACCTGGCGATAGACAAAATCAATCTGGAAAAGATGATCACCGAAGTGATTCTCACGACAGAAAGAGAAATCCACAACCTGATAGACCTGGAAGCACAGCAAACCGAAACCACAGAATCCACAGCCGACCAGACCAAAGCGACCGAAGAAAAGATCGCCAGGGTCGAGGAACCTGAAAACGGTGAAGAATCCACACCCTTCACTTTCTCCCTGGGACAGATCATCATTTCCCCGGACAGCCGGATTAAATTTGTTGACCGCCAGGCAAAACCTCACTTCGAGCAAGAACTGGAACTGACCCACACCAGGTTCGGGCCAATAGATACCCGTAATCCGGACACCAAATCCAATCTTCTGCTTGATGCAAAAGTAGGTGACTATGGCCAACTGAAAGCTTCGGGCTATGTGAAACCATTCACTGAAACGACCAATATGAAACTGAAAGGAAAGATAAGGGAGTTCGCCCTCACTCCCCTGTCTTTTTATACCAGAGAAGCGCTGGAAAATGATATTGAGAGCGGCCAACTGAATACAGAGTTCGACGTAAAAGTGGTTGATAACATCCTGAAAGGGGACGCCAAAGTGCTGCTTCAGTCACTTGAACTGGTCTCGCTCAACCCGGAAAAATCTGCCAAAGTCGACGGCGGTGCCATTTCATTGAATATGGCGGTCGGCCTGCTGACAGACAGTAACGGCAATATCGAACTGGATGTGCCCATGCGGGGGAATGTAAACAGCCCGACATTTGGTCTCGGTACATTTCTTACCATTATTATGAAAAAGGCAATGATGATCGCGGCGCAGGAAGTCATACTTCAGTCACTGGTACCCTACGCCGGCGTAGCCAGTATAGCAATGGAAGTAGGCTCGGAAATGATGAAAGTAAAATTTGCTCCTCTTCCCTATCAGGTAAAGCAGGTTATTCCCGATGAAACCCAGAGCGACTACCTCAACAAATTTACGGAAGTGATGAAAAAGAACAAGGCCATCCAGATACGGATGTGTGCGATCACCGTTCCCGGCGACATTGACATCCAGCCCGGCGCCGATATCAAACTGACTGAAGCTCAGGTAAAGGCACTGCTTGATCTGGGCTTGCAAAGAGAAAAAGAGCTGAAATCACTACTCATCAATAAAGGGCTGGAGTCATCCAGGTTGCTCGAATGCAAACCCAAAATAAACAAGGACCCCAAAGCCACTCCCGGCATTGAGCTTAAAAGCTGATTCATGGCAAAAAGTAACAGGCAGAAACTGAAAAGCCCGGCCACTTCACTGGTAACCGGGCTCTTCAGGCAAGTCAGCCTCTTACAGACACCTCGAAAACTGCTTGCCGATTCAGCATCCACTGCTGTTATTCAAACACTTACTGAACTGAAAACTCTGCCGTTGCCTGTATATCACCAGCACCATCCACAATTTCCACCCGCCAGTTACCCATCATATAACGGTCAATAAACTTGCTGGACGAGGCCCGCGTCAGTTTGCTGTAGGCTGGCACTTTGACTCTGGCCATTCGTTTTTCATCCAGGTACCAGTTGTGATAAAACGACTTTCCCTTTAAACCCGTCATTTCTGTAAACAGATACACTCTGAGCAACCCCTCCTCATTCATACGAACAACCGCAGTCAGTTCGTCTACAGGCAGCTTGTCTTTCAAACTGGAAGTCAGTTGAACACGGGAAAAGCCGGGGGTGAATACCTGAATTTCAGGAAAACGGGCTGCAGAAGTTGCGGGCAAATCCGCGATTGACGCGATTTGTTCGGCACCGTCCGGCTCGGCTATTTCAGGAGACTCCGGAACCTGTGTCACCTGTGTGTTTTCTGCCACATCCGGCTGTGCTGGTTGAGGAGTACTGGCAACCTCGGCGGCCACAGATGTCACCATAGCCGATGGCGTATCCTGGCTCTTTTCCGGTGAAACCGATTCCTGCGCTGCACCGGATTTTTCTGTGTCGACTCCTGCCACCTGGCTGGCCGGCCGGGGAGCATTGAAGGCAAAACTGACCACCAGATAGACTGCCAGGCCGATCAACAGGGCAAAACCGGCGGCAACACCAACGATTCGGTGCCAATGGTAAACGACAATCTCATCCGGCTCCCGTGGAGAGGCAGGCGCATCCAGCGCCTCAATATTGTTAATACGAACGACAAGCTTTTTACTGGACATGAAACAACACTCACTTTCTATGACTGCAGATGACTGGGCTATGACTGCGGATAATCGGGCTGTGACCGGCAGGTTAAACACCCTTCCAGCAAGCCCCAAATGAGCGAGGCCAGCTTTGCAAATCACATATTCAGCGAGATTTTACCCTGAGAACACCGCAGCATTCCAGTGAAAAAAACCGGGGCACACACAGTCGCACTGCCATAAAAGACAGGTTCACCGCTGGAAGGTCCCGAGATAGTCTTCCGGCATGTCAATATCCATGGCAATCGGAAGATGATCAGACACGGGGAAAGACACCACTCCTGCCCGACGAATGGTCAGGCTTGGGCTGACAAGAATATGATCAAGAGAACGACTCGGACGCCAACTCGGAAAAGAGTGCGCATCATCAGGCAATGCCACAAGGCCGGTTTTATTCAGTGAAGAACGGTCAAGCAATTTTTTGGAGTCAGCGTTCAGGTCACCCATCAAGACGACGTGCCGGTAGTCTTTAATCAATTCCTGAATATAATTTAACTGGGCCGTTTGTGCCTTCAGGCCAAGGGACAAATGAGCCACTACCAGCACCAGCGGGTCTTGCGTCCCCCCGTATTTGGCGACAATTGCACCTCGGCCCGGTATAAGGCCAGGCAAAGTATATTCCTGAACAGAGTCAGGTTTGAAACGGCTGAGGAAGCCGTTACTGTGTTGGGCCACTTTGCCCAGGTTCCGATTCAATTGTTGATGCCAGTAGGGGAACCCGGCAGATTCTGCCAGATACTCAACCTGGTTGACAAAACCGCTCCGCAGACTTCCCCCGTCAACCTCTTGCAAGGCCACCACGTCAAATTGGCGCAGCAGGACGGCAATTTTATTCAGGTTTTCCTTTCGACGCGAGTTGGGAAGGAGGTGTTGCCAACTGCGGGTCAGATAGTGCCTGTAGGCAGAGGTGGAAATACCTACCTGGACATTAAAGGTCAGCAGGCGTATATGCTGCCGACTCCCGGAAGTACCCCACTGATACTTTGGCTGATTCGGCTGTTCGTTCGTCAAAGAAGCAGGGGCGAGCTTGTCTGGTCCGAGCATTTTTTCCACATACTGATTTGATCCCTTTGTCTGACACAGGGAGAGCCGAGCCCTCCCTTTGATCTGCCACAATCTCTTGATCTGCGATAATCTGTCATGGATAGACTATTTTTGCGCATTTCTTTCCTTGTTCACCAGATGATCAACCACTTCAAACATTTTTTCCCGACCTCCTGCCAAACGAGACGAAACCAGATATTTCCCATTCACCACCAGAGCCGGCACCTCGGTAGCCCTGTAGCTGCGCCCCCGTGAATCAGCCTGCTGCAATCGGGTGCTCACAGCAAAGGAATTAAATGCCTTTTTGAATTTTTTCTTATCAACACCAAATTTGGAAAAAAACTCGGCCAGACTGGCTTCATTATTCAGTTTTTTCCTGTCTCTCACGATAGCGTCAAACAAAGGCTGGTGCATTTTATTACCAATACCCAACACTTCTGCTGTATAGAATGCCTGGGCATGTGTTTTCCAGGTTCCGCCAAATACCGCCGGTGACAACCAGAAATCGACATCATCTGCCTGCTGCTTTGCCCAATGATGAACCACGGGGTTTAACGTATAACAGTGGGGGCAGCCGTACCAGAATAACTCCACTACCTCGACTTTATCTGCGTTCCGGGTTCTCACCGGATAGGGTAACACCTTGTAATGCTTGCCCGCCTCCCACTGTTCAGCCGCTTGCGCAGCGACGGTCGCCACGGGAAGTTGAAAAAACATCACACACACAAATAGTATTCTCGCCAGCATCAAATTCTCCTGTTTAAAAAGGCCAAAAAAGTAGACCGGGATGGTTAACAGCGTTATTTCATCTCGTTAACCCTGTTAGTTAAAGCACAATTATCCAAAACGCAACGATCTGAAACACTACTATCCAGCCAGGGCAAAATCAAAAGCACGATGCCCGTCACAGCAAGGCAGCACTCAACCCGGGCAATTATTCGGGCACCTGCAACTGAATCGGGGAGGTTACTATAACGAGTCCAGGCTATCGGTTGAATTAAATTATTATTAATATCCTGAAAGCCTGGCGGAGGGCTGTAACAACAAAAAAACGGCCAAATGCCGTTTTTTTGTTGTTACTTCCAGCAATAACCGGCCCAAAAGGCCGATTGCTCAAAACTAGCGAAGCCCCTGAATATAACTTGATACCGCCAAAATCTCTGCATCCGTCAGTTTGGCTGCGATATCACGCATCATTCTGGATTCACCATCATTCACCCGCTCACCCGAGCGGAACTTCTTCAACTGACTGGCAATATAGTCGGCATGCTGACCGGCAAGCGCCGGAAATACCGCTGATACGTTACCCGTTCCAGTGGGAGAGTGGCAGGCAGAACAGGCTGCAAGCCCGGTAGCCATGTTACCCGCCCGGTAGATACCCTTTCCTTTTTCTACCAGATCGGCTTTGGCCACTCCACCGGAAGGTTTCTGGCTTGAGTAGTATGCGGCGATGTCTGCAAAATCCTGCTCGTTAAGGGGCGTTAACAAACCTGTCATTTCAACCACATTTCGCGTACCGGCCTTGATATCAATCATTTGTTTTATCAGGTACTTTTGGCCCTGGCCGGCCAGCTTGGGAAAACTGGTCAACATGCTGTTACCATCCGCACCATGACAAGCCGTGCAAACCGCGATCTTTTGCCCACCGGCCGCCGCGTCTCCCCCCGCTGCATGTGCTGCTGACACCATTCCTACCAAAACAAGAAGCCCAGTTAAAAGTGTTTTCATCTCCACTTACTCACCCTTTAAATATAAACAAATGCCGGTATACACATATAAATTAGGGGTATTATAATACCCATGAATCATTCATACCACCACTATCTATACAATTATCAATACAATCTCTATGCAACCGTACAATCTCTATGTAGCATATAATCTCCATATCCGGAACAGATGTATGCTTTCAACCGCATCCGCAAGGCGGTCGGCTCTTATTTCACCACCAATTACAAACTGAAATCGTACGACAGACACAGAACTCAGAATAACCGGGCAAATTATGACCAATACGGACAAACAACGACAACTCGCCCTCCACTCCGCCCACTTTATAAAAAGCGCGAGCAAACTGTCAAACTGCCCTCCTGACGAAGGAGTGGAGATCGCTTTCGCGGGCCGATCCAATGCAGGCAAATCAAGCGCAATTAACACCTTGACTCAAAACCGGAAACTGGCGAGAACAAGTAAAACTCCGGGTCGGACACAACTAATCAACTTTTTCGGGCTGAATATCCCGGGGAAAAGACTGGTTGACCTGCCAGGATACGGCTTTGCAAAGGTCGCCCTGTCCGTCAGGCAAGACTGGCAAAAACACCTGGACGAGTATTTGAGATTACGGAAGTCACTGGCAGGCCTGGTGCTGATTATGGATATTCGCAACCCGTTAACGGATTTTGATCTGGCTATGTGTGGATGGAGCAAAGAAAGCGGCCTGCCTCTGCTTGTTCTCCTGACAAAAGCAGACAAACTCAGGTATGGCCCGGCAAAAAACGCAGTGATGCAGGTAAAAAGGGAACTGAAGGATTATCAAAACCTCAAAGCCGTCGAGCTTTTCTCTTCACAAAAAAAAACCGGGATCGAGCAGGTCAGAGACCATATTCAAGAGTGGCTGATGCAGGCACCCGCGCAAGAGTCAGATGCAAAACCGGAATAAAAACGCGCCACCTTGCCACACTGTTGTTGCCTGAAAACCCGTCAAACCAACGGGGCGGTTGCCGCCATGACCTGGCAGAGACTTGCAGAGCCTTGCAGAGCCTGTCAGAAAAAGGGAGCCGGGCGATACTTGTCCCGAACAAGCTGCACTTTTTCACGATAAGACTCAGAAACATAAGGCAATTTTAGCGTAATCACCTGATAGATGCCCGCTTTCAGCGTCTCCAGCGTAATCATGTTGCTTCCTTCGCCAACATGGGCCGTTTTCAAAAATGCCATCCAGTTGGTGACGACCAGCCAGACATTCAGCGCCATGGTATCAAGGGTTTCCTTTGGCACATCAATAATCACACCCGAGCCTTGCAACCTGGCAAGAATACCCGACGTACTTTTCAGGCAGCGTTGGGTAAACTCCCTGTATCCCTTGCGCAATCGCGTATCACAGTCCATCAGATATTCCAGATCACGATGGAAGAAGCGGTAGTTCCACAACCCGTTAAACACCGATTCCAGATAGAACACCATATCATCAACGGTAAGTTCACGATCTTCGGGGAATCGAAGATACTGATCCACCAGCCTTTCATACTGCAGGAATATTTCGTAAATAATGTCAGTCTTATTGCGAAAGTGGTAATACAGGTTGCCTGGAGAGATATTAAGGTGGGCTGCAATATGATTCGTAGTCACATTCCTCTCTCCCTGAGCATTGAACAGCTCCAGGCTCGTCAAAATAATTCTGTCTCTTGTCTTCATGTGCTATGAAAAATACACCTTGATTAAAGCCGCATTTAGAACGGCCAGGCCCTCAAAACAGGGCACATTACAGGTGCCCGATAACAAATCGATAGACGCAGCTCAACATTCTAACCGAATACATCATCATTTTAGAGTAAAAACTCTTGAATGCTATCTAAAACTCGGGAAAGCGCTTGACTCGCCAGAGTTACTACTCAAATAATGGCGGAGGAACAAAGCCCGGGATGAGAATAAAGCTTTCTGAGTGACTCAGGAACAGTAAAACGACAAGGGTATTTTCTCAGTCACAACAACTCAGAGAGCTACGGCCAGGCATTTAAAGCTCATATCGACAGACAACCTGTATTGACAGACAAAAAGCAAAGAGGTGCACCATGGTCTCGAATGATGTTACCCGGATGACCGAGAGCAAAAAACAGATCCGACAACTTGATCAGGCATTTGCAGCACAGAAATCAGCCTTTCATGCCAATCCCTTTCCCACCCTGGAAGAGCGGAGAAAAAATTTGAGGCGGTTAAAGACCACCTTGCTGGAAAACAGAAATGAGCTTCTTGAAGCAATCAATGAAGACTTTGGTTGCCGTTCCCATGATGAATCGATACTGGCAGAACTAATGCCTTCCGTACAAGGCATCAACTACGCCCTGAAGAACGTTGGCAAATGGATGAAACCATCCAGGCGAGCAGTCGGTTTGGTATTCCAACCGGCCAGGAACACTGTTCACTACCATCCGCTTGGTGTGATTGGCATTATCGTTCCCTGGAACTATCCGTTGTATCTGGCTGCGGGGCCGTTGACTGCCGCCCTGGCCGCAGGCAACCGTGTAATGATCAAAATGTCCGAATACACACCAAAAACCTCAGCGCTTTTTGCAAGACTGATGCAAGAAACATTTTCTGAAAATCTGGTCTGTGTAATCAATGGAAATGCCGACGTAGCGATAGAGTTCTCCCGGAAAAAATTCAACCATATACTGTTTACCGGCTCAACCACTGTAGGCAGGCATGTCATGCGTGCAGCAGCAGAGAACCTGACACCTGTCACACTGGAACTCGGTGGAAAATCACCCGCCATCATTTCTGCGGATGTTCCAATGGATGACGCAGCTGACCGCCTCGCTTTCGGCAAGGCCTTCAATGCCGGACAAACCTGCGTGGCACCGGATTATGTGCTCTGCCCTGCAGATCGGGTAGACCGGTTTGTCGACTCCTTTCAACATAAATTTGGCGAGCAGTTCGCCTCCTTGAGGAACAATGGCGACTTCACCAGTATCATAGACGAGCGCCAATACAAACGTCTCCGGAAATACCTTGATGATGCAAGGGCAAAAGGGGCCAGCATAGTTGAAGTTAACCCGGCAAATGAAGACATGAGCCAGGGCACCAATAAAATGCCCATTCATCTGGTCATCGATCCGACGGAAAAAATGCTGGTGATGCAAGAGGAGATTTTTGGCCCGATCCTTCCCGTTATTCCCTACAACCACATCGATGATGCCATAAGCTTTATCAATCATCGCCCTGCCCCGCTTGCGTTGTACTACTTTGGCTACGACAGGGAAGCACAACAGTATGTCCTTGATCGCACTCACTCGGGCGGTGCATGCATCAACGATACCCTCATGCATGTTGCCCAGGATGACATGCCGTTTGGCGGCGTTGGCGATTCAGGAATGGGGCATTACCATGGCTATGAGGGTTTCCAGACATTTACCAATCACAAAAGTGTGTTTTCCAAACAGAAATTCAATAGCGGCAAGCTGATCTATGCCCCGTATGGCACCAGAATCCACAAACTGATTTATGCTTTATTCGTTCGCTAGCCGGCACCATACCGAACACAACCAGCCCGTTTTTTCATTTCAGGCAAACGGCCGGTTTGTGGCTACCTGCTTTTTCCTATACTATTCTCCGTTCTGTAAAACTGCGAATGAAACGGGAGCACGGGTATGAATGTTGTGGTCTATCCAGGAACTTTTGACCCAATCACAAACGGCCACATAAACCTGATCGAACGGGCCGCGAGACTGTTCGACAAAATCATTGTTGCCATTGCCGAAAGCCCCAAAAAACAACCGCTTTTTTCATTGGAACAAAGAATAACACTTGCCGAGCAGTCTCTCGGCCACCTGAACAACATTGAAGTGACCGGCTTTAATACTCTGTTGGCAGAATTTGTCGTCGAGAAAAATGCCACCATCTTGCTGAGAGGGTTACGAACCGGTGCCGACTTCGAATATGAACTTCAACTGGCGGATATGAACCGCCAACTGGCACCGCAGGTAGAGAGCCTGTTTTTAACCCCTGAAAATCACCTTTCTTACATTTCCTCTACCCTGATACGTGAAATTGCCTCTCTCGGTGGCGATGTAAGCCGGTTTGTATCACCGGAAGTTGCAACCGCTTTGACCGCTCGCTTCGCAGCTCAAAGTGAGTAGTGAATGGTGAATGGTGAATGGTGAATGGTGAATGGTGAATAGCTCAAAGAATAGACAGGCGTCAATCAAATGACAGACGAAACAGGCCATAATCTTCCCGACATTTTAACGCAAGGTATTCATCGAGGTACTGACCCATGGCTCTTATGATTACGGATGACTGCATTAATTGCGATGTCTGCGAACCTGAATGCCCGAACGAGGCAATTACGCCTGGAGAAGAAATATACGAAATTGACCCGACAAAGTGTACCGAGTGCGTCGGGCACCATGACGAACCACAATGCCAGCAGGTTTGCCCGGTTGATTGCATCCCTCTTGATCCGAACCACTCGGAGACACTGCAACAGCTGACGGCCAAATACGAAAAATTAACGGGAAACCAGGTACTCTGACTTGCCAGATCGGACTTTACAATCAGCCTGCTCCTTCCTGTGCGTATTCGCCCTGTCCCTCATTTCGGTCGGGTGCAGTACCACGCCCGATCTTCCCGGAAAGGCGGGCGTGGCAACGGCTCACCCGCTGGCCACACAAGCCGCTTTTCGCACACTGGATCGTGGTGGCAATGCTTTTGACGCGGCGATCGCGGCGGCGGCCACCCTGGCTGTTGTTGAGCCATACAGCTCCGGCATGGGAGGTGGTGGTTTCTGGTTATTGCAAAAACGCAATGGCGACACCAGCTTCATTGACGCAAGAGAGAAAGCCCCTCTGGATGCATCGAGAGACATGTATCTGGACGCCCGCGGTTATCCCGTGCCCTCACGCTCGAAAAACGGGGCACTTGCAGCAGCAATCCCCGGACAGGCTGCTGCCTTCGACCATATCGCCCGACATCATGGGCGACTCCCCCTCAACGCGACACTGCAAGATGCAATCCAGTTGGCCGAGGACGGCTTCAAGATCAATCGAAAATACCGGGATATGGTGCATTTTCGGTTAGACGAACTACGCAAACACCAGGCCGCAGCCAGCACTTTTCTTGAAAATGGCCAGATTCCCGGGCGTGGTTTCGTTGTAAAACAGCCGGCGTTGGCAAAAACACTGAGAGCACTGGCAGCCAGGGGAAAAGCCGGATTTTATCAGGGTGAAGTCGCAATCAACCTGGTCAGAGATGTGCGAAAGGCGGGTGGCATATGGCGCATGGAAGACCTTGCCGGGTACAACGTGGTCGAAAGGGAGCCGGTTCAGTTCGTTTTTCATGGCAAAACCCGGGTGACCACTGTCGGATTACCCTCTTCGGGGGGCATCGCCTTGCAGCAAATGCTGGGTATCATGGAAGGTATCAACTTTAGTGATTTCACACCCGCCCAGGTGATGATGGCAAAGGTTGCCGTGATGGACGAAGCTTTTCGAAATCAGGCGGCCTATATGGGAGACAGCGACTTTGTTTCCGTTCCCGTCAAGGATCTGACCAGAAAAACCCGGCTGAATTACCTGGCACGAACCATCAGAAAAAATATCAGTCAATCCGGTTATGTGGCTGACTGGCAAACTTCTGATGGACAAACTTCTGATGGGCACACTGAAGAAAAAGCCGGGCTTGAAGCGTCCGACGAACACGAATATCACGGTGCCTCACATATTGCTGTGATTGACAAATACGGCAATCGCGCTTCTGTGACACTTGGCCTGAACCTGCCTTTCGGTTCGGGCTTTATGTCAAGGTCAACCGGCGTGGTATTAAACAACGAAATGGACGACTTTTCCATTAACCCGGGCCGACCCGATGCTCGGGGCCTGACTGGCAATGAACAAAACGCGATAGCACCGGGCAAACGGCCATTGTCGAGCATGTCGCCAGGTGTGGTAGAGTCTGATCAACGGGTTGCCGTCATTGGTTCATCCGGTGGCAGCCGCATTATCACTATGGTGTTTCAGGCAATTCTCGCAATCACTGAAGGCAGGAACGCACAGGAAACCGTCACCAGACCGCGCTACCACTTTCAACACAGACCCGAGTATATCCAATACGAAAAAGGTGCCATCCCTGCCGATGTTATCAAAGAGATGAGATTGTCTGGCTATGCATTCAAACCACTCGGTCGCCGGTATGGCAACATGCAAATGATCCTTTTAGACAAACAGACGGGGAAACTGGAGGCCGCAACTGACCCGCGAGGCGCCGGCCAGGCGATCGTTCGCAACTGAAATGCTTTTTCTTGCCCTGTCGGGAGTTAACACCTGTTGTAGTCTACACTTACAGGCAGCGCCTGGATTTATTCACTTGAGCAAGGGCAAAGGAGCCGCTTATGAAAAAGAAAGCCGGCATTGATGATAACCTCTCTGTTCCTCCTGATACATCAGGCAAATCCTCCCTGGCCGGTTCTGTCGGCCTTGTCTTTCTGGCCGTTGCTCTCTCTGTCACTGCTTCATTTATCCTGCATTATCAGTCAGGAGGAAATGCTGAACCGGTCAGGCCCGAAGATATCCGCATGTTGCATGAGAAAATCACGCAGTTGGAGGCCCGCCTCACCGAACAGGAAAAACAAATCGAACTGCTGACAAAAACGTTTCCGAGCATCACCAGCAAGGTTGAAAACAGCACCGGTGCAGCCATGCAGCGAATCCTGATTCAGCAGGAAGCAAGCATTCAGCTGTTTTTGAAAGACCTGAAATCCGGCATGTACGATCTGGCTCACATGATTCCGGGTTCAAGAACCTGGCTGGAACACTATAATGAATCAATGAACAGAGCCATCCAAAAAAGCATCAAGCGTTCCAGACGGTTAAAGCGAATGAACTCGGGCGAGATACTGATAGAGCCTGATGCTCGCTGAATGAGATCAGGTTTGTACATTTGTCGTTTTGTACATTTATCGTTTTGTACATTTATCGTTTTGCACATCTATTGCGGGTCTGGCAAGTTCCTCTTTTTTATTATTCTGGCGGCCTGTTTGGCGTAATAGGTCAGAATCCCGTCCGCCCCCGCACGCTTCATGGAGAGCAAGGCCTCCATCATTACTGACCGTTCATCAAGCCAGCCATTCCGGGCAGCCGCCATATGCATCGCGTATTCTCCACTTACCTGATAGGCAAAGGTGGGCACAGCCAGCTCGTTTTTCACTCGTGACACAATATCCAGATACGGCATCCCGGGTTTCACCATCACCATATCGGCACCCTCGGCAATATCCAGCGCCACCTCCTGTATTGCCTCATCACTATTGGCCGGATCCATTTGATAACTGTATTTGTTCCCCTTTCCCAGATTGCCTGCCGAGCCTACCGCATCCCGGAATGGCCCATAATACGCACTGGCATATTTTGCGGAATAGGCAAGGATACGGGTATTCACCAACCCGGCTTCTTCCAGTGCCTGTCGAATTTCACCAATACGGCCATCCATCATATCGGATGGTGCCACGATGTCGGCTCCCGCCCCGGCATGTGAAAGCGCCTGCTTAACCAATGCTTCCACCGTCTGGTCATTCAGCACATAGCCAGCTTCATCAATAATGCCATCCTGGCCGTGTGTCGTAAAAGGATCCAGCGCAACATCGGTAATCACCCCCAATTCCGGGAAACTCTTTTTCAGTGCTCTGACCGCGCGTTGGGCAATGCCATCAGGGTTCCAGGCTTCACTTGCATCCAGGCTTTTCCTCTCCGGGGGGGTCACAGGAAACAGGGCAACTGCGGGTATGCCCAGCGCCACCAGCTCTTCAGCCTCTTCCAATAACAGGTCAATACTTTTTCTTTCGACACCGGGCATCGAAGCAACCGCTTCACATGCCGACTCTCCAGGCAAAACGAAAACCGGGTAAATCAGGTCTTCGACTGACAGCTGATTTTCGCGCATCAAACGCCTGGAAAATTCATCTCGCCGCATACGTCTCATCCGGGTTGCCGGAAAAACCCGATTCTTGCTGCTTTCTGCCACCTTGTATCTCTCCTTCTACTATCACCAACCATTGCCAATATGAGCTTCTGATGCCAGATTGACAAGATCAACCTGAACAGAACGCATCTATTATGCCCGGCCACCATGCTTAACTACCATGCCCGACTGCAGGTTTTTTTAACTCCACACGAAAATAGAACGGCCATTGCGCTATGGATGCCGGACTGAATTCAGCTACACTCCTGTAGCATCCACTTCCCGAACAGGTTTACCATGAACCCCAAAAAGAAAATCCTGACAGGCGTGATTGCGGCCCTTATCGCCACCTTTTTCATCCTTGACCTGGGCCAATATCTGAGCCTTGATTACCTCGGCCAGCAGAAAGAGGCGCTCGGGGAATACCAGGAACACAACCCTGGCCGATCGGCATTCTTCTACATGCTGATATATATTGCAGTCACTGCACTGTCTCTGCCCGGAGCCACAGTTATGACACTGGCAGGAGGAGCCATTTTCGGGCTTGGCCAGGGGCTTCTGCTTGTCTCGTTTGCCAGCACCATCGGCGCCACCCTGGCGTTCCTTATCTCCCGCACGCTGCTGAAAGAGAGTGTGCAAAACCGTTTTGGTGACAGCCTCGAATCGATCAACAAGGGCATGGCAAAAGAAGGAGCCTTTTATCTGTTCGGACTCCGCCTCGTCCCGCTGTTTCCCTTTTTTGTCATCAATCTCGTGATGGGGCTGACCTCCATCCGGGCCGGCACATTTTTCCTCGTATCCCAGGCAGGCATGCTGCCGGGCACCCTTGTTTATGTGAATGCCGGAACCCAATTGGCCAGCATTGATTCTGTGTCAGGGATTCTATCGCCGGGTTTGTTGATTTCATTTGCCTTGCTTGGTCTGTTTCCCATCGTGGCGAAAAAGGCACTGGCCTGGTTCCAGGCAAGAAAAGCCATGACCCCCTACAGTAAACCCGACACCTTTGATAGCAACCTGATTGTGATCGGGGCTGGCGCGGCGGGCCTGGTCACCTCTTATATCGCCGCTGTAACCAGGGCAAAAGTGACCCTGATCGAAAAGCATAAAATGGGTGGAGACTGCCTGAATACCGGCTGTGTACCCAGCAAGGCACTGCTCCGGTCAGCCAAAATAGCCAGCTATATTGGTCGATCCGAGGAGTTCGGGATTCGTACCGGAGCGGCTGACATTGACTTCCCGGCGGTAATGGAACGTGTGCAGCAAGTAATTGCCAAAGTGGAACCCCATGATTCGGTGGAGCGCTACACCAAACTGGGAGTAGACTGCGTACAGGGCACGGCCAGAATCCTTGACCCCTATCGCGTCAAGGTCAACAACAAGACCATCACTGCCCGCAACATTGTGGTTGCCACCGGAGCCAGACCCTTTGTGCCGCCCATTCCGGGTATTGAAGAAACGGGCTACCACACATCGGATACCATCTGGCAGCTGCGTAAAAAACCGAAAAACCTGCTGGTTATCGGTGCTGGCCCGATAGGTTGTGAACTGGCCCAGGCCTTTCATCGTCTTGGCGTGCCGGTCACGCAGGTTGGCCGCTCTGCCCGCCTCCTGCCAAAGGAGGATAATGACGTTTCCGAGGCAATTCAAAAGAAATTTGAAGCCGAGGGCATCACAGTAAAACCCGGCTATACGGCCAGGGCTTTCACTGTCACTGAAAACCGCAAGCTGCTGAGCATAGAAAAAGACGGCCTCACAGAACAGATTGAATTCGACCAACTACTGCTTGCTGTTGGCAGAAAAGCCAATACCTCAGGGTTGGGCCTTGAGGAACTGGGTGTCAGGCTCAACCCGGATGGCACCATTGAGGTCAACGAGTTTTTACAAACCGGCATTCCCACCATTTACGCCAGTGGCGATGTGGCCGGGCCTTACCAGTTCACCCATACTGCTGCACACCAGGCCTGGTACGCCTCGGTAAACAGCCTGTTCGGGCTGGTC
This sequence comes from Pseudomonadota bacterium, assembly GCA_002747395.1. Classification (GTDB taxonomy): domain Bacteria; phylum Pseudomonadota; class Gammaproteobacteria; order Pseudomonadales; family Oleiphilaceae; genus LZORAL124-50-18. The sequence continues at coordinate 156,014 of PDPE01000032.1, forward strand.
AAAAAATTCAGGACGGACTATCGGGTCATCCCCTGGTGCACCTTTACCGACCCCGAGATTGCAAGAGTGGGGTTAAACGAGCAGGAGGCAAAGGCCAAAGGCATCAAATATGAAAAAACACGATTTGGCATTGATGATCTGGACAGGGCTATTGCAGATGGAGAAGACCAGGGTTTTGTGAAGGTGCTCACCGTTCCGGGCAAGGATAAAATCCTCGGTGTCACCATTGTCGGCCATCACGCAGGTGACCTGATTGCAGAGTACGTTACCGCCATGAAATACAGACTGGGGCTTGACAAGGTACTTGGCACCATTCACATCTACCCCACCCTTACCGAGTCAAACAAATATGCAGCCGGTGAGTGGAAGCGAGCTCATGCGCCGGAGCGCCTCATGGGTTGGGTCGGGCACTTTCATCGCTGGCGTCGTAACGAGAGCCGGACGAAGGCGACCTGATGTTGGCCTTGCCTGGCGGCTTTATTCAACAGCCAGGCAAGGCATGATTTAATAGCCAGGCCAGGCCTGGTAGCACTATTGTCTTATCTGCGAACCACAATCATTCCGCCATAGAGCATAAAAACCGCTACAACCCACGAGGGAAGGAGACTGGCAAAGCTTCTTAATATGCTCATCGCGGTGTCAAGAATGACCTCGTGATGTTTATAGGCGACCTTTCCTTTGCGAGTCACAAGTTTGGTTTTTTGAAGAAACTTCAGAAAACGATTTGCTCCTGATTGTTTCAGCATATCCACGCCGCGCTTTCCAAAGGTTGAGGCTTCCAAAACAACATCCTTTGGCATATCATCCAGCCTGTTCGCGAGTTTTAATCCTGACGATCCCGTTATGTCAATAAATACGGCTGTTTTATCGCCCAGTTTCTTTCCAAGCTTACTCAACTTTTTCAGGGAATTGACATCATCCGCTTTATTGACCAGCAGCAAGGTACCTCGCATTCCACAGGCTTTATAAGAGCCATATATCACATCAAACAAATCGGTAACCTGATCCGGTTTCTTCGTTTCTTTGACAATCCTTGCACTCTTCAACAAATATTTTCGTAACCATGCCGGAAGCATATCGACTTTGTTTGCCATCTTTAGAAATGACAGCGCGGGTTGAACCGAAGCAGAACTACCCGCAGAAATTGCCGTGCCTGCTGACGCAACAAGTCCGATACTTGACAGGGCAACCGTTATTTTGTCAACTTCTTTATCGTTCCACCATTTATGCCCTTCCAGCACCAGATCGCGCACATCACCAAAAAGAAAAAAATCTGAAGTCACGGCTGAAATTTGCCCTTCAATCTCATCACTTTGCCCATAGAACAATCCTTCCGCAGCTTTTTGAAGTCTGTACCGATAACTGGTTCGTTTGGCCTGGATCTCTTCGTAAAGTGTTACTGCCTCGGGATTGCTCTTGACATAGTCATATCCCATAAAATATGACAAATATTCAAAGGCTTTTGCATACTGTTCCTGCTCAACCAATTCTTGAGTATAAGGAACGGGGTCGATTCTGACGAGGGCTTCAAATGTTTCTTCACGTACCCGTAACTTATCAACAATGATAGCCCCGCAGAGAATAACGAGGAGGGCAGCAAGTATTCTTCCCTTCCATCCCAATTTGGGAGCAAGCAATGTGGCCAGTATGCCAGAGAGTAATTGCGGCTTGCGAAACAACCTCCGGATCGGAGAAAAATCGACTCGGCACTTACTCTCGTCTTCCATAGTTGCTTCTCTTCTTTACCTTAAACCAGCGGATACGTTAACGATAACATAACCTGATCAAGGGTCTGAATCGAATAAATTATTGCCTGTCAAGCTGCCGGATTAACAAGCAAATCGGTAAAACTAGATAGGTGCAGAACCATAATTAACGCTAGGCTTGCGTGGCGGATCGGCCCTGACATTCGCATCAATGACCTGAACCCGTCCTCCCCTACTGAGAAATGCCTCGATATCCCTGTTCAGATTCAGCCTTATATCCCGACGCTGCTTCTCGGTTAACTCGGTATTGTTGAATAGGTCAGTTTTGCCCGGATTTGTATCTGCTTTCATACCATCACCTGTTCAATTCTGTTACCTGCCAAGTTCAATTGCTCGTCAGGCTGGTTGTTTTTTTAAGAAATCGAAAAATGAGCACTGATACTTATAGATCATCAGTGATATGAATACAGAAACTTTGTCATACAATTTGTATCTTTTTGTAATTCATTTCCTTTAAATTACAAAGAGTTGGTTAGCCAGTTCCATCCATTGTCCGAATCGGCCCGTAGAGCTCGGGGCGCCTGTCACGAAACAGGCCCCACTCTGCCCGCTTGCACGCCAGTTCGTCCAGGTCAAAGGTTTGGGTCAGTACAGCCTCGGATTCCCGATCCGCTTCCTGCACCAGCATTCCTGTTTCACTGGCAATAAAGGAGGAGCCATAAAACCTGATCTCGCTGTCTGCCATAACTTCTTTGCCGATACGATTCGAGGCCATCACAGGAACCACGTTCGCCGCCGCATGCCCCCGCATGGTCATTTGCCAATGGTTCTTCGAGTCCAGTTCGGGAGCCTGTGGCTCGGAACCGATGGCGGTCGGGTAGAGTAACAGCTCCGCACCCTTGAGCACCATGATACGAGCGGCTTCGGGAAACCACTGATCCCAGCAGATGGCAACGCCAATACAGCCGAATCGGGTCTGCCATACCCTGAATCCGGTGTCGCCCGGGGAGAAAAAATGTTTCTCCTGATAGCCGGGCCCATTTGGAATATGGCTCTTGCGGTAGTTGTCCAGTAATTTCCCGTCCGCATCAATCACTGCCAGCGAATTGAAAAACACATTATTGGCACGCTCAAAATAGCTTAGCGGCAACACCACCTGCAATTCTCTGGCAAGCGCACAAAATCGACCAAACAGCGTCTGGTCACCATAGGGCCGGGCCAGTGAAAAGTGCTTTTCATCCTGACTCTGACAAAAATAGGGGGTTTCGAACAGCTCTTGCAGCAACACAATATTGGCGCCGGATTTTGCTGCCTGGCGCACTAACGCTTCAGCCCTGTCCAGGTTGCGAGCCAGATCCCGGGTACAGGCCATTTGACTGACGGCAACGGTAACGTTACGCAAAACACACCTCCTTGATGAATGCGGGTTCTTGTTGGGTGATACAGTGAATATTGCCCCCGCCGAGCACAATTTCCTGGCAGTCAATCTGCACGACTTCCCGGTCAGGAAAGCAGTTTTTCACTATGCCAAGCGCATTCTGGTCATAGTCGGCACAGCCGTAGGCAGGCATTACCACCCCCTGATTCGCAATATAAAAATTGACATAAGACATGGCCTGGCGCACACCATCAACATATCGGGCCGGTGGCTGCTCTACCCGGGTCAGCTGCCATGAGTGACCATCACAATCAGCCGAATCTTTCAATATCCGACCATTTTCCTGGAGAATCGGATAGTTGTCATCCGCTGTGTCCGTTGATGTCAGGGCAAGTATTTTACCTTCCCCGATAAAACAGGCCAGTTCATCAATATGCCCGTCGGTATCATCGTCCACCAGCCCGCCGGGTAGCCAGATCACATTGGTCGCCCCCAGGGTTCGCCTCATTTCCTGCTCAACATCATGCCTTGTCCAACCGGGATTCCGGTTTGCGTTCAGTTGCACCGACTCGGTCAATAAAACCGTTCCCCGGCCATCCACATGAATCGCCCCGCCCTCATTCACCAGTGGACTGTGAATACGAGGCACAGACTGGTGAGCCAGCACTGTCGATGCCACCTGCCTGTCCTGATCATGTGGAAATTTGCCCCAGCCGTTGAATGTCCAGTCCACCCCGTGCTTACGGCCATGCCGATCAAACACAAAGGTTGGCCCGGAGTCCCGAATCCAGCTATCATCCAGGGGCATGGTCACTATCTGTATACGCTCACTCAGGCAACGCCGGGCATCGGACTGGTGTTCGGGGCGGCATACCATCACCACCGGTTCAAATTCGGCTATGGCGTGGGCAACCTGTGAAAATGCAAAACGAGCCCTGTCGAGTCCGTTTATCCATTGTTCCTCATCACAAGGCCATGCCATCCAGCATCGCTCATGCTCCGCCCACTCGGGAGGCATAAAAAACCGTGAATTCATTGTTTAAAAATTCCGCTCTGTGATTCTCATCAAACCTGACCAGGCCACAAAAACCTGAAATCAACTGCTATAGTGATTGCATATATCAGGATGAATACCTGCTCACCCATCAGGAAAACATCCATATTGCTGCTGATTATCCCAAAAACAGCCAATCTTTGGCAAAATCGGGGTGGATACACAAAAAAAAATGGCACTTCAAAATTGAATCTGCTATTTTTCGCAAACTCAAAATACCTGCCTGGCTGAATCAGGCAGATTTAAAAGGATCAGGATCGATCAGGTTACCAGGGTGTAACAGGTGTAAGTGTAATAAGGTATTGAGACAAAACTATGCCAGAGAACAAAAGAGATAACGGAAACCCGCAAGCCGGTTTCAGCAACTTCACCCCCTATGTCATTAAAGAGGGTGATGAGTATATGGATGATGCCCAGCTTCAGCACTTTAAGGATATACTCCTTTCCTGGAAGCAGGAACTGATGGAAGAGGTCGACAGAACCATGCATCACATGCAGGAAGATGCAGCCAACTATGCCGACCCGAGCGACCGGGCAACCCAGGAAGAAGAATTCAGCCTGGAATTACGCACCCGGGACAGGGAGCGCAAGCTCATCAAGAAAATTGATAAAACCATCGAGCTTATTGATAAGGAAGACTACGGATTCTGCGACTCCTGCGGAGTAGAAATCGGTATCCGCCGACTGGAAGCCAGGCCTACGGCCACACTCTGTATCGACTGCAAAACGCTGGCAGAGATTAAAGAGAAGCAAACCGGCATCTGACCGGGACAACCCTTCGCATTCCCGATCACAATCTGCTCGTTATTTGCGCTGTGGTTTTTTAGACGGTTTTGCCACAGCGTCGAGCCGGTTACTTTTTATAACCTGCGCTTTTCATTACCCGTGTTTTCTTTCCCATGCCAACAGAAAATGCACACGTCTATCGGGGCCGCTTTGCCCCGACCCCCACCGGCCCGCTTCATTCAGGCTCCCTGGTAACCGCGCTTGCCAGCTACCTGGATGCCAAACACCACAACGGCACCTGGTTAATCCGAATCGAGGATATCGACCCGCTTCGTGAAATGCCGGAAGCATCAAAACACATACTGGATACCCTGGAAAAGCACCATTTGTTCCCGGACGAGGCCATAGTGTTTCAGTCAGGACAAAACGAGTATTACCAGCACCTGTTGACCCGGCTCGAATCAATACAGGCCGTTTATCCATGCAAATGCAGCCGGAGCGAGTTAAAAAAAAGTCATGGCAGGCATACCGCCGGATGCAGAAATCAGCCTCTGCCCGCCCGGTCTGCATGCACGGGGCAACAAGACTTTGCCATTCGTTTCAAGCTGGAATCTCAAGTCTTTTCCTGGCAAGACCGGGTGTGTGATCGCTGCACCTTCCGCCTGCAAAAAGAGCGCGATGATTTTGTCGTAAAAAGAAAAGAGGGCTTTTTTGCCTACCAGCTTGCGGTCGTCGCAGATGATATACAACAACATATTACACACATTGTTCGAGGCCAGGATCTCCTGGACAACACCCCGATGCAGTTGGCACTCTATCAAGCACTTGGCATTGAACCGCCAATCTATGGCCATACCCCCCTGGTAGTCAACGAGCAAAATCAGAAACTGAGCAAACAGAATCGCGCCCGGGCCATTGCAACCGATTCACCCCGCGACAATCTCGTTCAGGCGCTCACCTGGCTCGATCAGCCGGTACCGAACAGGTTGAAGAAAGAGACCGTTGCGAGCATACTGGAATGGGCGGTTGAACACTGGAACATCGCCCGACTCAAGCAGATTTCATGCATTCGAATGACCTGAGGAACAGCAAAGCATTCCATGTACCTGTATCGTCTCGTTTTCCTTCTTGTGGTCAGCATTTACGTTTTTTCACCCGTTATTATGGACTGGTGGATCGACCCCGGAAGCTCATGGTACCGCCCCTATATCATCTGGCTGGTGCTGATTGCCCTGTCGATCTGGCTGGAGCGAAAGCGAGACAACAATGAGCATTGACCTTATACAGTTGCTCCTGGTCGGGCTGCTTTACATCGGGCTGCTATTCGGCATTGCCTGCCTGGCCATCAAAGGTCTGATTCCCCGAAGCTGGTTCAGCCACCACCTGACCTATATATTGTCACTGGGCGTTTACGCCAGCGCCTGGTCTCTTTTCGGCTCCGTCGGCCTGGCTTACCAATACGGGTTTGGCTTTCTGGCCTATTATCTGGGACTGAGTGGCGCGTTTATGCTGGCCCCTGTGCTATTGGTTCCCATACTGCGTATTACCCGCACCTTTCAACTTTCTTCCATCGCAGACTTGCTGGCATTCCGTTATCGCAGCCCCTGGGTCGGCTCCATATCAGCAGGAGTCAACCTGATTTCCGGTTTACTGCTGTTATCGCTTCAGATAACCATTGTGGTTAATGTCATCACAATCCTGGTTCCCGGTGCCCCCGCCAGTTTATCGGGCGCAGTTTTATGTGGCGTCATGCTCGTCTTCACCCTGTTCCTGGGCATTACCCGCAACTCCGAGCAGGAAAAAAGCAATGGACTCATCGCAGCCATCACCCTCGACTCCCTTATCAAACTCATTGCTTTTCTGGCCCTTGGGCTATATGCAATCTATGAGATTTTTGGTGGACTGGAAGAACTGAACAACTGGCTTGACACCTATGGCATGAGAGTCAGCGCATTTGAGCGACATCTGGAAGACAGCCCCTGGCGAGCCTTGCTCCTGATCTTTTTCGGTTCGGCCATAGTAATGCCACACATGTTCCACATGGTATTCAAAGAAAATTTATCGCCCAAATCACTCTACAAAGCCAGTTGGGGCCTGCCCTTGTACCTGTTTCTTATCAGCCTGCCGGTTCCCCCCGTTTTGTGGGCTGCGATCAAGTCAGGCGCACCTACCGTTCCGGACTATTTCACACTGGGCATCACGCTCTCAACCGATTCACCCCTGATGATCCTGGTGGTTTTTACCGGGGCACTGTCAGCGGCAACCGGTTTGATTCTGGTCACAACCCAGGCTCTTGCATCGACACTGCTGAACCACATGGTGCTGCCGGTGTATCGCCCCGGCAAGATGAAAAACATCTATTCCTGGGTGAATTGGGTAAAAGGCTGCCTGGTATTCGGCATACTGTTCGCTGCATTTATTTTCTTCGTCAATACCAACCTGTCCATATCCATTCTTGGCGTGCTCGCCTTCACCGCAGGCATTCAACTCCTGCCTGCCGTTCTTGGTGTACTGTACTGGCCTGTCGGCAATCACAAAGGGGTCATTGTCGGGTTATCTGCTGGTACCACTACCTGGTTTCTAAGCATGTTTCTTCCCTTCTACATGGGAATGGATTGCTTCCATCTGTTCGGATTGGAGCACGTTCATCAATTCAACACCAATGACTGGCACACTTACACACTGGTCGCCCTGACGGTGAATGTCACTTTCTTTGTTCTTGTTTCACTGCTCACAGAAACTCCTGCCACGGAACTGAGCGCAGCCCAGTTATGCTCTGTAGATACATTGTCACGCCCGGCGAGAAGAGAACTGGAGGCCGGGTCTTCCGATGATTTCAAGGCTGCACTCACCAAGCCACTGGGTGACACAGTGGCCAACCGGGAAGTATCCCGCGCCCTTGCGGAGTTGGACCTGCCGAAAACAGAACTCCGGCCCTACGCATTGAGACGGCTTCGGGATCAGATAGAAGCCAACCTTTCCGGCCTTCTCGGCCCGTCAATAGCCCAGGATATTGTGAAGAGCCACCTGGCCTACAAAACCTCGGAAACACCAGATGGAAAAGACATTCACTATGTAGAAAGAAAGCTGGAAGACTACCGATCAAGACTGACCGGCCTGGCCGCCGAACTGGACAGCCTGCGCAGATACCACAGGCAAACCTTGCAAAACCTGCCTGTTGCAGCCTGCTCACTGGGTAATGACATGGAAATACTCATGTGGAATCATGCCATGTACGAGCTGACCGGCATTGCGCCGAACGACATTATCGGTTCCCGTGTTTTTTCATTGCCTTGCCCCTGGAGTGAACACCTGTACCACTTTGCCGTCGGGGATGCCCTGCACCTCTACAAACAAAGGCTGATGCTGGAGGGTAAACCACATTGGTTAAGTCTGCACAAGGCAATGATTGACGGCCCTGAAAACTCCGAGCAGGGCCAGGTGCTACTGATAGAGGACAACACGGAAACCCGGTTGCTTGAAGACAAACTGATTCACAGCGAGCGACTTGCGTCGGTGGGCAGGCTTGCCGCAGGGGTTGCCCATGAAATTGGCAACCCGGTCACCGGTATTGCCTGTCTGGCACAGAACATAATCATGGAGTCCGGAGACAAGGAGACCCTGAACACCGCCCGGCAAATTATCGACCAGACCAGGCGAATTTCCACCATTGTACAGTCTCTTATGAACTTTTCCCGAACAGGCAACCACTCTCACCCTGCGAGCCATGAGTGCGCCACCCTGTCGCGCTGTGTCGATGAAGCGATCAAGTTGTTATCGTTAAGCGAGAAGGAAAAGCAAATCGAGTACCTTGATTCCTTGCCGCCAAACCTGAAAGTCAATGGAGATGAACAACGTCTGGTACAGGTTTTTATCAATTTGCTGGGAAATGCCAGAGATGCCTCACCAGACAGGAGCACGATCAGTATCACCGGAAAACAGGAAGCCGGTTCCGTTATTGTCGAGATCACCGACCCCGGTTGCGGTATCCCTCCGGAACAGCTTGATCATATTTTCGAGCCGTTTTACACAACAAAGGAACCGGGCCGGGGCACCGGGCTGGGCCTGTCACTCGTCTACAGTATTATCGAAGAACACTATGGAAGTATCGAGGTAATCAGCCCGGCAGACAAGCAAACCGGCATCGGTACCAGGGTGGTTGTCACCCTTCCCGCCGAAACCCGACACTCACACGACCGGCAAATGACCTGACCTGACAAAATACCGGCCAGTCAGCGACAAAAAACAACTGCATGGCCAGAGGCGTCAAACACGCCATTGTACTGGAAAACAGCAGGCATACTCCGTTATCATGGGGATCACGACGACAACATGCAGTTAGAAGACCTGTAGAGAAGACGACCGGCGCCAGCGCGACAATCAGTTACCCCTCTGGAATCAAGCGCCTGCCGAACAACCGTCAGGAAGCCAGGCAAAGTTAAGCGAGCACCCATACATGGATCATATTCTAGTTGTTGAAGACGAAGACATTATTCGTTCAGCAGTAAAAAAACTGTTAGAGCACAACAATTATCAGGTAACCACAGCCGGGTCTGTCGATGAAGCCATTGCCCACCTTGACCGGATCGAACCCGCTCTCGTCATCACCGACCTGAGGCTGCCCGGACGATCTGGCACCGATCTGATAGAGCTTGTTTCACCCACCCCGGTACTGGTTATGACCAGCTATGCCAGCCTTCGCTCGGCAGTAGACTCAATGAAACTGGGCGCCGTAGACTACATAGCCAAGCCTTTCGACTATGACGAAATACTGACATCGGTGCGAACGATTCTGCAAAAGAAATCTCCCCGGGGTAGCAATGGCTCAGAGGTGAAAACCGGTCAGGACAAGACAGAAAACGACAGGAAAAACATTTCCAGGCTTATCTATGGAGAATGCGAGCCCATGAAAAAGGTTTTCCGGTTAATAGAGAAAGTGTCCCCCACCGACACCACCGTATTGATTCAGGGCGAATCAGGCACAGGTAAGGAACTTGCTGCGCGAGCCCTGCATCAAAACAGCCTGCGTGCGAACAAGCCGCTCATCTGTGTAAACTGTGCAGCCATCCCGGAAACGCTCATCGAATCAGAACTGTTCGGCCATGAAAAAGGTGCGTTTACAGGAGCGGTGAACTCAAGAAATGGCCTGGTCGAGGCCGCCGACGGAGGCACCCTGTTTCTGGACGAGATCGGTGAGCTTCCTCTGGAAGCCCAGGCTCGATTGCTTCGGGTATTGCAAGAAGGAGAAATCAGACGTGTAGGTTCCACCCGATCATTGCAGGTGGATGTCCGTCTCATAGCGGCAACGCACAGAAACCTTAAATCCCTGTCGAAAATCGGCGAGTTTCGCGAGGATCTGTATTACCGGCTGAATGTCATGCAAATACGCCTGCCCCCGCTGCGAGAGCGCGGACAGGATGTGCTCGGGTTGGCCGAGCGACTGCGTGAACGAATGTGTAACAAGCTGGACAAACATGAAGTACAACTGTCTCCCGATGCCATGCACGCCATACAGCAACACAATTGGCCCGGCAACGTGAGGGAACTGGAAAATGCGATGGAACGAGCCATTATCCTCTGTGAGGGCGGCATTATCACGCCAGAAGAGCTCGACCTGGAAGCAGAAACAGACACTCCTTCCTCCACCGGCCTGGCGAACCCGGAAGAAACCGGGGCACCGCACAAAAAAGAACAGGGACTTTCTCTGGAAGACTACTTTCAACAGTTTGTGCTGGAAAACCAGGACAAAATGAGTGAAACAGAGCTGGCACAAAAGCTGGGCATCAGCAGAAAAAGCCTTTGGGAAAGAAGGCAGCGTATTGGTATTCCAAGAAAAAAATCAGGTTAGGCCACCCGCCAGGCTCTTTTTCGAAAACAGACTGTTACCTTGATTTGATACTGTTACCCAAAGAAACATCACTCAGGGCAAATAATAAAAAAACGGTAACAAATCCTGGCCCATTTGCGCCCGACCAGAAAAAGCAAATTCATAACCTTTTGATACATAAGGCACTTTCACTTTTCTGGCATACCGCATGCGATTACATCTCTCGAAAAACAAGAATAAAAACAAAATAAAATAATAAAAAAACCGTAAGAGCAACAGAGAATAACAATAACAAGCTCGTGAAAGTCAAGTTGGTATCAAGTCGGTTTTTTGGTTTCCAAATCGCATCAGCGTTGGATAACAGTAAAAATAAAAACAAGAAAGCGTTTGCTCTGTTAACCATATCAAGTGCTGATACACCATGAAGCCCCGGCGCATTGACCTGATTTTTACACATAAAGTGGCAGTGAGTGCTACCAAACAAGGACGCGATAACAAAAACAAAGCCGTCTGCTCTTTAGAACCGGGGAAGCCTGCGCTTTCCCTGCTTGCTTTTCTCTTTCGATCTGCTCTTCTTCCTTTGCAACCTGGTCTGCTCCTTTACAATCAACGACAACCTGATACCATTCCATGCCGACAATCGCCAAACCGCGTCTGCCAGCAAGTTCACGAAAATACGGTGTATAACTGCTGACGAGTATAACTGCTGACGATGCCAGAGTATCCCGGCATAACTGACTCAGCCCTCCAAAGGAAATGTAACTCAACTCCATGATCAGAAAGATTTTTAATTTTCTACCTGGCAAGAAAAAGGCCGAAAAAACCCGCAAGCTCACCGTCATTCCTCGCTCAGACCACAAGGTGTCCCGAAATGACATCAGTGATCACGCACTGAAAGTGCTGTACCGGCTAAATAAATCAGGCTTCGAGGCCTTTCTGGTTGGAGGAGGAGTGCGCGACCTGCTGCTCGGGATCCACCCGAAAGACTTTGACATCGCGACCAGTGCACATCCGGAGGAAGTCAATCGACTGTTCAGAAACTCTCGCCTCATCGGTCGGCGCTTCAAACTGGTTCACGTCCTGTTTGGACGGGAAATCATCGAGGTCGCCACCTTCCGCGGGCAACACACAGACGATAAAAAGTCTGAAGACAGGCGACAGGGCAACCAGCAGGACAGGCACCGAAAGAGCAGCGAGCATGGCATGATCCTGCGTGACAATGTCTATGGAACCATGGAAGAAGATGCGATAAGGCGCGATTTTACCGTCAATGCCTTGTACTACTGTGTCAAAGATTTTTCCATTTATGATTACGCTGGCGGATTAAAAGACTTGGAAGCCCGAAAACTGCAACTCATTGGTGACCCGGAAAGCCGCTACCGGGAAGACCCGGTCAGAATGTTACGGGCAGTACGATTCGCAACCAAACTCGACTTTGCCATTGCGAAAGAAACCCATGCCCCCATTGAAAAACTGGCTCACTTGCTGGCCCACATTCCGGCTGCAAGGTTGTTTGATGAAATACTCAAACTGTTTCTATCCGGACATGCCCTGGATAACTTCAGGCTGCTCAGAAAATACGGCCTGTTTGCCCACCTGTTTCCTGCAACAGAAAAAGCGCTTGAATCAAACGGTGAACTTGCTCTGACATTCATTGAAAATGCACTGCGAAACACTGACAAACGTATTCTTGCCAATAAACCGGTTACTCCGGCCTTTTTGTTTGCTGCCCTGCTCTGGTCTCCCCTCCAGACAGAACGGAATCGGTTAAAAGCGGAAGGAAACAGCGAATTTCCGGCACTACACCTTGCTTCGCAACATATCATCAATCAACAGTCCGGCGTGACCTCGATACCCAAACGCTTTGGCATTCCAATGAAAGAAATCTGGGAAATGCAACTTCGCCTGCCCAAAAGGGCTGGAAAACGGGCAGAACAGATAGCCAGCCACCCCAGATTCCGGGCGGCCTATGATTTTGTCCTGCTGAGAGAAGAATCCGGGGAAAACCTGAACGGCCTGGGTCAATGGTGGACAGCATATCAGGAATCAGACCCGCACGGGCGTCGCAAACTGCTGCGTAGCCTGGATGGGCCTGCAAAGGGAGGGCGCAAACGCAAACGAAAACCCCGGCCAGGACGCCCCTCCTCCGCAGTCAAAACAGATTAGGCCGGGCAGAGAGAACCATGCATACCGCATATATTGGCCTTGGCAGCAATCTCGACAACCCGGCCAGGCAAATTGAACGTGCGCTCGAGCAGCTCGACACTATTGAGCTGACATCACTGACCGCCACTTCCCGATTCTACAGCACGCACCCGGTGGGCCCGCAAGATCAGCCAGACTTCATCAATGCGGCGGCCAGAATCAGCACGGCGCTTTCCCCTGCCAGGCTGCTGTCAGAATTAAAGAAAATTGAGTTACAACAAGGCAGGGTCAAAAATCGCAGATGGGGAGAAAGGGTCATTGATCTTGACATTCTACTCTACGATAATCTGGAACTCGACAGTGAGGAGCTCACTATTCCACACCGGGAACTGGCTAACCGGGACTTTGTTCTAAAGCCGTTGCTCGACATTTGCCCCTCACTGCATCTACCCTCGGGAGCGTTGCTAGGCGACCTCCTTGAAAATTTACCCAAAGAAAAGCAGACAATTCAATGGCTATCAACATAAATACACTTCGACAAATGAAATCCCGTCAGGAAAAATTCGCCTGTCTGACCGCCTACGATGCCACGTTTTCCAACCTGGCCAGTACCGCCGGTGTCGAAGTCCTTCTTGTCGGAGACTCACTGGGCATGGTACTGCAAGGCCACGACTCCACCGTTCCGGTCACCATGGAAGATATGATTTACCATACCCGATGCGTCAAAAACGGCAATCAGGATGCGCTGATCATGGCTGATATGCCATTTATGTCCTACAGCACGCCGGAACAGGCGATGGAAAATGCCGGCCTGCTGATGCAGGCAGGTGCGCACATGGTCAAACTGGAAGGAGGCGAATGGCTGTGTGAAACCATCACTATGTTGAGCGAAAGAGGGATACCCGTCTGCGCTCACCTCGGACTGACCCCGCAATCGGTCAACAAACTGGGTGGCTACAAGGTTCAGGGCCGTGGTGATGAACAGGCAGCGCAACTGATCGAAAACAGCCAGATTCTCGAACAATCGGGAGCAGACATCATTCTGGTGGAATGTATACCCGGCGAGCTTGCCACCAGGCTGACAGCGACGATTTCGGCACCAGTTATCGGAATCGGGGCCGGTTCGGACACCGATGGCCAGGTTTTGGTGATGCACGACATGCTCGGCGTGACACCAGGCAAGACAGCCAGATTTGTGAAAAACTTTATGAGCGAGGCGAGCAGCATTCAGGAAGCCGTGACGCACTATGTACAGGCGGTCAAGACCAAATCGTTTCCAGGTGCAGAGCACGGGTTTAAATAGAAGATGTAACCGTTCAATTGATGTCACACGCAAACCGACAGGGCAGACAAAATGAAAATTGCCAACGACGTACAAACAGTGCGCGAACAGATCACCGAGGCCAGAAATGAGGGTAAAACCATCGGCTTTGTACCCACAATGGGCAACCTGCATGAAGGCCACCTTGCACTCATTCACCACGCCAGAGAAAAAGCGGACTACGTTGTCTGCAGCATTTTTGTCAACCCTATGCAATTCGGGCAAAACGAAGACCTGGACAGCTACCCTCGGACACTTGACGATGATATCGCCAAACTGGAAGAAGCCGGCACCGACCTGCTTTTCACGCCCGATAACAAAATGATTTACCCGAACGGGTTGGACAGGCATACCCGGGTCAGCGTACCCGCCATTACAGAACTCCACTGCGGTTTCAGCCGCCCCGGGCACTTTGAAGGAGTATCGACAGTCGTCACCATACTGTTCAACCTGGTTCAACCTGATATCGCGGTATTCGGCGAGAAAGATTATCAACAACTGGCCGTCATCCGAACCATGACCAAAGACCTTCATCTGCCGATTCAAATCATTGGCCATCCCACAGTACGCGAACCTGATGGCCTGGCCAAAAGCTCCCGCAACGGCTACCTGAACCGGGAAGAAAGAGCGAAGGCACCCAGGCTATATCAGGTCATGCAGGCATGTATCAAAAAAATTGCCGATGGAAACAGCCAATTCGACTCACTGAAACAGGAAGCCTGCCAGCAGTTAAAAGATGAAGGTTTCGATATCGACTATTTTAACCTTGCCAACAGCGACACCCTGGAGATGGCGACACCATCAGACCAGTATGTCACGCTGCTGGCGGCAGCTCGTCTGGGTTCCACACGACTCATCGACAACCTGTCCATAGACCGCGCAGCAACGATTTAGTCCTCGTTTCACATCCACTTACGAAGGCAGAATGGAAATGTCAAAAACACAACAAAAAACAACTGACCTGAAAAACTGGAGCCTGCTTCAACAGCACGCCGAACAGATATCAGGCCTGCATATGAAAGACCTGTTTGCACAAGACCCTGATCGCTTCACCCGGTTTTCAACCAGCGGCGCAGGCTTCACCCTCGACTACTCGAAGAACCGGATTACAGAAGAAACACTCGGTCTCCTGGTTGAACTGGCCAAAGAAGTTGATCTGCCCGGCAAAATTGAAGCCATGTTCTCGGGCGACCAGATTAACAACACGGAAAAACGACCGGTGCTGCATACAGCGCTACGGAATTTCAGCGAACGAAAAGTGGTGGTTGACGGAAGCGATATCATGGCGGAAATCAAAGCCACCCTCGCCAAAATGGCCCATTTCGTTTGGAAAATTCATAGCGGACAATGGCGCGGCTTCGGCAATGATGCCTTTACCGATGTCATTAGCATCGGTATTGGTGGTTCCTACCTGGGCCCCAAGGTGGCGTCAGAAGCACTCAAACCTTACTGGAAATCAGGGTTGAACGTGCATTATGTCGCCAATGTAGATGGCACCCACATTTCTGAAGTGCTGAAAAAGGTCAACCCGGCCACCACACTGTTTTTAATTCAGTCCAAATCCTTTGGCACCCAGGAAACCCTTGAAAACACAAAAGCGGCACGAGAATGGTTCCTGAACAATGGCGGCACACAGGATACCATTGCCAGGCACTTTGTTGCCATTACCTCGAATATCAGGGCAGCAACCGAATTCGGCATGGATAAAAACAACCTGTTCCCCATGTGGGACTGGGTTGGCGGCCGCTATTCGCTATGGTCTGCCATCGGACTACCCGTTGCATTGGCTACAGGCATGGAAAATTTCAGGCGAATACTGCGCGGTGCCTATGAAATGGACGAGCACTTCCGCCACACCCCGTTGACGGAGAATATTCCGGTACTGCTTGGCCTGCTGGGTGTCTGGTACACCAACTTCATGCACGCCGATTCTTACGCCATTCTGCCTTACGACCACTATTTGCGAGCTCTGCCTGCACACCTGCAACAACTCGATATGGAAAGTAACGGCAAACAGGTCACCCGGGACGGTGAGCCGGTCGGCTATGAAACCGGCCCGATTATCTGGGGCGGTGCCGGTGCCAACGGGCAACATGCCTATCACCAGCTGATTCACCAGGGCACCCGCCTGATTCCGGTCGACTTTATCATTCCCTTGCACAGCCACAACCCGATTGCCGAACACCACAGCATACTGTTCGCCAACTGTCTAAGCCAAAGCCAGGCAATGATGCAAGGTAAAACACTGGAGCAGGCAAAGCAGGAATTACTTGACCAGGGAGTATCGGAATCAGAGGCGGCAGAACTGGCTCCCCACAAGGTGATTCCCGGCAATAAACCCAACAACATGCTTGTGTTCGACAAGGCGACACCTGAGGCAGTCGGTGCCCTGATCGCCATGTATGAGCATAAGGTCTTTGTCCAGGGTGCAATCTGGAACCTGAACTCCTTTGATCAGTGGGGTGTAGAGCTGGGCAAACAACTCGGCAAACAGATTTTGCCCGGATTGCAAGACAAAAACAGCGATCTCAGCGACTTCGACTGCTCGACAAAAGGTTTGATCTCCCTGTTCAGAGAGCGTGAGAACAGGCTGTAGAGCTGTAGAAAAACGAAAAGGACGAAAACGTACCTGATCCCGAAGATCAGGTACCGTCACCGATAATCCCGAACAATTTCAACACCGACACCATCAGCATTAGCCAGGGCATCCGGCTTGGTTACCCGTATTTTCATCCAGGGCACCTGAAATTCACCGGCCAGTCGGGTTGCGATGGCTTCTGCCAGAGTCTCAACCAGTTGATACTTGCCTTCCACGGCTATTCTCTGTGCCATTTCAGCCGCCTTTGCATAATCCAGTGCATCGGAAATGGCATCTTTGCTGGCTGCCACCCGATTATCCACCATCAACTCCAGATCCAGCACTATGGTTTGGGTAGAAAGCCGCTCCCACTCGTAAACACCTAAAATCGCATCAAAACGTAACCCTTTGATAAATATCTTGTCCATTACTCTGACTGCTCCTTGTTATTGCCTTGCATGGTCGGAAAAACAAATGCCAAAATCAAATAGCGGGCAAGGTATCCATAGGCCAGCGCGGCCTCACCTGAATATCGAGGGGAGTTGTCTGGCCTGCCAGCAATCGCTGACAACCTGCGTAGGCAATCATGGCTCCGTTATCGGTACAGAACTCGGGCCGGGCATAGAACACCCTGGCACTTTCTTTGTCAACCATCTCCTCCATAGACGCACGCAATTTTTTATTGGCGCTGACACCACCCGCAATCACCAGTCGCTTCAGCCCCGTCTGGCGAATCGCACGACGGCATTTCAACATTAACGTATCCACCACCGCCTGCTGGAAAGACGCGGCTATATCGGCACGAGTCTGTTCCGGCAGCTGCCCCTCCCCTTTCATCTTGTTCACCGTGGTCAGGGTAAAGGTTTTCAATCCGCTAAAACTGAAATCCAGCCCCGGACGGTCAGTCATTGGCCGCGGGAAAGCAAACCTGTCCACACCCGACTCGGCAAGAGCCGCCACTGCGGGCCCACCAGGATAGTCCAGGCCGAGCATTTTGGCCGTTTTGTCAAAGGCTTCACCGGCAGCATCATCCACCGACTCGCCAAGCAACTCATACTGACCAATACCATCCACCCTGACCAGTTGAGTGTGGCCACCAGACACCAGCAAGGCAATAAAAGGAAATTCGGGAGGCGAAGACTCCAGCATGGGAGCAAGCAGGTGCCCCTCCATATGATGCACACCGATAACCGGAATACCCAGGGCGAACCCCATACCCTGCGCTATCGATGCCCCGACCATCAGCGCACCAACCAGGCCGGGGCCGGAAGTGTAGGCAATCCCCTGCAACTGCTGTTTGCTGATACCGGCCTGCTGCAACACCTCATTGACCAGGGGCAAGGTCTTCTTTATATGATCACGGGACGCCAACTCCGGCACCACACCACCATAATCCGCATGGATTTGCACCTGCGAATACAAGGCATCCGACAACAACCCCCTGTCCGAATGATAGATAGCCACGCCTGTTTCATCGCAGGATGTTTCAATTCCGAGCACATACATAGATAACGCCTTAACTTGCCTGAGCCAACAACATCCGGGAAACAATACCCCGGTTTTTTCTGCCGCCGATTTTTTCTGTCTCCATGACGATCGAGCCGTGCATGGTAACAAAGAACGGACAAAATCCAAATATACACTTTACAAACTACCGGCTTTACGATTAAAATTCGCGCCCCTGAAGTTATTAATTAATCAGAGTTATTAATTATCGAAGGTTATTAATTGTCCAGGTTTGTCGCCTGACTGTACATCTCAAACAGTACATTGCGAGCAGACTACCGGATCAATCAAGGCACGATTCACCGAAATCGACCGGAAAACCAGACAAGCTTGGCTGGTTGGCAACATGGTTTTTTGGCAGAAACGGGTTTTAGCAACAGTTTTTAGCAGAAAAAGTCAGTTAACAGAAATAGAAACAGCTGCTTAACGAAACAGCACATAAGGGTAAATTTGCAATGCCACAAGTTAAAGTAAAAGACAACGAACCATTTGACGTAGCACTGCGTCGTTTCAAGCGTTCTTGCGAAAAAGCAGGCGTACTCTCTGAAGTTCGCCGCAGAGAGTTCTACGAAAAGCCGACATCGGTTCGTAAAAGAAAAGCAGCGGCTGCTGTCAAGCGTCACGCGAAAAAAGTACAACGTGAGCAAAGAAGGTTCGAAAGACTTTACTAGGCAGCACCCCGGGTAAAGACCGAAAAGTTGATTCCGGCAAGTCAGATTTTACATCACTCAGGCCCGTCTTGCCTGAGTGTTTGTTTTTGGAAAACTGATTATCGCGCAACCCTTCTGAAAACAACATCCTTCTCAAGCAACATCCTTCTACAGGTACCACCGTTATGTCTGCAACGCTGAAAACGCAAATCACCGAAGCCATGAAAGCCGCCATGAAAGCGAAAGAAAAGGAACGGTTAGCGACAATCAGACTGATCCTGGCAGATTTTAAACGAATCGAAGTGGATGAACGCATTGAGATTGATGATGACCGGGCTCTGGCCATCCTCGACAAAATGATGAAACAGCGCAAGGACTCTCTGTCCCAGTTCGAAAAGGCAGGCCGGAATGACCTCGCCGACATCGAACGCGCGGAAATGAAGGTAATACAGGAATTTTTACCTGCCGCACTAAGTGAAAGCGAGATCCTTGCTATCATCAGGGAAGCCATTGAGCAAACCGGCGCAAGCGGCATGCAGGGCATGGGCAAAGTGATGGGCATCATCAAACCCAAACTGCAAGGCCGGGCAGATATGTCCTCGGTAAGCAAGCTCGTTAAAGACGCCCTGGCCTGACACCCCCGAATCAGGAACATGACCTGACAGCCTTTGCTCCCGGGCTTTCACCCTCTACGTCTGGATCAGTACGCGATGTCTGGATCAATACCGCAAGGCTTTATCGATCTGTTACTGGATAAAACCGATCTCTTTTCGCTGATCAATAATCGCGTTCCGCTCAAAAAACGGGGCAGCGACTATTGGGCCTGCTGCCCGTTCCACGAGGAAAAATCACCCTCATTCAGCGTTTCCACCAGAAAAAACTTTTACCACTGCTTCGGCTGTGGAGCGAGTGGCAATGCCATAGATTTTTTGCGCCATTACGAAAACCTGTCATTTACCGACTCCATTGAATCACTCGCCGCCCTGGCAGGAATGGAAATCCCGAGAACGGCGCAACAAAGTCAAAAAATCGACTCCACCAGACCACTCTACTCCGTGCTCAACAAGGCAAAGAGTTTTTACACCAATCAGTTATCTCAACATCCGGCCAGCCAGACAGCCAAGGACTACCTGAATAATCGCGGCCTGAGCAGTGAAGTCATAGAGCGCTACCAGATCGGTTTCGCGCCGCCAGAAAAAAGCGCATTCTCCGAAACATGCTCCCCAAAAGAACAGGCTCTGCTGGCAAAGCTGAAAATGACCAGCAACAAGTACGACACACCACTGGATCTGTTTCGCAACAGAATCATGTTTCCAATACGCAACCGAAGAGGCAAGGTGGTTGCCTTTGGCGGACGAACACTTGGCAATGACAAGGCAAAATACATCAACTCGCCCGAGTCAGAGGTTTTCCACAAAAGCAGTGAGGTATTTGGCCTGTACGAAGCACTCAAAGCCACCCGCTCCCTGGACAACCTGCTCATAGTCGAAGGCTATATGGATGTCATTGCCCTGGCCCAGTTCGGCATCCACAACTCGGTGGCAACCCTGGGCACGGCAACCAACGCAGACAATATAACAGCATTATTACGCCAGTGTGCCACCTTGACCTTTTGCTTTGATGGTGATCAGGCCGGGCAAAATGCCGCACGCAAGGCAATGGAAAATGCATTGCCTCTGCTCGACGACGGAATCACCATCAGGTTTTTAATTCTGCCCGAAAAAGAAGACCCCGACAGCCTGATAAGAAAAGAAGGTGTCGAACGATTTCGGTCGAGAATCGATCAGGCTCGCCCCCTGTCGAGCTTCTTCTTCGACACCTATAGCCAGGGACTCGAACTCAACCAGCCGGAAGGAAAGGGAATACTGAAAGAAAGGGCGCTTCCCCAAATAGAACGCATTCGATCACGCACTTTCGCCGCTGCGATCAGGCAGCAATTATATGAGCTGACCAAACCTTCCTTTTTTCAGGGAAAAAACAGCCGGTTTCAACAAAACGGTGGTACCCTGAAAACAAACCGGAACAACACCTACACTACCAATAACGTCCACCACCTGCCAAATACCAATAACTACTACAAACAACAAAGAGAGAGTCACTTTCTGATAGAGCCGGGCAGCAAAATCTGCCTCGCCCTGTGCTTTACCCCCGCAAGGAAAACCGAATTCTCGACAAGATTAAAAGAATGCGGAGCAACAGGCCGGTTAGCCGGAACAACCGCGTTTTGCCAGTTTCTTGTCGACCATCACATTGAAACCACCGAGCAACTGCTGGCCACGCTTGCCACACAATCGGAATACCGGAAACAGTTTGCCAATTTATTTGATTCAATGGAGCACATACCCGATGCTGAAGTCGTGCAAATGGAAGCCGAAGATGAAATCCAACGCCTGCACGCTCAATCAATTGAGCAGGAAATATCCCGTTTATTGCAGGCTCAGCGGCAACAAGGCACAGCCCTGGACGAGAACCACAAACAACGCCTGAAAGAACTTTACCAACAAAAACAGAATGTTAGGCAAAATAATGAGTGATGTGTTGAAATTTGCGGCAAAGCCCCAATATTCAGGTGTTGACGCAGATTATATCACTGCTGAATGTGCTATACTGTCAGTTTATTTTGTCACCACCTCCAGTAGCATAGGGTGAATATGTCCGACAACTCTCAACAATCTCGCTTGAAAGAACTTATCAGCCGCGGAAAGGAACAAGGCTTCCTGACCTACTCTGAAGTGAACGACCACCTGCCGGAAGACATCGCCGATCCGGATCAGGTCGAAGATATCATCCGCATGATCAATGATATGGGGATACAGGTATGTGAAACCGCCCCCGATGCAGACTCTCTCCTCATGCAGGATGGCGACTCTCCGGATGAGGCCGCCGCCGCAGAAGCGGCAGCCGTGCTTGCAGCGGTAGAAAGCGATGTAGGCCGAACCACCGACCCGGTCAGAATGTACATGCGTGAAATGGGCACGGTAGAGCTGCTCACCCGTGAAGGCGAAATACAGATCGCCAAACGAATCGAGGAAGGCATACGTGATGTCATGGCTGCACTTGCCCACTTTCCCGGCACCATAAGCGACATCATTGCCAATTACGATCGCGTTGTAGCAGACGAAGAAGAAGGCCGGTTAAGCGACGTGATATCCGGCTTTGTCGACCCTGATGACAATATGACCGCCACGACACCAGCCGCCGTCAAGGATGTTGCCGACGATGACGACACCGATGCGGAAGAAGAAACAGAAAGCGGCCCCGACCCTGAAGAAACAAAGAAACGCTTTGATGAACTGCGTGCAGCAATGGAAAAGGCAGATGCTGCCATAGAAAAATATGGCCGCAACACCAAGGAAGTCCACCAGGCACTGGTCGAGGTAGGCGCTATTTTTGCTCCCTTCAAGCTGTCAGGGCGTCAGTTCGATCAGCTTATCGCTCATGTACGAGCCACCAACGACCGCATTCGTGATTTTGAACGGCAAATTATGCAAATCTGCACAAAAGAGTGCAAAATGCCCAGAAAGTCGTTCATCAAGTCCTTCCCCGGCAACGAAACCAACCGGGAATGGCCTCAATACCTGATTGATGCAAACAAGGACTACTCAACAGCAATCGCCAACAGGCAGGATGACATACTCAGGCTGCAAAAGAAAATAGCCAATATCGAGAGTCTGACCAGCCTTCCTGTTGTCGAGCTCAAAGAAGTCAATCGTCGGATTTCAATTGGTGAAGCCAAGGCACGCCGGGCCAAGAAAGAAATGGTTGAAGCCAACCTGCGACTGGTTATCTCCATTGCCAAAAAGTACACCAACCGCGGGCTTCAATTCCTTGATCTGATTCAGGAGGGCAACATTGGCCTGATGAAAGCGGTAGACAAATTCGAATACCGCAGAGGCTACAAGTTTTCGACCTACGCCACCTGGTGGATCAGGCAGGCGATCACTCGAAGCATCGCCGACCAGGCAAGAACCATTCGAATCCCTGTACACATGATCGAAACCATCAACAAGCTGAACCGTATTTCACGCCAGATGCTGCAGGAAATGGGCAGAGAACCCACGCCTGAAGAGTTGGGTGAAAAAATGGAAATGCCTGAAGACAAGGTGAGAAAGGTGCTTAAAATCGCCAAAGAGCCAATTTCTATGGAAACTCCCATTGGTGATGACGAAGACTCTCACCTGGGTGACTTCATTGAAGACCAGAGCGCCCAGTCACCTGTAGACACAGCCACAGGAGACGGCCTGCAGGAAGCGACACGAAATGTACTCGCGGGCCTGACCGCCAGGGAGGCAAAGGTATTACGAATGCGCTTTGGCATTGAAATGAACACCGACCACACCCTGGAAGAAGTGGGCAAGCAGTTTGATGTAACCCGCGAACGGATTCGACAAATCGAAGCCAAGGCACTGCGCAAACTGAGACACCCAAGCCGGTCAGACCACCTGCGCGGTTTTATCGACGAATAATATTAAAGACGAGTAACAAGACGAGTAACAAGACGAGTAACAAGACGAGTAACAAAAAAATGCTGGCGCTCATTTCAATCCCCGATTATAATGAGCGCCCTCTTCAGGCTGGCTCACCAGGCAGCCACAACAGACGGCCCCTTAGCTCAGTTGGTTAGAGCACCCGACTCATAATCGGTAGGTCCGCAGTTCAAGTCTGCGAGGGGCCACCATTTAATCAGGCCAAGTAAGGTTAGTCAGGCCGAGTTCCTGTCCAGGCGCTTCATGCTCCTGAATCGCATCTGTCCAATCTCCAGACCATTGGCCAATTTCAACCTGTAACACAGCACGCAATGAGAAAAAGAAAACTCATGGTATGCTCATAATAACTCCACAATGTATCCAGTCACACATTCGTGGACGACAGCGCAGGAAGTGAACCATGGTCAATCAAAACCCCGAACAAAAAGCCCGAGATCAAATAGACGCCATGCTGGAGCAGGCGGGGTGGATCGTGCAGGACAAGAAAAAGATCGATTTTTCTGTCGCGACCGGCATTGCAGTTCGCGAGTACCAGACTGATGTCGGCCCGACCGATTATGTACTCTTCGTTGGCAAGCAGGCGGTTGGAGTCATTGAAGCCAAAGCGGAAACCTGGGGCGAGAAAATTACCACGGTTGAAGACCAGTCACAAGGCTATGCCAACGCCACCTTAAAGTGGGTCAACAACAACCAGCCGTTGCGCTTTGTGTATGAAAGCACCGGTGTCATCACCCGCTTTACCGATGGGCACGATCCCCGGCCACGCTCCCATGAAATATTTAACTTTCACCGCCCGGAAACCCTGACCAAATGGCTCAAAGAACCGAAAAGCCTGCGCGGGCGCTTGCAAGACTTTCCACCGCTAATCAAGCAAGGGCTGCGCGATTGCCAGATCACCGCAATTACCAATTTGGAAGCATCGCTGCAACAGGACAAACCCCGCGCCCTGGTACAAATGGCCACCGGCTCGGGCAAAACCTTTACTGCCATTACCGCCAGTTACCGCCTGCTGCGTGAACCGGTCAGCGTCGGCCGCATCCTGTTTCTGGTGGACACCAAAAACCTGGGTGAACAGGCCGAACAGGAATTTATGAATTTTGTGCCGAACGACGACAACCGCAAATTCACCGAACTGTACACAGTGCAACGCTTGAAAAGCCAGCACATTGCCAACGATGCTCAGGTATATATCAGCACCATTCAACGCATGTATTCCCTGTTAAAAGATGAACCCCTGGATGAATCACTCGAAGAACAAAATCCGGCAGAGCAATTCACCCGGCCAAAAAAACCGCTGCCGGTGGTGTATAACGACAAAATTCCGCCGGAATTTTTCGATGTAATTATTATTGACGAATGCCACCGCTCTATTTACAACCTGTGGCGGCAGGTGCTGGAATATTTTGATGCCTATCTGATTGGCTTAACCGCCACACCGGATAACCGCACCTATGGTTTTTTTCGCAAAAATATCGTTAGCGAATACAACCACGAAAAAGCGGTGGCTGATGGCGTGAATGTCGGCAACGAAGTTTTTGTGATTGAAACCGAAAAAACCAAAAAAGGCGGAAAGATCACAGCCAAACAGCAAGTGGAGCGGCGGGAACGCACCACCCGCCGCAAACGCTGGGAACAGCAGGACGAAGACGAAACCTACACTGCCAGACAGCTTGATCGCGATATTGTTAATCCCGACCAGATTCGCACCGTTATCCGCACCTTTAGAGACACGCTGCCGACGATTTTCCCCGGGCGAAAAGAAGTGCCCAAAACCCTGATCTTTGCCAAAACCGACAGCCATGCCGACGACATTATTCAAACCGTGCGCGAGGAGTTTGGCGAAAGTAATCAGTTTTGCAAAAAAGTCACCTGGCGTGCAGCCAAAGACAAAACCGATGACGCAGGTAACATTATAGAAAAAGGCGAAGATCCCAAATCGGTGTTGGCCCAGTTTCGCAACGATTACGACCCCCGCATTGCCGTCACCGTTGATATGATTGCCACCGGCACCGATGTAAAACCGCTGGAATGCCTGCTGTTTATGCGTGATGTAAAAAGCAAAAACTACTTTGAACAAATGAAAGGCCGCGGCACCCGAACGCTGGATAAAGACAGCTTGCAAAGGGTCACACCTTCGGCACAAAGTGCCAAAACCCACTATGTGATTGTTGATGCCATTGGCGTCACCAAATCATTGAAAACCGCCAGCCAGCCGCTGATTAGCAAACCCGGCGTACCATTGAAGGACTTGGCCATGGGGGTAATGATGGGGGCCAGCGACAGCGATACTGTATCGTCACTGGCAGGCCGCCTGGCCCGACTCGACAAACAACTGGACGACAAGGAACGCACCCGCATTGCCAAACAAGCCGGTGGCACGCCCTTATTGGTGATTGTCGGGGAACTGTTTAACGCTATCGACGGTGATCGCGTGGAGCAAAAAGCGCTGGAAATCGTCGGCCAACCGGCAGGCACCGACCCCGGCGACGATGCCCGCAACCAGGCCCAGCAACAACTGGTGGGTGAAGTGGCCAATGTCTTCAACGGCGAGCTGATTGAATTGATCGATTCCATTCGCCGCGAAAAAGAGCAAACCATTGTCCACGAGGATCTTGATGAACTCATCACAGCTGAATGGGATGGTAAAACCAGCGTCAACGCCAACGCACTCACTCAGGAGTTTGCCGACTACCTGCGCCAACAGGCTGATGAAATCGACGCCCTGACTATTTACTTCCACACCCCTGCCCGCAGAGCCGAGGTAACCTACCCCCAAATCAAAGCCCTGCTGGAAAAATTGAAACAGGATCGCCCCAAACTGGAGCCATTACGCATTTGGCAGGCATACGCACACCTCTGGATCAATACCAGGGCAATAACCCATTAACCGAACTGACCGCACTGGTGGCGCTGATTCGCCGGGCATGTGGGTTAGACAGCGAAATCACCCCTTTCAGCAACACCGTTAAAAAGAATTTTCAGAACTGGATTATGCGCTACCATGCTGGTGGTTCGGAAAAATTCAACGACCAGCAAATGCAATGGCTACACGCCATCCGTGATCATATTGCCAGTTCCTTTCATTTTGAACGCGACGATCTGGAGATAACGCCCTTTGATGCCAAAGGCGGCCTGGGCGGCATGTATCAGCAGTTTGGCGATAACATGGATTGGGTGATTGCGGAGTTAAATCGGGAGTTGGTGGCGTGATGGAGAAGGAATCGCTTTGGAATATTCCCAGGAAATGGTCTTGGTCAAAAATTTCAAATCTTGGAGAAGTTATTGCCGGAGGGACGCCCTCATCAAAAGAACCAACATACTGGGGTGGTAGTATAAGCTGGATTTCCCCTGCTGATTTGACTGGTTACACTAAGAAAAGAATAGATAAAGGTAATAAATCGATTACTGAAAGTGGATTGAAAAACAGTTCGGCAAAAGTTATGCCTGCGGGGAGTGTACACTTTTCTTCGAGAGCGCCAATAGGTTACGTCGCTATTAGCTCAAAGCCTTTAGCAACAAACCAAGGATTTAAAAGCCTAATTCCAGCACCAGGCATTTTCAATGAGTTTGTATACTATTATTTGAAAGCATCTAAGTCTCTTGCTGAAGAACGAGCTAGTGGAACAACATTCCTTGAACTATCAGGAAAATCTTTTGGCTTATTACCTATTCCAATCCCCCCCCTAAACGAACAAAAACGTATCGTTGCCAAAATCGAAGAACTATTTTCCGAGCTGGATAGCGGTATTACCGCACTAAAAACCGCCCGCGAGCAACTCAAACTCTACCGCCAAGCCGTGTTAAAACACGCCTTTGAAGGCAAGCTCACCGCAAAGTGGCGCGAAGAAAATGCCGACCAACTGGAAACCCCCGAACAACTGCTCGCCCGTATCCAGCAGGAACGCCAAACCCGCTACCAGCAACAACTGGAAGAATGGCAAGCGGCAGTAAAGACCTGGAAAGCTAATGGAAAGGAAGGGAAAAAACCGGGGAAGCCGGGAGAACCAAAGAGCATAGAATTACTCTCAAGCTCCGAAATACAAAAGCTTTTCTCTCCACCTCAGGGATGGGCTTTTTTTAGGTTAAGTAGTTTTATCGAACGAATTGACGCTGGAAAAAGTTTCAAATGTGACGAAAGAGAGCCTTGTAAAAATGAAATCGGTGTAGCCAAAGTGAGCGCTGTGACTTGGGGTGAATACAATGAAAATGAAAGCAAAACTTGTATTGACCCATCGAAAGTCAATCCAGACTACTTCATAAAAGTTGGCGACTTCATCCTTAGCCGAGCAAATACTATTGATTTAGTTGGGGCTTGCGTTATAGCAAAAAAAGTCACCAAAAAGATCATGTTGAGCGACAAAACCCTTCGCATTGTATTCAAAAATATAAATGATTGGTATGTTCTTCAATATTTGCGATCAGTTTATGGAAGAAACGAAATAATGAGGCGTAGCACTGGCAATCAAGAATCAATGCGCAACATTGGGCAAGAGCGTATTAGAAACATAATAATACCAATCTGCTCGAAAAACGAGATGCTCAAAGTAGTTCAAATCATGAATGAAAAACTTGAGATATGCTCCATTCTCTCAAATGATATTGGGTTACAAATTCAAAAAGCCGAAACCCTACGCCATTCCATTCTAAAAAAAGCTTTCTCTGGCAAGCTGGTACCACAAGACCCCAACGACGAACCCGCCAGCGAACTACTGGCACGTATCCAGGCAGAAAAAGCCGCTGCAACAGCACAACAGAAAACTGTCGCAAAGAAAACAGCAAGGAAATAAACGCATGAAATTAAAAACACTATTCATCATTTAACCTTGTTCAATGATGAACGGACTATGTAAAGATCAGCAGGTAATCTGGAGAAGTTCAACAGCGCCAGGCGGGACGACATTAACCGCTTACTTTTAGACAAACTGCCAGATGTTTTAGACGAAAGCCAGAAGCAAAACAAAATCAAAAACCTCCTTCAATCCCTTAAAATTCAAGGAGTTATATGTTTTGACAAAAAGATATGGCGCTTGTCTAAACGCTAGGGGCTGTTGACGTTTCACATTGGTAACCACTGAATTGCGCACGCCATAGCCACCATCGATTCAAAATTTCTTTTCAATTTGTCATACCGAGTGG
>PDPE01000024.1 GCA_002747395.1 Pseudomonadota bacterium
AAAAAACCGGTTTGGGGGTGGTTGGCAGAGCAGGATGAACGCATTTTTATTCCGTTTTCGACCAGGAATGAAGGAATCAGTATACTGTTTTTGGTCGAACCTATCTCCCTGAAATGGAAGATTTTTAATAAAATTCATAAGGTTGGGTGTTTTTCAGGAGCGACTACTTATATGCTCACTCGTTGCAGACCAAAAGACCCAAACAGGAGGTAATCAGACTTGCGATCGATGCCTGCCTTACCCGGGTTTCGCAAAGATGCCCTAAAAGATGCCCTAAAAGTCACCAGAACAGGCATTGAAAAACTGCCTGGCGGCTCGCCCTGATCTCCCGCCTTTTGCCAGGGCAAAGCGAATCGCCTCTTTATGGAGTGCTTCTCTGTTTTCTTCGGGCACAGTATCAAACAGGGCGTCGATCATATCCAGGTAACCGGGTTGATCAATCGGATAAAAAGACAACCACAGCCCGAAACGATCAGACAGGGAAATCTTTTCTTCCACTGCTTCACCGTGGTGTATTTCAGTTTTGCTGACCCTGCTCTGGTCATTATCATCCATGTATTCCGGCAATAAATGGCGACGGTTGGATGTGGCATAAATGAGAATGTTATCCGGCGGCAACTCGATGGAACCTTCCATAACACTTTTCATTGCCTTGTAGGTGCTTTCGCCTTCATCAAAGGACAAATCGTCGCAGTAGATAATATAGTGAAAAGGTTGGTCTCGCACACTGTCGACAATTTCCGGCAGATCAAGCATATCCGACTTTTCCACCTCGATCACCCTGAGGCCCCTTGCCCGGTACTCATTGAGCAGTGCCTTGATAATAGAGGATTTACCGGTTCCCCTCGCCCCCCATAGCAAGGCATTGTTCGTCGGCCGGCCCGCGATAAACCTTTCCGTGTTCTTTTTGATGGCGGCAATTTGCCTGTCGATTCCCAGTAAATCAGCGAATCGGATCGAGTCAATATTGCTCACCGGCCTCAATGCCCCGGAACGGGTGCGCCATATCGCTGCGGGGATGTGTTGCCAATCAATGGTTACTTCGGATGCCATGCAAACTCACTCCGTCTGGTTGGTTGATCCTGTATTCGGGCCAAATCATGCGATTATTGCTCCGCACTTGCAAGAGCAAGAAAAGCGAAATCTGAACGAAGTCTGAAAAACGAAACCTGAAACAAGGGCGTGGTCGATTTTATGCGGCCCGACCAGGAACCTCACCCTTCGCCAGCACGGGTCTGGCCGAACCGGGTTTGCTTTTCAGGCCATGCCGGATATTATAACTTCCTGAAACACTACTTCAAAACCACCAGGCTTAAGGATCAACATTATGATCAGCAAAGGTAATCTGGTCAGTACCGACTGGCTGGAGGAACATGTAACGGATCCGAACCTTGTTATTCTCGACGCTACCATGAACAGCGTCACCGGCGACAACAGTGCTATCGAAGACCGCCCGTTCATCCCCGGTGCTCTGATATTCGATATGGAAACCCGATTTTCCCGAAAAGACTCGGACTTGCCCCACACCGCCCTGAGCTATGAAGAATTTGTACAGGAGATACAATCGTTCGGTATTAACGAAAGCACAACACTGGTTGTCTATGATGCCTGGGGCATTTATTCATCCCCCCGCGCATGGTGGCTGTTTAAACTGATGGGGCATAACCCGGTTTTTGTACTGGATGGCGGCCTGCCCAAATGGGTGAGCGAGGGCAAAACCACGCAATCAATACCCGCATCCACTCATAGTGCCTCCTCACCCTGGAGTGGGCAATATTCCGCACCTCTGATCACTGAACTCGAACAAATACTCCAGGTATCCAAAGAAAACACGGCCAGAATCATTGACGCCAGAAGCCAGGGAAGGTTTATCGGGGAAGAACCGGAGCCAAGACCCGGCCTCAGAGCAGGACACATACCCAACGCCCTGAACATACCCTTTGAAACGCTGCTGGAAAATGGCTGTTACAAGCCCCCGGGTTTACTGGCAAAACCGTTTGAAGAAAACAGCATCACACGACATACCGCTACCTTCTTCTACTGTGGATCAGGCGTAACCGCCTGCGTCGTTTTATTGGCTGCCGTGGAAACCGGCATTTTCAATGTGAGCATTTACGATGGTTCATGGGCTGAATGGGGTGCTGACAAAACGCTTCCGATAACGCAATAACACAACGGGAGCACAGGCCAGGCCGGAGCGGATTCTGACTGAAAAGCGCGAACAGTCAGAACCTGCCAAAGCACTCATTTCTGCTGCCGCTTGCTATTTCTGCTGCTCCTTACTGTTTCCGCTGCCCCTTGCTAAAGTAGAAATTCACCAATGCCAGCATAAAGGTACCGATGATCAGCAACAGGGAAATCGCGTTAATCACCGGTGTACTGCCATCGCGCACCTGTAAATAAAGATTGATCGGCAGTGTCGGTTGCGAACCAACCAGAAACAGTGTGGTATTGAAGTTTTCAAAACTCATCAAAAAAGCCACGGCACCGCCGCCGATAATGGCCGGACGCAAAAACCTGAGCGTAATATGCCAGATCACTTCAAAGCGGTTGGCCCCCAGATTCAGCGCGGCTTCCTCCAGGGTGCGGTCAAATTTTTTCAGCCTGGCTGACACCACCAAAGCGACAAAGGTTGTGATAAACGAAAACTGGCCGGCCACCACCAGCCAGAAGCTGGGACGGAACAGGGGAATATCGACACCGAAATGATCTTCAAAAAACATACCGGCGGTATTGGCTGCCAACAGTTGGGAAATGCCGAGCACAACACCGGGGATAACCAGTGGTGCCAACATCAGGAAATAAAGTATTCCCTTGAAGGGGAAATCTTCCTGCTCAAACAGAAAAGCCGCAAAGGTTCCGGTAATGGTGCTGAACAATGAGACCCAGAATGCAGTATGAAAGCTGGTTATAATCGCATTCAGGTTCTGGGTATCATAAAAAATGCCTACCCGTTCTCCGTTACCGATAAACCAGTCAAAGGTCAGGCCGTTCCAGGGCAGTGCCGGGAAATCGGAATCGTTAAAGGCGAGCACGCAAGTCACCAGCAGGGGTGCAAATAAAAAAACAAAATAGCAAATCACAAAAATGCCATAAGACCAGGAATAGGCTCTGCTGCGCGGCAATGAACGGATCATGAGGCCACCTCTCCCAGCCTCTGGCGCGACAGCTTCAGACCGATCCAGATCAGTAACGAGCTGAGCAGTAGCAGCATAAAACCGAAAGCTGCTCCCTGATTCCAGTTAAAGCTGGCGATAAACTGGTTATAAATTTGCTCGGTAAACCAGAGTGAGTTTTTTCCTCCCATCAGATTCGGTGTCAGATAATTGCCCAGAACCAACATAAATACGACAATGGCACCCGAAGTAATTCCGGGCTTGCAATGAGGAATGATAATCTGCCACCAGATAACGATTTTACTGCTACCCAGGTCATAAGCCGCTTCAATCAGGCTATCATCCAGACTCTCCATTACTGAAATCAGGGGCACAACCATAAACAGCATGGAGGTATACACCAACCCCATGATCATGGTGGCGTCGTTGTAAAGCATCTCGATTGGAGTATCAATCAGTCCCAGCTCAAGCAAGAAGTGGTTAATCACGCCAGACTCACGCAATAAAATCATCCAGCCATAAACCCGAACCAGCTCACTGACCCAGAAGGGCAGCAACAACATCAGCATCATTGCCCCCTGCATACGTGGCCGAACCACCTTGACGATATAAAAGGCAACCGGCAAAGCCAGCAGGAAGGTAATCAATGTGGTTAACAGGGAAAAAACGGCTGTCCTGAGAAAAGTATTCCAATAGACAGGTTCCACAAAAAAGGTCTTGTAGTGCTGCAGTGTCCAGATGGTGTCCCCGTAGTCATCCTCACCGATAAAGCTCATCAGCAGCAAATCGAGGTGTGGCAGAACAATCAACAGAATCAACCAGCACAAGACCGGCGCAAGAAAAATCCACAGGGCCAATCCGGATGATCGGGACGAGCGGGCAGCGGCCATCGTTACTCTCCCGCCCTGAAGCAGACTCCGGCCCGGGGATGCCATCCTACCGTAATGGTCTGACCCGGTCCGATGTGGTCGAAGTGATGATTTTGAGGCAAGGCAACCAGCAATTCATGCCCCTTTGGCGTAACAGTGAGAAGGCGACTGTTAGCACCGTCAAACAGAATCGTCCTGACCGTCACATTAAAACAATTCAGCTCCTGTCGCTGCTCCGGTTCGATCAGAATGGCTTCCGGTCGCAGAAACAGGTCAGCCCTGTCACCTGTATTTCTCTGTTGCTGCGTTTCACTGTGAAACCGGAAGCCGTCATCAGTCTCAAGCACCACGATGCTGCCATTGCGCTCCCTGATGGAGCCGCTCCAGCGGTTATTGTCGCCAACAAACCGGGCAACAAAGGGGGTCGCAGGCTGGTGGTAAAGTTGCTGTGGTGTACCAATCTGCTCATAGTGACCCTCGTTCATAACGACGATCTGATCTGACATAACCAGTGCTTCCGACTGGTCATGGGTGATATAAATAAAGGTAGTACCAACCCTGGCCTGAAGTGTTTTCAGTTCCACTTTCATCTGTTCACGCAGTTTCAGATCAAGGGCACCGAGAGGCTCATCCAGCAGCAGAACCAGAGGCTCCAGAACCAGACAACGGGCAATGGCAACACGTTGCTTCTGACCGCCTGAAAGCTGGTCAATCCGCTTGCTGCCATAGCCCGGCAGGCCAACCCGCTCAAGCACTTCATCTGTGCGTTTTTTAATGGCCGCCCGGTGAACCTTGCGTCGCTTCAGGCCAAAGGCAATGTTTTCCTCTACATTCATCATGGGAAAAAGGGCCAGGTGCTGAAACACCAGATTGACCGGCCGCCTGTTCGGAGGAACCCCGACCATATCCTTACCGCGAATTTCAATGGTACCCGAAGTGGGTTCCTCAAAACCCGCTATCATCCGCAACAAGGTCGTTTTACCGCAACCGGACGGCCCCAGAATCGAGAAAAATGAACCGCGGTCAACCGAGAAACTGACTCCGTCAACTGCTGTGAAAGTGTCAAACTGTTTTACCAGATCGACCACTGCCAAATCCTTGTCCATGTACATTCCTGAAATAACGACAGGGGTGGCAAAAGCCACCCCTGGTAACAAAAGAAAGGTTCAGCTTATCTGGCTGCTTTGATCTTGTCGAGGATTTTGCCTTCCATTCTTTCCAGTTTGGCGGGAACCGGTGGATACCATTTGATGTTATCAATGGCAGCCTGCGGAAAGGAACGTTCGAAATTGGCGCGAACTTCAGGCGCAATATAGGCATTGGCACCCTTTGAGGCAGTCGCATACTTCTCGGTGCTGGTAAAGTATCCGGCATTTTCCGGCCTCAGCATAAAGTTGATCCACTTGTAGGCAGCATCGACATTTTTGGCCTTGGCCGGAATGGTGAAGGTGTCAATCCAGCCAAGGGCACCCTCTTTGGGGGCAACAAAGTCAATCGCCTCGTTATTGGCATGCAGCTTCCAGCCACCTGCATCCCAGGCCATAGCCACAAAGACTTCCCCGGAACGCATGGACTCAAGCAGTGCGTCACCATTGGCCCAATAGTTCTTCACCAGCCCTTTCTTTTCGATCAGGGTGTCGGCAATGGTGTCAAGCATCGCCTTGTAGGCCTTGCGGTCGCCATAGAGAGCGAAAGGGTCATAACCAAGCGCAAACCCCATGGCAATCAGGGTTGGGCGCTTGAGACGATAGCTGATCCGGCCACTGTATTTATCGTCAATCAGTGCCTTGAAGCTGTTGGCACCGGGAGCCCTGGCGCTGTTAACGATCATCCCCGAGGTTCCCCAACAGAAGGGAACGGCATAGGATTCACCCTTGACCAGGGTATTCCTTTTCACCGCATCGAGCATCGACGGGATAAAGTTGGCAGCCTCGATTCGGCTGTAATCGAGCGGCTGATAGATTTTATATTTGGCCTGAACCGATGAAATCCGATCCTGGCTGGGCTGCGCCAGATCAAAACCTGCGCCTCTGGTTGCCCTCAGCTTGGCGATCATCTCTTCATTATTGGAGTAGGTGATCTCAACCCTGATGCCCGTCTCTTTCTCGAATTTCCTGACCAAATCCTGGGGGGCGTAGCCTTTCCAGGTCAGCAGGCTCAGGGTTTCGGCCAGAGCGAAGGGGCTCACGGCCAATAAGCATAGTAACGAAAGTACGATTCTTTTCACATTCACTCCTTAACCTTATAGTTGCTTAACCTTATAGTTATATTTATATAGTTGTCTTTATCCAGTTACCTCTGTCTCATCACTGCGTTCACCCTGTTCATTAAGATTGGGGAAATAGTATTCAATGTTAGAATAAGGAGAATTACCCCCCTTTTCAACCAAAAAGTGATTGGCCTCACCCTCGCTCCAGCAGCCAGGTGACCTCCTGGCCCGGGCACACGCCCTTTAGTCCACCTCTGACCTCGGTCGTATCGATTTTGCGAACAGCGTAGTGGTTATCATAGTGGCTGTGAATTTCTTCACCGGAAACACAGAATGGCGGGCCGGCCAGGGCACTTTGATCATAGTCGAAACTGATTAACAATTGTGGTGCACCCTGGCATAGTTCAATCAGATATTGCGTGTAACGCCTGCGCATGGCCTCGGGCAATGCAACCAGTGCCGCACGATCATAGATGGCATCAACCGTTCCCAACTGTTCTGCCGTCAGCTTAAATATATCTCCCACAAAAATATCGATTCCATCTGCTCGATACAGGGTCAGCGATCCAGACTGGCCGATGTCGTGCTCAACATCCAGCTCGGCAAAAAACTCCCTGACCGCCGTTTCATTCAGCTCGACCCCCGCCACTTCGAATCCCCGGGACAACAGCCAGACAAAATCCACAGTTTTACCGCACAAGGGTAAAAACACCCGGCTACCGGGCTTCACCCCAAGGCGTGAAAAATGCCTGATCAAAAAAGGGTTGGGCTTTTTTTGATGAAAACCCAAATCCCGATATTTCCATCTGTCATGCCAAAACTGCTCATCCATACCACCGCCCCGATTCCGCCACATGGTTACGCTCTGTGCGAGCAGACCCGGTTTCTCCGAACACTTTGGCCACTAGCCAAGCCGATCCGCTTCTTCCAAAAAATTATGCATCCAGCCCAAATCGACAAAAACGACCACAATTCCTGAAAACATCCTTGGCGCGACCCGGTAGGGCACAATGCGCACCATGAACCACTGATTTTCATTCAGGCAAATTCTTTTCTCCACGGTTTGTCCATCCATCTGAACGTCCTGAATGACCTGCATAATGTCTATATCACGAAAATCATGGGAAATATGGCTCAGTGGCCTGCCTATATCATTATCCAGGATTTTGAAATAGTTCTTGATCCGGGGAGTGAACTTTCGAATGCAGAGTTGCTCG
>PDPE01000033.1 GCA_002747395.1 Pseudomonadota bacterium
GGAAAAACAAAAGGCCTATAATGCCGCATTGGCCGAACAGAAAGATGCCAGAAGCGGCTATTTGCCGAAGGTGATTTTTACCGGTGATATCGGTTACAAGCACTATCGGGATTCAGGCACCGGCTATGAAAGTGAAAACGACGGTTTTTACGATGCCCGTGTTACCGTCAGCCAGCTTCTTTACGACTGGGACAAAACCTCGTCTTTTGTTGCCGCCCGAAAAAACCATATGCTGGCAGCGCTGTACGCCTATATCAACGAGGCCAGCCAGGTCAGTTTTGACACCATTGTCGCCTATCTGAATGTACTCAAATACCAGGAGCTGCGGGAACTGGCCATGCAAAATGTGGTGACCCATGAAAACCTGCTGGAGAATATCAGGATGCAGGTGGAGCGGGGTAAAAAAGGTCGCTCGGAGCTGGAGCGCATTAACGGGCGTATGGCTTCCGCCCAGTCAAGATTGCTGTTATCACGCAATGATTACAAAAAGGCAGTATACACCCTGCACAAACTGCTGGGCCGCTTCACTCCTGTCAATGAAATGACAATGCCGCAGCTGGATACCGGCGAATTACCCGGGTCATTGCGCGAGGCGCTTGATCTGCAGGTCAGGTTCAACCCGCAGCTGAGAGAAATCTTTTACAGTACCGCCCGGAAGCGCTATGAATACCAGAGCAAAAAAAGCGAACACCTGGGTCGGCTGTCTCTGGAAGGCAGTGCCAATATAGAAAACGAGTTCGACGATTCGGATCAATATGAAACCGATGCCAGAATCGCTCTTCGCTATCGTCTGCCACTGTTTGATTCCGGGCTGTCTCATCAAGTCAGAGCCGCATCCAGTCAGGTGCACCGGCAACAGCAGGAGGGCTACCGCCTGCGGCGCACCCTGCTTCATGATATTCAGCTGACCTGGGCCGCCCACAAAATGCTGGAAGAGCAAATTGCGGTGCTCAAGAAAAACCTCTACTTTACCCGGCGCTCGCTGGAATCCTACAAGGAAGAATTTGTCTTGGGCCGCAGAAGCCTGATCAATATTCTCGATGCCCAGAACGAGCACCAGCACGTCAACGAGCAACTGGTCGATGCAATTTATTCCCGCGAAATGGAAAAATACCGGATTCTGCTTGCCGAAGGGGTGTTATTGTCAAAACTCGGCCTGCTTAACCCGCTTGCCCAACGCATGATCAATGAAGATGACAACTATGTGCCGTTCAGCAATGACGACCTGCCGCTAAACCATGACTTTGATCAGGACGGCGTGGCAGATGATCGTGATGTCAGCGTCAATAACCTGAAAGATACCCGGGTCAATGAACTGGGCATAGACCAGGGCTACGACAGCAGTTATATCTTTGCCACTGTCGTTGGCAACGCCAAAGAGGCTGAAAACGTCATTGGCCGAAAAGATTCCCTGGCCAAAAAACCGATGCGGCTGAACACCACCACCGTCTTTGACTTCAACGCCTTTTTGCCCGGTGGTGCGGCGCTGACCGACACCATGAGCCAAAAGATGATGAAGCAGTTGGTCAAACAGGCCAGATCCTACAGTGTACAAACACCGCTCTATATCAGGGTCAGTACCAATGAATATGACGATGCAAACGAAAATTATAACCTGTCTATCCAGCGTGCCTATACCCTGAAACGCATTTTGCTTCATCACAAGCTGGACGATAAAGGCGTTTTCGTGTTTGCTGATACCAATGCCCCGAAAGGCCGCAATATCCTGCGTATGAAATTTACCGACAAGCTTGCCGAATACCGGAACCAGTACCAGACTTACTCGGTGACTGACCAGATATTCGCACGCAGAGCGAACCGGATTGCCAATGTGCAAAAGCTGGATGAAATCATAGCCGGTATCAGCCAGCATCCGGGCAAGGTAGACATCATTCTGTACTCCAATGAGCACTCCAGCAAGGAAGCCAACCGTCAGCTTGACCTGAAACGCTCCTTCCTGCTGGCCGACTATCTGGCCGGGAAGGGCATTGGTGCTGACAAGGTGACCGTTTTCTCCTGGGGCAGCTTCGCGGAAGATCCGCTGGAGCCGGTATCCAGGCAGGGTCGTCAGTTATTGCAGTATGTGCTGAGAAAACCGGATAACCGCTGATTGCCAATCAATACTGTCAACAAGGGAACGGATTGACAAAAGGTAACTGCTCACTCCGCGAAGGCGTGGGTAGATACGACAAATGAAAAGGTCGTACCAGGGAAGGGTGCGACCATAATAAATACCCGATGGTCAATGAGTCTGGCTATCGGAAACCATTCCAAATAAAATTCGTTATCTCTATGATTTGCTACCTGTATGATTTGTTGCCTCTATGAAACGAAGCGTTCTTGACCTGTTGTCGGCTCATCTGGGCCGACAGGGT
The DNA here is from genome assembly GCA_002747395.1 of Pseudomonadota bacterium. Lineage (GTDB taxonomy): Bacteria > Pseudomonadota > Gammaproteobacteria > Pseudomonadales > Oleiphilaceae > LZORAL124-50-18. Next base: position 2,376 of record PDPE01000033.1, read on the forward strand.
ATCGACTTGCACGCCGAAACCCTTTGCCACAGCCTCGGGCTGGCGGCAGAGGTGCAGACCATCGAACCCTCCCATGTCCTGGAATTTGCGGAGAAGGCCGGATTTGCGGCCAGGTTTGTCCGACAAAATCTGACCGGCATTCATGCCCTGACGCTGCCGGTGTTGCTGATTCTGAAAGATGGCAGTGGTTGTCTGCTTGATCGGGTTGACAACAACCAGGCCGATTGTCTGTTTTCTGATGAACTTTGCCATACTGTGCCTCTCGACGAACTGAAAGACAATTACTCCGGCTATTGTTTTTTTATTGGCAAGGAACCGGATAACCTGAGCCAGGCCGGGGCGGATGTGCGCGATAAAAACGCCTGGTTCAGCCAGGCAATCAGGCGGTCTTTGCCGATTTATCGCGATATTCTGATCGCCTCCTTTGCCATCAATCTGTTTGTCCTGGCCGTACCCATGTTTTCCATGAACGTTTATGATCGGGTGGTGCCCAACTTTGCCACCGATACCCTGTGGGTGCTGGCCAGTGCGGTCATTATGATTATCTGCTTTGACGGGCTGCTCAAATTTTTACGGGTCAACTTTATCGAACTGGCAACCAAAAAAAGTGACATTCTGATTTCTTCCCTGCTGTTTGAAAAAGTCATGGATCTTCGCATGGAGGCAGGCCCGCGCAATGTTGGCGGCTTTGCCAGCAATATCAAGGAATTTGATTCGATCAAGCATTTTATGAGTTCATCGGTGATCCTGTTTGTCATTGATTTGCCTTTCGCTGTGCTGTTTCTGGGCATGATTTTTTATGTCGGCGGGGCACTGGTCGCCGTTCCGATTACCTGTATGTCGCTGTTGCTGATTTATGTCGCCATTATCCGCAAACCGCTGTTTGCCAGTATTGCCGCTTCCTTTGAAGGTGGTGTACAAAAAAATGCACTGCTGATTGAAAGCATAGCGGGGCTGAAGAATATCAAACTGTTCAATGCCGGGGGCAAATTCAGAGCCAGATGGGAACGCCTGGTCAGTACGCTCGCCGGGCACAGCATTAAAAGCCGGTTTTATTCCAGCTCCATTACCACGGTCATGGGCATGCTGGTGCAACTGAACAGCGTTTTTGTGGTCGCCTGGGGTGTGTATCTGATTCAGGACGGTGACCTGACTATGGGCGGCCTGATTGCGGTCATGATTCTCTCCTCCAGGGCGATTTCCCCGGTGGGCCAGGTAGCCAGTCTGCTCGCTTCTTATGATCAGACCAAAGTGGCCTACTCTTCGCTGAAACAGATAATGGCTCTGCCAGCCGAACTGGAAAACCGGCAAAACTTTCTCAATCCGAAACAGCTCGATGGTGATATCAGGTTTAAAAATGTCAGCTTTGCCTATCCGGGGTGTGAAAAAAACAGTGTAACCGACGTTTCCTTTCATATCCGGCCCGGCGAGAGGGTCGCCATTTTAGGTGTCAACGGGTCGGGCAAAACCACCCTTCACAAGCTGATCGCCGGATTTTATCAGCCACAGCAAGGCAGTATTCTGATGGATAACCTGGATATCGCTGCCATTTCGCCCATCTTTTTACGCCAGCAAATTGCCTGCGTACCCCAGGATATTGTCCTTTTTGCCGGTACCCTGCGTGACAATCTCACCCTGAAAAATGTACCGATCACAGACGATAACCTGATTGCAGCCATTCACCTGGCCGGGCTGGAACCGCTGATTGAAGGTTGTCCCCAGGGGCTGGCCATGCCGATCAGCGAAGGTGGAGCCAACCTGTCCGGCGGTCAGCGTCAGGTCATCGCCATCGCCAGAGCTTTTACCGGCAACCCGACCATTGCCCTGCTTGATGAGCCCACCCATTCCATGGACGGCAAAAGTGAAGCGGAGTTTGTTCGCCGGCTCGAAGCCGGCACCCGGGATATGACGCTGATTGTCTCCAGTCATAAAAACGCCCTGTTGTCTCTGGTTGACCGGGTCATGGTGATCGATCAGGGTCGAATTGTTTTTGATAACTCGAAACAGAAATTTATGCAAACCTTCTATGGCCAAAAACCGGCCGTCAAGGATAAACAGGCGTGAAGCAGACCATTTCGCAAGATACAGCCCGGGATATTCCCCAGGAACAGTTAGACTATATTCGCATCTATGATCGGGCCGCTCGTGAACAGCATTACGCCAGCTCCAGAATCATTGTATTGAGTCTGGTACTGATTCTGATTCTGCTGGTTGTCTGGGCCAAATATGCCACCATTGATGAAGTGACTCGAGGTATGGGCGTGGTCATCCCATCCGGGAAAATCCAGACGGTACAGAACCTGGAGGGTGGCATTGTGGAAGAATTGCTGGTTCGTGACGGGGATCAGGTGGTGAAAGGCCAGGCGTTGATCAAAATAAAAAACCAGCAATTCGAGAGCATATTCAAAGAATCAAAATCCGCCATGAATGGCCTTGCCCTGGAAATTGCCCGGCTCAGGGCCGAGCTTGACCATACCTCGCTGGTCATTGACCCCGAATTAAAAGCACTCGTGCCTGCCATTGCCCGAATCCAAAGCCAGCTATACGAATCAAACACCCGTTTTCTGCTTAACCAGCAACGTATCCTGGAGGAAAAAATCAGGCAGAAACAGGCTCAAATCGACAAATATCGTCTGCAAATCAAACACCTTGCCAAAAAAGCCAGACTCCTTAAACAACAGATTGATATTACCCAACCCCTGGTGGAGAGAAAAATAGAGTCGAAAACGGATTTTCTTGAACTGCAGCGCAAGCAGGCAGATATTATCGAGCAAAAGGAACTGGCCTCTTCTTCCATTCCAGAACTGAAAAGCCAGATTGCCGAAATGCAAAAGAAAAAAGAGGAATTGGCCATTACCTTCAGAACCCGTGCCCAAAAGGAACTTGGCGAAGCGTTGACCCGAAGGGCCTCCCTGGTTGAAAAACAGGCAACCTTCAAGGATCAGGTCAGCCGAACCCTGGTTACCGCACCCTCGGCGGGCATTGTCAAACAGATTCATGTCAATACTCTTGGCCAGGTGGTCAAACCGGGTATGGATCTGGTCGAAATCGTGCCGCTGGAAGACAACTTGCTGGTCGAAGCCAGAATCCGCCCGTCTGACATTGCCTTTCTGCACCCGGGCCAGAAGGCTACGGTGAAAGTTACCGCCTACGACTTTTCCATCTACGGAGGCTTGCCCGGTCGGGTGGAGCGCATCAGTGCCGACACCCTGAAAGACGAACGTGACCAGACGTACTTCCTGGTCGAAATTGTCACCCCGAAAACCAACCTGGGTACCAAGGAAAAGCCACTCGAAATCATCCCCGGTATGACCGTCTCGGTCGATATCATCACCGGCAAGAAAACCATTCTTTCCTATATCCTGAAACCCCTGCTCAAGGCCAAACAAAATGCACTGACGGAAAGGTAACTTTCAGGACATCGAACCGGTAACAAAACGGGAAAATGAAATGCACAGAAAAACGCGCAGCCGCCCGCTGCGGTGTTCAGGAGGATGGCCGGGAGGCCGGCAAGACGGCTCTACCGTATCTTGTTTAGCAGATTCAGTTGCTCTATCGTATCAACAATCGTTTGTGTCTGGCTATCGACTTCCAGGTTTACTCTCTGGCCGGGTCTGATTTCGCCAAATGTTGTGACAGCAAGCGTTTCCGGGATCAGGTGAACACTGAACCGGTTTTCTGTGACTTCGGCACCGACTGTCAGGCTTGCTCCATTCAGCCCGACAAAGCCCTTGGGCAGAATATAGCGAAGCCATTGTCGCGGTGCGTTGAAAACCAGTGTTGTGTTGTTCTCGCTCTTAATAATATCTGCCACTTCAACAGTGGTATGGATATGACCGGACAACAGGTGCCCGCCGATTTCGTCCCCGATTCTTGCCGCTCTTTCGAAGTTAACGGCGTCACCTTCTTCAAGCGCTCCAAGATTGGTTACCGACAGTGTCTCCGCGATAATGTCAAAGGTCGCCAGGTTGTTTTCATGCTGTGTCACGGTGAGACAGGCTCCATTGATAGCAACACTGGCGCCCGTGCCTATGTTATCCAGCTTTCCTTCCGGGAAGGCGATGCTCGCAGTGGTCAACCCCTTTTTTCTGACCAGACGTTTTATGATGGCCTTGCCCTGTACAATTCCCGTGAACATTTCAGGTTATCCGGCTAACTTCGCTTGAAGTTGTGTATTCGAATGACATTCAGCCCATTTAACACCTGAGCACGAGTAATGATTCCAATAACCCTGCCATCCTCGATAACCGGATACTGTTTCGGGCCTTTTCCTGACATCATTTCAGCCAATTTTGTGATGTCTTCACCAGGGGAAACAGAGAGCGGATTTCTCCGCATGATATCTGATGCAACCTGATGCTCTTCACAGTAATAGCTGTCGTTAAGCATGTGTTTGATGCAGTCCTGCTCGGTGACATAACCCAACAGCTGCCCCCGATCATCGACGACAGGGCCGCCTGATACCCCGGATTTTATCAGTGTCTGGACAATCTCTTCTACGCTGGTGTTTTCGTGGAACACAGGTGAGGCCGACTTCATGTGATCTCTGACCAGAATGTTGGGTACGCTCATAGGGCCTCCGATAGGCTGTGTCAGATTAACTGACGCGTTCGCTGATTGAACCGCTCTATCACAATTCTCGCAGATTACCACCTGATTTAATTGATATGTGTCATATAACAAGGTATGTCGAAAGCGGAAATTGCAAAGAAGCGCCATGGTTTGCCGATATATTCCATCAGCGGGCAACCCGGTCAGAATACCGTTCCGGCCATGTGGCGGTGAGTTGCACTATTTGTTATTAAGAATGATTTATTGTTATTAAGAATGATTTATATTTACATTATTATTAACCTGTTTTACCATGCCTGCCTGACCTCCATCAAACCTGATTGGCATTGTCCTCTCATTCTGTCCTGACAGGGTGTTTGTCAAGAGTGCTTGCCGGTCTTGCGCGAACCCCTTGCCAGCTTTGGTGAAGGATACACTTTTTCATAAGATCACATGAGAGGAACCCATGTTAAATCTGAATATTTCCCGTAACAGAGCTGGCATATTCGGGCTGCTGTGCCTTTTTTCCGCATACTCACATGCCTCGCCACTTTCAACCGAGATACTACTGGGAGATCAAAAGCTCGATCAGATACTTCGTATGAGCGACCTGAATTATGACGGCGATGCAAATGATGCTGGCGAAATGCAGGTTTATTTTGATGCGTCCAACGCTTCGGGGCTGGCATCGCCGACCTCAAACGTATATACCATTACTTCGACGGCTTCCGGTTACCAGTTCTTTGGGAACGGAGATTCAGATAGCGTGTATCGCCTGCGTGATCTTAACCTTGATGGTGACGCTCAAGATGCTCGCGAAGCAAATGTCTGGTTTTCCAGCGACAACGCTGAAGGGTTGTCGCTGAATACTCCTAACGGTACGGCAGAAGGGCCGGATGGTGCCATCTACGTTGTCGAGGCAGATACGCTTGGCAACCCCAGTGGGGATTATGTCTATCGTACCGAGGATCTCAATGGTGACGGGGATGCAAATGATGCAGGAGAATCGAGTATCTGGCTGGATCTTACTGCATTGAATCCGTCTTCTTCACCATTTGAAATCAGTTTTGATGGCAGCACCGCCTATATTGCAGACACCCTTGGCCGGGAAACAAACGTTTTATATCGGGCACGTGACGAGAACGGAGACGGCATTGTTGACAGCAGTGAAGTTGCTGTCTTTGTTGATGAAGACAACACCCTGGGTGTGCCGGTTGACTTTGCCTTCGATACCTGGAATCAGAGCCTGGTAATTTGGGAATTTCTTGACTTTCAGGGGCCGCAGTCCGTCTTTCGGTTAACGGATGTGGATAACAACAATGTGATAGATTCATCCGGTGAAGTCAAAGAAATCTGGAACAGCGATTATTTGCCAAACGGCTTTGAGTCCCTTGTTGCATTCGCCGTTGCGGCCGGGCCAGACGGCGAGTTGATGCTTACCTCAAATGGCGGTGACGATAACCAGAAGAATCTGATTCGACTGATGGATCTTAATAGTGATGGAGATTTTTTCGATGTCGATGAAACCATTGTTTTTGCCTCACCCGCGACGAACGGCAGTTATCCCGGTCGCCCCAGAGCGATATCCTACCTGTACACCCGGGTTCCAAATCCGGGTACAATCTGGTTATTGGCATTAGGCCTGGTGGTTGCGATTGCGAAGCGCAAAATCAGAATCCAGCCCTGACGTGCCGGCCTTGAAATGAAGAAAAACGCCAGTGTTATGCTGGCGTTTTTCTTTGGCGGATATGTGTATTGACGGATCTGTGAATTGACAGATATTTGCATTGAATATTTGTATTTGCCCGACTATTGTTTCGCCAGGCTGCGGATATTCTGTACTGCCATTTTTATTTGTTCTTTTTTGCTGAATGAGCTGTTTTTGATTTCATTGATCAATTCTGCTTTTTGTTCTTCTGAAATGTCTGTTTGTTGTTCTATTTGCTGCCGCTCCTGATTGAACAAGGCGACCCGCTGTCGCCACTCGGGTGAACTGCTCTCTGCGTATCGCATGCGCTCGGCTGCTCCTTTTCCGTAGAAGTTTACCCGTAATCTGTAGATTTCTTCTTCGTTTCCGCCCGCCGACTTCAGATCCGCTATTTTTTTCTTCAGTTTGCGCTCTTCGCGTTTGTGGCTGACTTGTTGGCGTTTGGCTTCCGGCAAGGTATTTTCGCTTTGAATAATCAGCGCTTCTTTTTCCTCGTCAGTCAGGGTCGGGTCTGTCATAACTGATATTCTGGTCAAACTGTAATCGTCATAGAGTTCTTCATCCCCAAACAGGGCGTGTGCGACCTCGTCGCCCAGTTTTTCCCGTCGAAACTGTTTTCTCTGATCCAGCAGCTGACCATAATAGCTGATTGTCTCCTCCCGACCTTCCGGGGCGGGCGCGAGGGTACGATAGTCAGGCAATTCGTATTTGTATTCAAGATAGTTTTCCAGTATCGCCAGAGCCTGTGATGCAGCGGGTTCCGGGAGCGTCATGGTCATATATTCAGTAATTCGGGCAATGGCCGTATCTTTTCCTTCAACACGGGAACCGGTCAGCAGGCTTTCAATAAGGTCTTTTATTTTGGGTTCCACGATCAGGTTGCCCTTGTCGTCCCAGGAAAGCTTCCTCAGAGCGACCTGTTGCAAATGGCCGGGGAGAGGGCCATAGGCCGACACATTTTCGTATTCCTCTGTGCTTGTAAAATAGTAGGCTCCCTTTGGTTTTATATTGTTGACCTGCGTTGATTCCCGGTTCAGGGCGGGTCGGGAAGCGGGCGTCTCCTGTTTTGCTGTCAGTTGGCCGGTGTGTGGCTGATTGAAAGGATGGGTGCCTGTGCCTGATTTCGAGACAGAACCAGGTGTTGATGGCGCACCTGTTTTGGAAGTGCCTGTGCCGGCAATATATATGCCCGACAAGCCGATACCGAGTATAGCCAGCCCAATAAGCAGTTTTTTCATTCGAGTTTACCTTTGATTGGGCAAGAGCCGGGAACCGACTCTTGCCAGGAGGTGATGATGTTCCGAGCCGTTACAGGCCGCCTTGTTGCAGTCTGTTTACATGATCTTCGTAAACAGTCAGGGGCTGATCCGCATTTGCCGGAATGCTACCGAGGAAGGCGTTCATTTCATCCAGGTGGTTCCAGGGGCCGAAACTGCCGATAAACTCGCCAAATCTGGTGCTGTCTACCGGAATAAAGGCATCCGATTCTCCGGTGTACCCCCTGTTCCGCAATGTAGGATCGGAACCCGTTGTGAAGTCCTCAACCAGTTCGGCCAGCCACTGGCCAAAAAAGCTTTCGTCTGTCCGTTCCCCGACAATAGTGAACATGGACTGGATAACCAGTAGCGCGGGATCGGTATAATCCTGCTCATTCGCCGCCAGGCCTTCCTTGTTAAACATGGTGTTCCATTCACCGATACCGGTAAACGAAAAATAGCGAACGGCATTGGGGTCTGTCGGAACCGTTTCGTCACCCAGGCCATTGCCGTATACCGGCCCGATCAGCGTCTCTGTACCTGCGCCATAGGCATCATTTGGTGTTTCTGCCAGTGTAATCGGAGCTTGTGCGGAGAAATGGGTGCCCGGGACGAAAAAGGGAGGTAGTATGTTATCGTCATTGTTATTGTTATTGTTATTGTTATTGTTGGCGTTGGCATTCAGGTAGCCTTGACAATCGGTAACAGTGACCTGACCATCAACTATGGGCAGGGAAATGGATTCTTCTACACCATCCAGTGGTGGCTCGATAAAGTATTTTCCACCCTGTGGCAAACCGGCACTGGGGTAACAGGTGTTGAATCGGGCCATACCTTTCTGGGTGAAATCCCGAAGGACATGCTTGATATCCTGTTCCGGGTACTCATTGGCATGTCCGCTCAATATGGCAACAGCGGCACCGCCAATGTTGCCAATAAGCGACTCAATGAGAAAGTCACCCAGCAATTTTCCCGTGAACCCCCAGTTTTCCATCGCCCAGTGAGTGCCATCGGCAGTGGGAGTACCATAGTGTGGACCGGATACTGTGGTTAATGACGCGACCTTGCCGGGCTTGTTCTCATTTTGATTTTGAAAGTGCCGCGCAAGTATGTTGATAGCCATACGGGACGTGGTAGAGCCGTGGCTGTGAGCGATCAGGTTGACCTTCATGGTCGGATTTAAATAAAAATCAGGGTCTGTTTCCAACAGGACATCAATAATTTTGTTTGCAAGATCAGCCCCTCTGTCTTCCGTATTCTGCCAGGCTGCCAGAGATACATCGACAACTGTTTGATCGGAAGATTCCCTGATTTTATCCGCAACGCGGAAAAAGTATTCCATTCCCAGTATGTTATCGAAAGCCATGACTCCCGGAACCAGCATAATGGGGTATTTGGTCTGTGCGAATCCGGATGTGGCGATATTAATATTGACCGTTCTTTCATCGTACTGGCCTGTATGGTCACAACCGAACAAACCGAAAAACCACTTTCCGTTAAACCCGGTAGCCGTCATTTTCAGTTCGTGTGTGCCGGCACGCCAAAGTTTTTCCAGGGTGGCAGTCTGAACATGAGCGAAGTTCTCCCAGTCTGGCTGTCCTTCCTTGCGAAAGAACCATTCGACATCGGTGCAGGTGTTGCTGCCACCAGTGTATTTCAGTGCCGTTGGGACACCTGTTTCAAGGTCGACACTCGATGTGGTAACCGGTGTGCCGTTCATAGTGAAATCGGCAGACCCGTTAGCCGCCCAGACGGGGAGGCTTAGAGCGAACGCCAGATTTCCTGCGATCAGTGCTTTTGCAGATTGCTTGAGTAAGCGCATTGTATTCTCCATGACTATGTCAGGTTCGCCGGATCTGGCCTGGTTCAAACAGATCGACTTGCCCGTTTTTTTGTTGTAATGAGGAGGCCTCATTGATCAAAGCAAGGTTGATAGTGAAGTTTCCCGAGCAGATTGTATGCGTAAAAAGGGAGTGGTCGCGCCCGACAAATGGGGTATAGGGTGAAAGTTTTGGGATGCAGTTCGCTTTTTCATTGCTTGTATGACCTTTGGCCTGACCGATCATGCCGTTGATACAGCATTGCGGTTAACCCGCTGTTTCGGCGGAAGCGTGCAAGGAGGTGTGCAACGTCGGCCTGACCTGCAACCTGTTGATGATTTGAAAAATGGTGGAAAACACGGCAAGGGGCCCCTGGTAAAAACAGGGCAAAAAGAAAGGCAGCCCGCTATTAACGTAACTGCCCGAATGACTTAATAAGGAGTGGTGGCTACACCGGGATTTGAACCTGGGACCCCATCATTATGAGTGATGTGCTCTAACCAACTGAGCTATGTAGCCTTAACCAGAAGGCGCGTATTCTGTTGTTTTTAGAGAATTATGTCAACCCCTTTTTTGATGGTTTGGTGAAATAAAACCGCAATCAGACATTAAACCGGAAATGCACTACATCGCCATCCTGTATGATGTAGTCTTTGCCTTCGAGACGCCATTTTCCTGCTTCCTTTGCACCTTGTTCTCCATTGTATTGAATGAAGTCATTATAGGAGGTGACTTCGGCGCGAATGAAGCCTTTTTCGAAATCGGTGTGAATGACTCCTGCGGCTTGCGGGGCGCTTGCACCGATTTTAACCGTCCATGCCCTGACTTCTTTTTCGCCTGCGGTAAAATAGGTTTGAAGGCCGAGCAGGGCGTATCCGGCTCGTATGACGCGATCCAGACCGGCCTCTTCCATTCCCAGGTCAGCCAGGAATTCGGTTTTTTCTTCGTCTTCCAGTTCGGCAATTTCAGCTTCGAGTTTATTACAGATGGGAACGACAACGGCGTTTTCTGCTTCGGCTATTTCGCGCACCGTATCCAGGTGAGGGTTGTTGTCGAAACCATCTTCGTCCACGTTGGCGATGTACATGGTGGGTTTGATGGTGAGCAGGTGAATTTCGCGCAACAATAGCAGTTCATCCTCGGTCAGCCCCGCCGAGCGAACCGGTTTGGCTTCGTTGAGGTGGGGGAGTAGCCGCTCCATCACTTCTATTTGTGCCCTGGCGGTTTTATCTCCGCCCTTGGCGACGCGAGTCAGCCTTTTTATTGCTTTTTCGACACTGTCAAGGTCGGCCAGAGCCAGTTCGGTGTTGATTACGTCGATATCTGCTGCCGGGTTGATCCTTGCAGCGACGTGGACGACGTTTTCATCCTCGAAGCATCTGACAACGTGGGCGATGGCATCGGTTTCCCGGATATTGGCCAGAAACTGGTTGCCAAGTCCTTCACCTTTGGAGGCACCGGCTACCAGGCCGGCGATATCGACAAATTCCATGGTGGTGGGAACAACTCTTTGTGGTTTGACAATTTTGGCGAGTTTGTCCAGCCGCGGGTCTGGCATGGGCACGATGCCTGCGTTGGGTTCAATGGTGCAGAATGGAAAGTTTTCAGCACCTATGCCTGCTTTGGTCAGTGCATTAAACAGAGTGGATTTACCCACATTGGGTAGGCCGACAATGCCGCAATTAAAGCCCATGTTGATTTCCTGATAGTGAATTCTGAATTAGGGTGATTTCCGAGTAAGTGTGTTGGTGGTTTATGCTGGTGAAGGGCGGTGTGAATTGATTTTGTTCATCGCGATTTGAAATTCACCTGCTGCCAGTTGCGGTAGCGCTCTCTCGGCCTCGTTAAAGGCATCACCAAGCAATGCGGATTCGCCTTGCCCGATCCTTCCCAATACATACCCCATAACCCTTTCCTTGCTTCCAGGGTGATCAATGCCGATCCTCAGGCGGTAGAACTCCCTTTTCCCTTCCATTGCCTTGATAATGTCTCGCAGCCCGTTGTGCCCGCCGTGGCCGCCACCTGACTTGAGCCTGATAGCTCCACAGGGAATATCGAGTTCGTCATGTGCGACAAGAATTTCAGTCACGTCGATATTGAAATAGTTGGCGAGTGCCTGTACGGATAAACCGCTTCGATTCATAAAGGTGGTCGGGACGAGCAAATGGATATCCTGGCTATTGACGATAATTTTGCCATACAGGCCGTGGAATTTTTTTTCGGGTCTCAAGGTGCTCTGGCACTCCGAGCAGAGGTGGGATACGAAAAGAGCTCCGGCATTGTGTCTTGTGTTTTCGTAGTCCTTGCCCGGGTTACCCAGGCCAACGATTAACTTTATTGACAATGTGGAACTCCTTCGCAGTATCAGGCTGCCTGTGGTAGCAGGCAGCTTACAATAGAAAGGCGGTTTCAGGCTTCGTCTTCACCTTCGCCTTCTTCTTCGTCTACTACCTCGCCCTTCGCCTTGTTGACAGAAGCGACTGGCAGGTCGTGGTCAGAGCCGTGCCCCAGTGAGGTAATGCTTACACCCTCTGGCAGCTTGAGGTCTGACAGGTGAACGATAGTTCCATTTTTCACTTCGAGCATGTCAACATCAATATACTCGGGCAGGTTACCGGGTAAACAGGTGATTTCTATATCGGTCATCAGGTGAGAAATGACACCACCTTCCATCTTGACACCTACACAAGCCTGTTCGTTAATGAAGTGAAGAGGTACGTTAACGTTGATTGTGCGGTCTTTGGATACTCGTTGAAAATCCGCATGCATGACAAACCCTTTGGCGGGATGACGCTGCAGATCCTTCATAATTGCGGCTTGTTCCTTACCATCGTACTTGATGGTAAGAATGTGTGAATAGAAAGCTTCGTTTTCCAGCAATTTTGCCAGGTCCTTTCTTATCAGTGACAGGTTTGTCGGTGCGTCGTTATCACCGTATAAAATGGCCGGAATCTTACCTTCGTGACGCAGGCGGCGGCTCGCACCTTTCCCCTGCAGATTACGAAGTTCTGCTTCTACTACGAATTCGTTACTCATGTTGTTTTCCTGTTGTTTAATAGACAAGGCGATTCCAGAGTTTCGTGGTTGATCGCCTGTCGGGTCAAATAGGGTCGCCCGCGACCAGGCAACCAACTTGTTGTTTTATCTGTGCGCCTGTTTCACAATGCGTCCAGATAAAACAACCAGAGCCTCGTTAGAGGCTCTGGTAAATTCGGGCAATGAAATATCAGCCTGGTGACGCGCTGTCTCTTTCTGTCTGTACCCGGCTGCTTTCCTGATCGAATCTGATCGGGGGAAAGCCTTGTTCAAAGAACCCTTTAATCAAACAGGGCGCTGATAGATTCTTCATTGGAAATACGTCGAATGGACTCCGCCAGAAGGGAGGCCATCGAAATGACGCGGATTTTATCACATTTTTTTACTTTGTCACCCACAGGTATGGTATCTGTGGTAACGAGTTCATCCAGAGTGGAGTTTCGGATATTGTCCAGTGCCGCCCCGGATAAAACGGGGTGAGTAATATAGGCAACGACTTTTTCCGCGCCGTGCTCTTTCAACGCATCTGCGGCCTTGCAGAGTGTTCCGGCTGTATCGACGATATCATCGACCAGAATGCAGGTTTTTCCCGCGACGTCACCAATAATATGCATAACCTGTGATTCATTGGCGTTGGGGCGGCGCTTGTCGATGATGGCCAGGTCAGCGTCTTTCAGTCTTTTGGCAGTTGCCCTGGCCCTTACTACTCCACCGACATCGGGGGATACAACAACGAAGTTCTGGTAGTTGCGTCGTTCGATGTCATCAATCATTGAAGGTGTTGCGTAGATGTTGTCAACGGGGATGTCAAAAAATCCCTGAATCTGGTCTGCATGAAGATCCACGGTAAGAAGGCGGTCGATACCTACGCTGGTCATCATGTCAGCCACGACCTTTGCACTGATTGGAACCCGATTCGAGCGTACCCGGCGATCTTGACGTGCGTAGCCAAAATAGGGGACAACCGCGGTGATTCTGGCTGCTGATGCCCTTCTGAGGGCATCAGCCATAACAGTCAGTTCCATGATATTGTCGTTGGTTGGCGCACAGGTCGGTTGAATGATGAAAACGTCCCTGCCGCGCACGTTTTCATTGATTTCAACCGAAATTTCCCCATCACTGAATTTTCCGACGGTTGCATCGCCAAGCGGGACGTGGAGCTTCCTGGTAACAAGATCGGCTAACTCGGGATTGGCATTTCCCGCAAAAACCATCAACTGGGACACGGTATCATCCTTTGAAAGAAGAGTGTTTGAAGTAATGTTTGAAAGAGTGCTGGTAACAATAGTCAAGAGGATTGTGAGAAAGTTGGCTGGGGTGGCTGGATTTGAACCAACGCATGGCAGGATCAAAACCTGCTGCCTTACCGCTTGGCGACACCCCAGTAGAATTTTCCATATCAAGGCGAATCATTCAAATTAATTCTTTATGCAAAGAAGATCTGTCGATGCCTTTTACAACAATTCCCGAATCACTTCGGATCTGTTGTCTTGCTTCTGAAAGCTGGCGAATTTGCATGCGCCCGTCCCAGAATCATTTGCTCTTTTCGTTTTGCAGTTTCCCTTGAGAGCGGGCGCTATTTTCCGCTCTGGTACGTATCTTGTCAACCTTTTTTTAAAAAAACATTTTTTTAATGTGATGCCGGGAGATGTCGATAAGTGCCGACAAGTGTTGATCGAGTTCAAGGGGGTGTCAGAGTCCACCTGGCGATAATGAGTGTGATTTTGTTTGTTGTATTGGAGATGACGATCTTTCCGGGCAAGTACATCTCGTCGGTCTTTTTGTATCGGCCGGGTGTAATGCGCCAGCCTGACTGGATGATAGTGTGGGGGTTGCCCTGATTATCGAACGTAATGGAATACTCTTCTTGCGGAGAGGGTATGCCTTTTATCCAGCAGGGAATGCTGGTCAGGGGGACTTGCCAACCGGTTTGCGTGCGTAAAAGCTGCTCCGGGTCGCGTGAATGGATGATTTCTCCATCGGAGCGGGTGATAAACAATTCTTCATCCGAGCCCTCCAATATGGTTGCTCCAATGCCAAACAGAGCGGAGGACAGTTTGATTCTGAACAGGTCGCCGGCTTGTTTCCACTCATTTATTACTGCCGAGTCTGACTGGTCTGGTGAGCGAACGCCGATTTTTCCATACACTGACCAGTTTTCCAGTTGGTGTAACCGGTTCATTCTGTCGTTCCAGTCTTCCGGTTGGACAAGTGTGGACGGGGTGGTGATTTCCGGATTGGTCGAGCATGCACTGAGGAGAGTGGTCAGCACGGCGGCCAGAAACAGGAAAGTTGAACAAGAAGCTGAACAAGAATTTGAACAACAGGGGAAGGCGATGGCCGGCCTGTTTCTTCCTGGTGGTTGTGTTATTGGTGGTTGTGTCAGCATAACTCTAGTCAAACGAGACGGCGAACTTTTCAAGGGCCTTATTCAATATGATGTGGTTATTATCCTTTTCAAAGGCTTTTTTCCATATTGCCAGGGCAGCCTTTTTTTGTCCGGTTATCCATAACACCTCGCCAAGATGGGCTGCCACCTCGGGATCCGGGAATTTGGCATAAGCGGCTTTCAGGTATTTCAATGCTTTTTCGGTATCGCCCAAACGATAGTAAACCCAGCCCAGGCTGTCGATGACTGCGGGGCTGTTCGGGGTGAGTTTCAGCGCTTTCGAGATCAGTTCAAAAGCTTCATGGTAGCGATCTGTCTTATCCGCAAGTGTGTAGCCCAGGGCATTGAGTGCGACCGGGTTGTCTGGTTCCAGCTCAAGAATTTTCCGTAAATCCAGTTCCATTTCAGCCACTTTGTCCTGTCGATCCAGCAGCATGGCTCTTGCATAGAGCAAATGGACGTTTTCCGGGTGTTCGGCGAGTGCCTCGATAACTTTTTCAAGTGCGAGATCCGGGTTTTTCAGCTCCAGCAGGACATTGACTTCCACTCGCCAGTAACCCTGAGACTGTTCCGGGTGCTCTGACCTCAGTTGGGCCAGGTGTTCCAGAACTTCATTCAGCTCTTCTCTTTCTGCTTTCAGGTAGCTCGACCTGGCAAGTGAATTGAAATAGTGGCCGCCACCGGTTATGGCATCGTAATGTTTGATGGCTGTGTCCGCATCGCCGCTGTCATCAGCCATGCGCCCCAGATAAAAGTTTGCCTCATTGCGGTGTTGGCCCTGTTTCAGCAGTGCTTCCAGATCCCGTTTTGCCGTGTCGGTTTCTCCCATTTCGAGTGAAACCAGTGCATGAGCCAGGCGTAGTCCGGGAATATCCGGATAGCGTTTGACCAGTTTTCGGTATTCTTCTTCTGATCTTTCGAGGTCACCATCGTCAATCAGCATTCGGGCATAGAGGGTGGAGAGCTTTCGGTTGTCAGGGAAATCACGGGTGGCTTCACCCAGCAGGGACAGGGCCTCCTTGATTCGGCCCAGATCGTAGAGCAAGGTTGCTTTCAGCAACAGGCCAGGCTGGAATGCCGGGTCGGCATCGAGATAGGATTCGATAATATGGAGCGCTTCGTCGTACCGCCCGCGATTTCGCTTCAATAGTGCGTAACCGTAGCCGATCTCCTGGTTGTCCGGGTACTTTTCCGAAAGGGACTTGTAAATACCAAGCAGGTCTTCCTGCTCTTCTTTCGGGAGTGTTTTTGCGTGAATTGCCAATGCCTCAAAGTCTGCGCGGCCACCGAGCCGGAGAATGGTTTCCATATGGCTGACGGCTTCAGTGAAATTGCCCAGTCGTATGTATTGAAAAGCCAGTATCTGATGGGGTTCCAGTGCTTCCGGTTGTACCTCCAGCCAGGTTTTGCCAAGCTCCAGCATGGCATTGTTCGCTTTAAGGTATCGGGCGATCTGCAGCGCTCGTTTGATGACGCCTGTATCTTTGGTCAGACGCGCCTGTTGCACATAGTTCAGCAGGGAAATATCAAACCTGTTTCGTTGGCCGGCGATTTCTGCTGTTAGCAATGAATACAGACTCTCCGGGCTAAAATCGCCTTCTTCAGGCTCGGGCGCAGTTTCAGTCTTGTGTTGTGATTGGGCAATATGCTGTGGGTGGGAGAGGGCGGCCCGGTCAGTCCGGCCCTGTTTGTCTATCAGTGAGCAGGCACCCAATGAGGCGATCACAATCAGGCCAGATAATAACCGGATAATGACAGCATTGCGGATTGTCGGTGAGAATTGGAGGTCAGTTATATTCATATTCAGCTTGTTTGCAGGCGGCAATCTCTATTGTCGGCAAGACTGAGAGGTGTTGTCTTGCCATTTGAACCAGGAATAGTCGATTTATAGCCAGTTTTATTGCCATTGTCGAGCTTTATTCTGCTAACCAAAGCGTTAACTTTTGATAAATCGGTATATGTCGCTGGCGTGTGTACGTTTGGGGAGGTAAAATCACCCGCTAGCTTGGAATCGGGAATTTTTTACTATCTATGTCATTATTGGCACTTGGCATTAACCACAAAACAGCCTCTGTTGATGTCAGGGAACGGGTTGCCTTTTCTCCTGAAAAAATCAGGCAGGCACTTGGCCAGGTGCTCAATGTGGCCAACGTGAATGAAGCGGCGATTCTCTCAACCTGTAATCGTACGGAGATTTATTGTTCGGTTGAATTGAATGGCAGTCATGCAATCCTGGAATGGCTGGGTGATTATCACGGTTTGAAAGTCAGTGACCTGGAGTCCTGCTGCTATACCTATTGGGATGAGGATGCAGCGCGACATATGATGGGCGTCGCTTGTGGCCTGGATTCCCTGATCCTTGGCGAGCCCCAGATACTGGGCCAGATGAAGTCCGCCTATGGTGTGGCGAAGGAAGCGAACACGGTTGGCTATATACTGAGCCGTCTGTTTGAACAGGCGTTTTCTGTGGCCAAGCGGGTTCGTACCGATACCGCCATCGGCGAGAACCCGGTTTCGGTTGCCTACGCAGCGGTTACTCTTGCCAGTCATATTTTTTCGGATATGTCTGCCAACTCCGCTCTTTTGATCGGTGCCGGTGAAACAATTGAACTGGTGGCCCGGCATTTGAGTGAAACCGGAGTCAATGATATTACTGTTGCCAACCGGACTCTGGAGCGGGCGAAGAACCTGTCGGATCAGTTTTGCGGCAAGGCTGTTGTGTTGTCGGAGATTCCCGAGCAGTTGCCGCTTGCCGATATCATCATTACTTCTACGGCGAGTCCGTTACCAATCCTGGGAAAGGGAGCGGTTGAACGTGCTCTCAGGATTCGCAAGCACAGCCCGATCTTTATGGTTGATATTGCTGTCCCTCGTGATATTGAACCACAGGTTGGCGAGCTGGACGATGTCTACCTCTATACGGTAGATGACTTGCAAAAAGTGATTGATGAAAATGTCAAGTCGCGGGAAGGAGCGGCAGAAGAAGCCCGTCATTTGGTTGCCAGCGGTGCGACAGAGTTTATGTCCTGGTTGCGGCAACTGGGTGCAGTCTCGACCCTGAAACGGTTTCGCTCCCGGGCCGAAAACGTAAAGGAGCTTGAGTTGCAAAAGGCACTGAAATCCCTCTCGGCGGGTACAGACCCGGAAAAGGTATTGGCCGCCCTGGCAAAGGGGATCACCAACAAACTGATCCACTCGCCAACGGTTCAAGTGCGCAAAGCCACCTCCGAAGGGAAAGACGAGGTGAATGAATGGCTTTCGTTTCTGTTTGATCTGGAAGGCAAGCAGGGCGCGTTTGCCCCGGCCACAGAGAAAAAGGGGGATGGTCTGGAGACGGACAATAGCCTGGAAAAATAGAATAGCCCGAAAACAATCAGGGAATAACCTGAATCAAGGAATTACCCAACGTATTGACGTGGTTGAAAAAATCAATGAAAGAATCGATCAGATTGAAGTTGCAGCATATTTCGGAGCGCTTTGAGGAGTTGGCAGCGTTACTCAGCGACTCTGGAGTTATTGAAGACCAAAACCGGTTCAGGGCGTTTTCGAAAGAATATGCCGAAATTGAACCGGTTGTGAAAGCCTACAAGACATTTTGTCAGACTGAAGGCGATATCGAGGAAGCCAGGTCGCTGTTAAAGGACGCTGACCCCGATATGCGAGAAATGGCCGAAGAAGAACTGGCGGAGGCGGAAACATCGAAAGCGGCGCAGGAACTGGACCTGCAAAAGCTGTTACTGCCCAAAGACCCGAACGACGCTCACAATACTTTTTTGGAAATACGTGCCGGCACCGGTGGGGATGAAGCGGCAATTTTTGCTGGCGACCTGTTCCGGATGTATGCGCGCTATGCCGAGCTGAAAAAGTGGAAGGTTGAAGTGATCAGTGAAAATGCGGGTGATCATGGTGGTTACAAGGAAATAATCTGTCGCGTCGTTGGCAATGATGTGTACGGAAATCTTAAATTTGAGTCGGGCGCTCATCGGGTTCAACGGGTTCCCGAGACAGAATCCCAGGGGCGCATACACACTTCGGCGTGTACGGTCGCTGTGATGCCCGAGGCAGACTCACTGGATGACGTCGATATTAACAAGGCGGATTTGAGAATCGATACATTCAGGGCCTCCGGTGCGGGAGGGCAGCACGTCAACAAAACCGACTCGGCGATTCGGATTACCCATATCCCTTCCGGTATTGTTGTGGAATGTCAGGATGAGCGATCCCAACACAAAAACAAGGCGAAAGCGCTTTCTCTCTTACAAGCCAGGCTGCAAGATGCGCAACAGGAAGCGCAGGACAAGGAGCAGGCAGAAACCCGGAGAAGTCTGGTTGGCAGTGGTGATCGGTCCGAGAGGATTCGTACCTATAACTATCCTCAGGGACGTGTAACTGACCATCGTATCAACCTGACCCTGTACAAGCTGGACGAGGTGATGCAGGGGAGCCTGGAGTCAGTGATACAGCCACTGGTGAATGAATATCAGGCTGATCTGCTCGCCAGTTTGTCTGATGACTGAAGTGTATGAATGTTGAATGCTGATTGGCCACAATTATGACCATTTCCGACATACTGAAATCGGTGCAGTTACCGGATTCGGCTACGCCCCGGCTTGACATGGAAGTGCTGCTCGGCCATGTATTGAACAGACCGCGGGTTTACCTTTACACCTGGCCGGAAAAAACGATAACCCCTGAACAGGAAACTCTATTTCTGAAACTGGCTGAAAGGCGACGTTGTGGTGAGCCGATAGCCCATATTGTCGGCGAAAAAGAGTTTTGGAGTATGAGTCTCGGCGTTGATTCAAGTACATTGATTCCCCGCCCTGATACCGAAAGGCTGGTCGAACTGGTGCTGGAACTGGTTCGGGAGAACAAGGCAAAGCCGGGGAAAATACTCGACCTGGGTACGGGAACCGGTGCCATTGCTCTGGCTTTGTCTGGCGAATTTCCGGATGCGGAAGTCTGGGGGGTTGATCGGTCGGAAGCGGCAATTTCACTCGCCATCGATAACGGGGTAAGAACCGGTCTCGAGTGCTGCCGCTTTTTGATCAGTGACTGGTTTTCCAATGTTCCCGCCGAACACTTTGATATCATCGTCAGCAACCCGCCCTATATCGCCCGGGATGATCCTCATTTGAAGCAGGGGGATGTTCGCTTCGAGCCAAAGTCTGCCCTGGTGTCCGGTGAAGATGGCCTGGCCGATCTTCGTCACATCATTCTGGAAAGTCGGGCCCGCCTGGCCAGCAATGGCTGGCTTTTACTCGAACACGGCCATGACCAGGCATCCGAAGTAAAAACACTGCTGGTTGATGCCGGGTTCAGGAGTGTTGCCACTGTCACGGATCTGGCCGGCGTGCCAAGAGTCAGTTATGGCTGTCTGTGAGCAGTGTACCTTCTCAAGTATCGCCAGGTATCGCGCTGATTCCTACAAGTGTTCTTCCGCATATTCGGCCAGAATTGATCTGGGTATACCCTGCAAGTGAACGTGTCCGCCATGCCTGAACTTTTTGAATCGTTCGGTCAGGTAGGTCAGGCCTGAACTGGGCGGGCTCAAATACGGTGTGTCTATCTGGGCCAGGTTGCCAAGGCATATGACCTTACTTCCGTTGCCTGCGCGTGTCACAATGGTTTTAACCTGGTGCGGTGACAGGTTTTGGGCCTCATCGATGATGATAAGGCTGTGCTGAAAGCTCCTGCCGCGAATGTAATTCATTGATTTGAACTGAATGGGAACCTGATCCAGAATATAGTCGACACTGCTGTGGGTATTTTCATCGTCCTCATGCAGAGCCTCCAGGTTGTCGGTAATGGCGCCAAGCCAGGGTTCCATTTTTTCCGTTTCCGTGCCTGGTAAAAAGCCGATATCCTCATCGAGGCTCTGAACGCTTCTGGTTGCGATGATCCGCTTGTATCGCTTGCTCGCTATCGTCATTTCTATTGCTGCAGCCAGTGCCAGAATGGTTTTGCCCGAACCTGCCGCGCCCGTCAGGTTGACCAGGTGAATTTCCGGGTCGAGCAACAGTTGCAGTGCGATTGCCTGATAAATGTCCCTGGGGATCAGCCCCCAGGCCTCCTGGTTCATCAGGTCTTCTTTGGTCAGATCCTGAACAATGATGTTTTCATCATTGATTTCCGTAACCTTGCCGATGAATCCCATTTCATCCAGTATAAACTCGTTGATATTGATTTTATCAAGCTGATCTGTCTTCGGTAGAATATGCTCGGTAAGGCCTTCCCGTTGTACGGTTTCCACCTTTTCAATGGTGTCCCAGAATGAGCCGGAGTATTCACAATAGCCTTTAGGCAAAAGATCGACATCATCAACCAGTTGATCGTTGTGGTAATCCTGGGCTTCGACACCGAATCCGCGTGCTTTGAGCCTCATGTTGATATCTTTGCTGACCAGAAAAATCTGTTTGTCTTTGTGGGCAGACTGCAGGTTCACCAGGCTGTTGATGATTTTGTTATCATTGAGATCGGCAGGTAAACGGAGGGAGTCGGAGCACTCGGTGCTCATCAGTATGGAAATCGTGCCCAATGGCTCTGACTTTTTGCCTCGTTTAATGGGTACGCCCTTTTCGATCTGTTTCGGGGATGCGTTGCCCAGAATCATATCGATGGTTCGTATCGCCTGCCGACACTCCGCGGCAATGGCCTGTTTTCCGGCTTTCAGTTTATCCAGCTCTTCCAATACTGTCATGGGAATGATGACTTCGTTTTCTTCGAAATTGAACAGAGAGCCCGGATCGTGGATTAATACGTTGGTATCTAAAACATAGACTTTTTTCTGTGCTGCCATGGAATTGACCTTTTACATATTCTTGTCTGTCTGTCTATTATGCAGATTGTTGCGGATAATGCTAAAAAAGTAATGAATCGGAGTGATCCTTTCTGGCAGAGATTGTCCCGTAGCAAGTGCCGACAGCAGTTGCAGTTTTGCTACGGGGCAGACAGATGAAAGGTGCCTGTCTAGGATGGGACAATCAGTTTCAGCAGGTCATAGGTGGTGATGATTCCCGTTACCTTATTGTCCCTGGTAACAAAAATCCTGTGAAGGTGTTCGTCCATCATTTGCTGTGCCACATCGCCTATAGGTGATTCCTCGTCTACGGAAAACACAATGGGGCTCATGATGTCGCGCACTTCTACAGGCATTTTCTGCATTTCTTCGAACAGAAACATGCGAAGTTTGCGAGCTTCTCTTTGCTCCTCTTCCGTCAACTGGCTTTCAGCTTCCGATGGGTTGGCATTAAAGTGGAAATCCGCTATATCCTTGAGCGTGGCGATACCAACTATGTCGCCGCTGGCATCTACGACCGGGCTGCCCGAGATTTCATTGTCGGAGCAAAACCGGGCGAACTGCTGTATAGTCCAGCTTTCAGGCACGGATTTAACGTGGGGAGTCATTATTTCCCTGGCGAGTTTGTCCATTTTTCATACTCCGCAATTATTATGACTTTTGCCACCCGGATTATATCAGAATGGAGATGAAAATCTGACAGGCTATTGCGTTACACCTGCGGGCTTCACTCCGGTTATTTGACCCTGATCATCTGTTAGAATTTTTGCCCTTTTATAGTTATCCCGGTTTGCCACTTCTTCGAGTTTTTTCAGGGAGTTAAACGGGATATCGATCAACAGTGCGTTCACCAGCCAGCCGGGCAGGGCGCCGCCAGGTTCGGTGTGTTGCAACCATGTCATTTTCGTGGTGTTGTGATCTGTCGGTTCGAAAAGGTAAATGGTATTTGCCGTCGTGACTCGAACATAGTCTTCGTTGACGGTTTTTTTGTCTTTTACTGCATGCATTTCCATCCATATCCGGTTTGTATCCGGTTCGTTCCATGTGGATATGAGCAGGACATAATCCCGGTCAGTGACCGGCCAGGGTAAATCGTTGACCGAGTAGGCATAGCGTTTGTTGAAGCTTTCTGCGTCGAGGCCGTACGAAATGATACATCCGTGAACCCACTCCACACAGGAATTGGGGGCGGCCATAACCGCCATCACACTATCGACAGGCGCCTGAATCTCCATAATGGCCTTGAATGCCTTGTAGTCCGATCCCGGGTAGTCCCTGACAAATATCTGAACCCCTTCCTCGTCCAGGGTTTTCTCCCAGTCAGCGCTTTCTTCTGTCAGGTTTTCAGGCAGTGTGACGTGGTCGGGAGTGGCGAGTGCCGATCGGGTCAGGAACACAGTTAGCAGCATTGAGATCAAATGAATAATGCTTTTCGATAAAAAAGAGTTCATAACTTTCCATCAGGTGAGCAAATACGATAAATTAAACAGGGGGCGCTTCCCTGCATTCGGCCAAGTGTACCACTATCACTTTTCTTCAGGTGATAAGCAAGTGACGTTTTTTTACGAAAAAGGCAGGTTTTTGATAAAAATGGATAAAAAACTTCTGGACAATAAAGGGCGCCCCGGATTCGGGGTTATCAATGATGCTGTCGATGAGGTGAACTACCTGGATTTTGACCTTCGAACCTCAATGGACAAGCAGCTTCCGTTGTGGCGAAAAAAAATGGGCTTCAACCAGTTTCAGTTTATAGGCGCGATGAACAGCAGGGCAATTTTTGGCCTGGCCATTGTCAACCTGAAGCTGGTTAGCAATATGTTTGTGTATCTGTACCGTTTTGATACCCGGCAGCTGGATGAAAAAAGTCTCGTTGTACCTGCGGCATTGGGCACGCACATGGATCAAACTCCGGACAGGGGGCAGGCATCCTTTGCGTTTCCGGGGTGTCATGTCAGTATCTCCGCACAAGAGAAGGGGGAGGTGAGAAAAGTGGTCGGCCATGCGTCTCCGGGGGTGGAGTTTTCCCTTTCCCTGAGTGCTGCACCGACGTTCAATCCGTTAAGGGTCTGCTCCAAAGCGGGAAGAAACGGCTGGGTCTACACCCAGAAAGCGGCCGGACTGGACTGCGGTGGCGTGGTGAACTGGGCCGGGAATGAAATGGTGTTTGACCCGTCCGATACAAGGGGAAGCTATGACTGGAGCGCCGGGTTTATGCGAAGGGAAACCTCCTGGAACTGGGCATGTCTGTCAGGGATGCTGCCGGATGGAAGGATGGTCGGGCTCAATCTGGCATCAGGTGTAAATGAAACCGGGGTAACAGAAAACGGATTATGGGTTGGAAACAGGTTTCAGAAAGTGAATTTTTCCTGTTTCGATTTTGACTCCTGTCAACCGGACAAAGACTGGCACATTTACTCACCTGATAAAAAGGTGGATTTGACCTTCGTTCCAGAAGGTATGCGGCAGGAGAAGCTGGATGTGCTTGTGCTTGCTTCGAATTTCAGGCAAATGTTTGGCAAGTACTACGGATATGTGGTGCGCGGCAGGGAGAAGGTGATTATTGACGGCATACCCGGGTTCGCCGAAGATCATTTTGCTCGCTGGTAATGTTGCTTTACTGCCCTGGGTTCGCAAATTCGGGGTTCGCAAATTCGGGGTTCGCAAATTCGGGGTTCGCAAATTCGGGGTTCGCAAATTCGGGGGTCACAAATTCAGAAGTCGTAAAAGCGTTTTATGTGCAGGTGGGTACAGGTGATTGCGGGCAGGTTTGCAAGTGCCCGAGGCGCGGTCGCGGGAGGCCGCTGACCCCGGGTAATCCTGCGTGGCTGGTTCCCTGTCGGTTGAATTGCTAACTGTCAGTTACATCATCCGGCAGGGTTACATCCAGTTCAAGCACTGAACAGTTGTCGTTTTTGTTTAGCTGAACCTGTACGTCATCCTGTGATATCGAAACATATTTCCGAATAACCTCAAGAATTTCCTGCTGCAATTGCGGCAGGTAGTCCGGCTGACTTCTCCGGGTTCTCTCGTGAGTGACGATTATCTGGAGTCTCTCTTTTGCGACGGATGCTGTGTTTTTTCTACTTGTTTTAAAATAATCCCAAAAACTCATTGTTATACCCCAAACATGCGCTTAAAGAAGCCTTTTCTTTCCACCTCGATAAAGCGATGTTCGATATCCTCTCCCAGCAGCCTGCTTACTGCGTCAGAATAGGATGCCCCTGCATCACTTTGGCTGTCCAGAATGACCGGGTCACCTTTATTGGAGGCATTTAAGACCGACTGGGATTCGGGGATGACTCCCAGCAGCTTGATTGCCAGAATGTCCTTTACATCCTCTACCGAAAGCATTTCCCCTTTTTCTACCCGCTCCGGGCTGTAGCGCGTCAGCAACAGATGCTCCCTTACCGGTTCCAGACCAAGTTCCGCCCTGCGTGACTTGCTCTGCAAAATCCCCAGTATTCTGTCTGAATCCCGCACAGAGGAGACTTCCGGGTTTGTGGTAACAATGGCTTCATCAGCAAAATAGAGAGCCATGTAGGCACCATGCTCGATGCCGGCGGGGGAGTCGCATATGATGTAGTCAAAGCTTTCCGACAGTTCTTTAAGAATTTTCTCGACTCCCTCTTTCGTCAGGGCTTCCTTGTCCCGCGTCTGGGATGCAGGCAGGATATAGAGATTGTCTACATGCTTGTCTTTGATCAGTGCCTGGTTAAGGGTTGCCTCTCCGTTTATGACATTGACGAAGTCGTATACAACCCGCCTTTCACAATTCAATATCAAGTCGAGGTTTCTCAGGCCCACGTCAAAGTCGATGACGACAGTTTTTTTTCCGCGCTGGGCCAGGCCTATCGCTATTGATGCGCTGGATGTGGTTTTTCCCACTCCTCCCTTGCCGGAGGTGACCACGATGATCTTTGCCAATTTAATTCCTACCTTTCAATGTGAAACGTGAGCTGAACGACCAGCTTTTCTGACTTTCAGTTGGTCCTGTTTATTCGCTAAACGAGAGGTTTTATTGTCAGTTTGTCCTCATCCAGAAAAATTTGTCGAGGCTCTCGCCAGCCCTTATCTTGCAAATCTTCACTGATTTTATATTGTCCTGCAATGGAAACAAGCTCTGCCTCAAGACTTTGACAGAAAATTCTTGCTTTTTTGTCTCCTTTCACCCCGGCCAGTGCGCGTCCGCGCAAGGGGCCATAAACGTGAATGTTACCATCTGCCAATATTTCCGCGCCAGCGCTAACCTGTGCCAGAACGATTAAATCAGTGCCACCGGCGTAGACTTGTTGCCCGGAACGAATGGGGGTGTAGATAATCTTTGCCGGTTTGGCTTTTTCGATAACGATGCTTTCCCCGGTATCCGCCTGTTGCCCCGTCGGCTCGCTCGCTGTTGGTGTTTCAGGTCGTTCAGGTATCTCCGGTTTTTCAGCGACGGGTTGCCCGGTTGCCCCGGATTTGCATTCCTTCACAGGTTGTGCAGGCTGTGCCTTTTTGCCGGTTGCGGGCAGTATTGCCAGGCCGCTCGCTCTGGCAGCGGTCGCGTGATGGTTGCCACCACCCCGTATCGCAACAGGGCGGATGTGCATTCCGGTGCATAGGGATACCAGTGGGTCGAAATCAATCGGTTGATCCTTGTGTTCCAGTTTTTCAAGTGCGAACACAACAGGCATGTCGTCGAAAAACGCGGGTGCTTGCGCGACCTTCGCCTTCAGTTCCCGCTCAAAGTCGGATGGATCATAACGTACCAGTTCAAGCACAGTCATCGGAATCAGCGATCCTTTCATGGTGAAACTGGCTTCAGTGGTATTGGAGGAAGGGGTTTGCATGAAGAAATTGGTTCCTTGTCATTATTTTGATGATAACTGCAGGGACAG
Source organism: Pseudomonadota bacterium (assembly GCA_002747395.1). Taxonomy (GTDB): domain Bacteria; phylum Pseudomonadota; class Gammaproteobacteria; order Pseudomonadales; family Oleiphilaceae; genus LZORAL124-50-18. The sequence continues at coordinate 28,812 of PDPE01000033.1, forward strand.
GTTATTCTCGATAAACCAGCACTATATACGATACTGTTTGTCAATGCAGGTGTAAATTATCCCGGAAAAATTGCCACATACCCGGGAACCGGATGGCAATGAATTGCAATGAGTGGTAAAACACCTCATAACTCCGGGTTGGTGTAAGCAGATACCCTGACAACAAGAAAAAAAGAGGTCGTAATTATTATGGACAGGAAACAGATTATGGACAGTAAACAGGTTGATTTGGGCGGTGAAAAAATGCACCCTCGTTCGTTGGCGGAAAAGGCGTTCTGGTCTGTGATCCATGCAATTGAACATAAGCTTTCCGCAGAAAAATTTATTGTCAGCAATCTTACCCCTTATGAAATAATTCACCAGTCTGGCATTATGTCGGTACGGCATTACCTGCCACTGGAAGAAAAGGAGATTCTGGTCGGGAAGGAGACAATGGCTGTCAGTCGGGATCGAAAGCGGGTACCTCTCGTACTGGTTCCCCCCCTGGCAGCGACTTCAATGATTTTCGACCTTTTACCTCAGCGCAGTGTGGTGCGTTATTTTCTGGCAAAGGGGTTTGATGTTTATCTTATCGACTGGGGTGATGTGACGGAAGAACAGAATAGCCTTTCTCTGGAAACCTATGTGTTGGACTGGATGCCCGAATCATTTGAAAAAATACGGCTGAACAGCGCACAGAAAGAGCTCTCGGTTTTTTCCTATTGCATGGGCGGCCTCCTGACGCTGATGTATGCTGCGGCGGTACGGGACCCGGATATTCGAAACATTGTTACCGTGGCCAGCCCGGTTGATATGCATCAGATTGGTGTCGCAGGCAGGCTGCTTGCAATGACGCATCGACCCGCACAGGTTATTTCCCGCCTCCTGGATTTTTCTCTGATGGATCTGCCTCCAAAATATCTGCACATTCCGGGGTGGGTCAGTTCCACCGTGTTCAAACTGACCAACCCGGTGGGCAGTGTGATGAGCTACTGGGAGCTTTTGGTGAATATGTGGGATCGGGAATACGTGAAGAGTCACCATACCATGAAACAGTGGTTTGATGACATGGTTGACTACCCGGGAGAAACCATTAAGGGTATGGCGGTTCGGATGGCGATCAATAATCAGATGGCAAGGGGTAAAATGAAAATGGGAGATTCCCATGCGGATTTTGAAAAGATCAACTGTGCCATTCTGGCTTTTGCCGGCGATTCGGACAAACTGGTGTCTATTCGGGCTGCCCGGAAGATTCTTGATATTGTATCCTCGGAAGACAAGGAGTTTTGTGTTGTTCCCGGAGGGCACGCCGGTGTTTTTGCCGGTTCAAGGGCACCTTTCAATACCTGGGCTATCAGTGCTGACTGGTTGGCTGACAGGTCATCCTGATTGCTGCCATAATTTTGACACAAATACACATAAGTGAAACAAAAATAACGTCAAATTGCGTCTTTGTGACTGAGTCTCTCAAAGGGGTTTGATATAGTTGGTGTAACGGTTGCTCGGGCAGGTTTCTGATGAAGCATGTCGATCCACTTCAGCGTTGGAGAAAGCGATGGTTATCCGGCTGTTTATCGCTCTTTTGTTGGTGAATGTTCTGGTTTCAGTGACCAGGGTACACGCGTCGGATATTCCAGGTATGTCAGACCCTCGAATTGTGTATGCAGGCATGGTGGAAGACGGGGTCAGAAAGAAAGACTGCGCACGCAGGCTGGTTTCTCTGGTTGGCAGCTATTATATTAATCGTGCCATTGCCGTTTATCACATGAACATACAGAATCGGGGCGAGCTGGTGCAAGGCAAATCGATGTCTGGCATTGTTGATGATTCCGAGCGGTCTGGAATGGAGTCTTTTTTGACCGGTGAATACGCCGTTGATATCCGCAGAAACGGTGCAGTTTTGCACTGGAAGTCTCAGTTTTAAAAAAATGTTTTAATCCCTTCTTCCTCGTTATCGGTTTCAGCCTTATAATTTCGCACAGTTGACAGGATCGAAGCCGGTGTCCGGTTTTTTCAAACTACAGGGCCCGGTTTGTTCAGCTGCCTGATTACCCCGTTACAACGGGTATCAGGCGAGGTTTGGCCGCAGTCATCTGTGGCGATACAGAGGTGTATGGTTGATTGACTGTTTCGTTCAGACAGATGAATAATTCATCGGCCAAATTTGATAGCAATCAAACAGAAACGGGGGCGTTTTTGGCATACTTTTCCCAGAACAAAAAGACAGGCAACCATGCCTCCTCAGACGAAGGTTTTTATTCCGCTTTACAGTAATTCCGTTTTAAAAGGTTGAAAGGGTGCAATCATGTATTGCCCGCCCTTTTCCAAATAAAAAATACACTGCAGACAGGGAAACATCATGGCAGACAATCCTATAATTTACAAAGAAGTAGATGCATGTGTCGATGCGATTATCGACAAGGTAGGCAAGGAGATAGTATTTGGTATGCCCCTGGGGCTGGGTAAACCCCTGCACCTGGTGAACGCATTATACAAGCGGGCGAAAAATGACCCATCCATAAAGCTGAAAATTACTACAGCCATTGCACTTGAGAAGCCAACGGGTAGCAGCAGCCTGGAAAAAAAATTCCTTGGGCCCTTTTCCGAGCGTTTGTTTGGTGAAATACCTGACGTTGAATATGTGATTGACCTGAGAAAAAATCAGTTGCCTGATAATGTTGAGGTGACGGAGTTTTTCTTTAAGGCCGGCAGCTTTCTGAACCACAAGGCTCAACAGCAAAACTACATCAGCACCAATTACACTCATGTTGTTCGTGATTTGATAATTAATGGTTGTAACGTTGTATCGCAAATGATTTCGAAGCGAGAGCGTGATGGCAAGGTAACCTATAGCCTCAGCTGTAATCCTGATACGTCCATAGATATGGTTCGCGCCATGCGCGATCTGGAGGCCAGGGGGCAAAAGATTGCGGTTATCGGTGAAGTGAACCAGAGGCTGCCATTTATGGTAAATCACGCCGAGGTGGATGGCACCGAATTCGATTTTGTCATCGATAACCGGGATTATGACTGCAAGCTGTTTGGTGTGCCAAATATGGCGATCACTCCGGCAGATCACTTTATCGGTTTTAACGCCAGTACACTCGTCAAGGATGGCGGTACCCTGCAGGTCGGGATAGGTTCCCTGGGTAGCGCGATAGTAAACGGACTCATCATGCGTCACGAGCACAATTCTGATTATTGCAAGCTCATGGACGAAATGAAGCTGGAAGAAAAATATCCGGTTGTTTCCGAAATTGGCGGAAGGGGGCAGTTTGAGGAAGGTTTGTACGGTTGTAGTGAAATGATGGTTGACGGGTTCATCTATCTCTACAAGTCCGGCATTCTGAAGCGTGAAGTGTTTGACGACATCAATATTCAGAATCTTCTCAACGAAAGGAAAATTTCCGTCGATGTGTCCATGCAAACACTGGATGCGTTACTTGAGGTTGGTGCCATCAGTGAGGAGTTGAAAGCCAAAGATGTTGCCTATCTGAAAGAATGGGGTGTCTTCAAGTCTTCTGTTGAACTGAAAGGCGGTGCCCTGATTTGTGATGGAAACAGTATCGGGTTGAATCTCGGAGACGAGACGCACAGAGCCGCAATTGAAGCGAATTGCCTCGGCGACAGGTTGAAGAAAGGTATTATCATGCATGGCGGTTTCTTCCTCGGCCCCCAGCAGTTTTATGACGAGCTCGAAAAACTGACCGATGAAGAAAACGAAAAGTTCTGTATGACCAGCGTTCTGTTTGTAAACCACCTGTACGATCACTTCCTGGGGGATGAGAAGATCAAAATGGCCCAGCGTAAAGAGTCCAGGTTTGTCAATTCCACCATGATGTGTACCTTGAACGGTGCGGCGATTTCCGACGGCCTGGCTAATGGCAAGGTAGTCAGCGGGGTGGGTGGCCAGTACAATTTCGTCGCCATGGCGCACGAGATCAGTGATGCCCGCTCAATTTTGAAACTGAAGTCAACTCGTCAGAGTGGCGGAAAAACAGTGTCGAATATCCTGTTCAGTTATGCTCACTGTACTATTCCCCGGCATTTGCGCGATATCGTTGTGACCGAATATGGTGTTGCCGATGTTTTGGGACGACCCGATAAAGAAGTTTATATCGAGTTGATCAAGATTGCCGATTCCCGATTCCAGGGTGAGTTGTTGGCCCAGGCCAAGGCGGCAGGCAAGGTGCCTGAGGACTATGAACTTCCTGAACTGTATCGCAATAATACACCGGAGCGCCTGATGGAGCTGTATCAGAAATACAACTCACAAGGGTATTTCGATCCGTTCCCGTTTGGCTGTGATTTTACACCGGAAGAGCTGAAAATTGGCAAGGCGCTGAAGTCGTTAAAAGCGAAGACCGCGACCAAAAAAGGAATGCTCAAGTGCGTAGTGAATGCGCTCAAATTGAAAGATATTCCTGCCGATGCTCAACCCTTTGTGAAGCGAATGGATATGGAACACCCTGGCAGTTTCAAGGATAAGCTTGAAATGAAACTCCTGGTATCAGAGTTGATTGATCTGGGTATTGTCAAGGCAGGTTGATTTTCATGGGGCAATTCCAGTCTCTCGGCGACTTTTTTCAGTCTTTCGGTAGCTCTGTCCCTTTTGATAAAAACCCCGGTGTTTGCCGGGGTTTTTTGTGGCTAATGACCGGGAAATCAATAGATTTTGCCGCGCAACGCAACAGACAAGTGAGTTGTAAATAAATATGGGTAAAAAGGCATTCACGATTCATTACAATCTGAAGAACTCGGAAGGCAAAACTGTAGATACCTCTATTGGTGGCCCTCCCCTGGAGTTTGTTGAGGGGGATGGTTCGGTTGTCAAGGGGTTGGAACAGGCACTTCTTGAACGGAAGGCAGGGGATGTCATAGCGGTCACTGTGCCCCCCGAATTGGCTTATGGAAATCTGGATAAGCGTCTGGTATACCCGGTTCCCGTCCGTTCTTTCGATAATCCGGCATCACTCAAGCCTGGCATGTTGGTGCAGGCTTATGGTGATGACGGCCATAAAACCGTCGTCAGGATAGTCCATGTGGGCAAGACGGAAGTGCTGGTTGATGGAAACCATCCCCTGGCCGGATTTACCCTGTATTTTGAGGTTGAGATACTTGCTGCCAAAGAGTTGTCCTGATGAGGGGTAAATGAGGTTTTCGCTATGTAAGATGGGTTAATGGTATTTCCGTTCGGGAGATGATTTTACGCAATACAAAACTGGAATGAACTCCGGTTACTCCGGGAATACAGGTCAGCCTCCCCAATAAAAAGTCTTGATATTCTTCCATATCCGGTACCAGCACCTCCACGAGGTAGTCTGCAGCCTGGCCTGTTATCATGTAGCAGGACATGACCTCCGGATAGCCTTGCAGTGTTTCTTCAAAATTCTCGAATCGATCCGGTGTATGGCGATCCATGCTGACCTGGATGATTGCCGTCAGCTTCATGTTCAGTTTTTCAGGGTTTAGCAAGGTCACCCTGCGGTTGATAATACCGCTTTCTTCCAGTTGCTTGACCCTTCGTGAACAAGGCGAGGGTGAAAGGCCCACAGATTCGGCCAGCTCAAGATTGCTGATGTCTCCCTTCTTTTGCAGTGTTTCAAGTATGCGTTTGTCCAGACGATCGAGTGGATTCATGGCGTTTTCCCTTTTATGATTATTTCAACTTTTTCTTGGTATTAGCAATATTATTTCAATATATTTCGTATTATAGGTGATACTTTGCTAAAAAAAGTTGTTTTCATGGAATGTTTGCAATTATTCTTCTTCGGGTTGGAGCTATAATATGCAAAACGATTTAACATGAATGAATAAACGGAGTCAGTTTGCTATGCCCGGGTTCGACCATACCAAATATCGCCCCTTTGCCCCGATCAATATTGCCAGGCGTACCTGGCCGGATCAGGTCATTCGCTCAGCCCCTGTCTGGTGCAGTGTTGACCTGCGGGATGGGAACCAGGCCTTGATCGAACCCATGTCGGTAGATCAGAAAAAAATGCTATTCGCCTTGCTGGTCAAAGTGGGGTTTAAAGAGATTGAGGTCGGTTTTCCCTCTGCCTCTCAGCCTGACTATGATTTTGTTCGCTGGTTGATTGAACAGAGCCAGGTGCCGGAGGATGTGACCCTGCAGGTATTGACGCAGGCCCGGCCAGAATTGATCGAACGCACCTTTGCCTCTTTGAAGGGAGCTCGGCGTGCTGTGGTACATGTTTATAACTCGACTTCCAGGGTTCAGCGTGAACGGGTATTCAAAATGGATCGACAGGGTATCATTGATATTGCTGTCAACGGGGCCAGGACAGTCAAGTCATTTGCCGAGGCAAACCCTGGTACCGAGTGGGTGTTCCAGTATTCGCCCGAAAGCTTTACCGGAACAGAGCTTGATTTCGCCGTGGAAATTGTGGATTCGGTCGTTGATGTCTGGCAACCCACTCCGGAAAACCCTGCCATTATCAATCTGCCGGCAACGGTTGAGGTGGCGACTCCCAATGTGTTCGCTGACCAGATCGAGTGGTTTTGTAGTCATGTGAAACAACGGGATTCGATCATCGTCAGTGTTCACACGCACAACGACCGTGGCTGTGGTGTTGCCGCAGCCGAGCTTGCGGTTATGGCAGGCGCACAGCGAGTGGAAGGAACCCTGTTGGGTAATGGTGAACGAACCGGAAATATGGACATTGTCACTATGGCGATGAACCTGTACAGCCAGGGAGTTGACCCGTTATTGAACCTGTCCGATATGGATGAAATAGTGAGGGTCGTAAAATCCTGCACGCAACTGCCCGTTCATCCCAGGCACCCCTATGCCGGTGAACTGGTCTATACCGCCTTTTCCGGCAGTCATCAGGATGCGATCAAAAAATGCCTGGCACTTCAGCAGCCAGGTCAGCCCTGGGAGGTGGCCTATTTGCCCATTGACCCTGAAGACCTGGGAAGAACCTATCAGGAAGTAATTCGTGTTAATTCCCAGTCTGGCAAGGGCGGGGTTGCCTATGCGCTTGAGCGGGATTACGGAGTTCAGTTGCCACGCTGGTTGCAGATTGACTTCAGCCGGGTAGTGCAACAATACGCAGAAGTGGACGGCGGAGAAGTCTCTTCGGAGATTATGTGGGAGCTGTTTAACAAGGTCTACCTTGATCAAAGGTCACCGGTTCAATTGAGCACCTTCGAGGTCAGGAGAGCCATCCATGATGAAGTCTATGCCAGACTGAATGAAAAAGGGCATATCGTTGATATTGCCGGTGAAGGGCAGGGTGTGATGGATGTTTTTGTTCAGGCACTGGCCCGGCATTACGGTGTGCAAATCGATATTCAGGAGTACAATGAACATGCCCTGAGCCCGGGAAGTGACTCGGATGCGGTTGCCTGCGTGCAAATGAGTATTGATGGTCACCGCTTTTACGGTTGCTCGATTCATGGGGATATAGTGACGGCATCCCTGACTTCTGTGTTAAGTGCGGTGAATCAGTACTTCAGTCAGCAGCGGGCGGTTGCCTGAGCCTGCCTGAGTGTGCAGGATGCGGAAGGCAGTGCAGGGAGTCTGGCTGCCTGGCTCTATCCTGACTTTTTCTCGACTCTATCTTTGCTCTGATCCTGATTCTATGTGGTCAGCCCCGCGCAACATGGCCTGAATTAATTCTCCTGCATCAAATTTGGTCAAAGCCTCGTCCGCACCAACCTGATGGGCCTGGCTGACACTGATTTTACTCGATAATGACGTGTGAAGAATGATGTAGGGGGTTCCCAGCTTTGAGTCATTGCGTATTTCAAAGGTCAGTTCATACCCGTCAATTCCTGGCATTTCGATGTCGCTGACCAGAAGGTGAATCGGAGAGCCGGCACGGGCTTCCTGCTTTATGAGGTCAAGAGCCTGATCTCCAGTGGTCGAAATTTTGTATGGAATGTTCATTTTGTCCAATACATCCGAAAGCTGTGCTCGCGCAACGAGAGAGTCGTCGACCAGTAATATATTGAGCGGTTTAAGCTTTTCCCTCTGAACGTCGGTGATGCTGACCCGGGTGGCGATTTCACTATCCGGAAATACCAGTGAAATAATAAGCTCGACATCCAATAGTTGCACCAGTTGATCATCCACACGGGTAACACCGGTCAAAAACGCTTTTGAGCCAAGGTTTTTTGCGGGGGGGATGATGTCCTTCCATTTGCATTCGGATATTCGGTCAATCTGGCGCACCATAAAGCCGATGGTTTTTCTCTGGCAGTCGGTAATAATGATAAAGCTTTTCGGGATTTCTTCCCGAGTCAATGGTGGATAGCCTACGGCGGCGGCCATATCAATGACGGGAATGGTTGTTCCCCGTATACTTGCCGCACCGAGTACGAAGTGATGGGAGCCAGGAAGCACGGTTAATGGTGTATAGGAGACGATCTCCCGGACTTTTAACGTGCCAATGGCAAATAATTGTTTGGGAGTCAGGTGAAACAATAAAATACCCTGGGACTGGTTCGCTTTGCTTTTCATTACCTTGCCTGTCATTACAGTGGCTTCCAAACGATGTTGATCTGGCTGATATGGTTAACGGGCGTACCCGGTCGATCAAGCCGACATGCCCTGATCTGTGATCAATTGCTGCCAGCTTTCCCGTTTCAAAGTAATTGTTTCTGTAGCCATTTTGATATCTCTTCGATCTGCTCCAGGCAAACCTGATGTTGCATGGGATAAGAAAAATACTCTGCCTGGTATCCCATCGAAAGCAATGTTTCATAGCCTTTCCGGCCAAGTGATTCGGGTACAACCGGGTCGTAAGAGCCATGATAGACCTGAACGGGTATATGTTGGTTGACCGGATCGGGCGCAATGCTTTGTGCAGTGGCAAAATAGGTAGATAGCCCCAGCAAGCCTCCCAGTTTTTCAGGGTAGGTCAGCGCGGCATGGTAGCCGACTGCGCCACCCTGGGAAAAGCCAACGACAATGATTCTCTCGCTCCTGATGCCTCTTTCCCGTTCCCTTTTGATCAATGCCTGAACTTTTTGCGCGGATTCGATTAACTGTTTTTCATCAATTTTTTTATCAATGCTCATTGACAGTATATCGTACCAGGCGGGCATAATAACACCGCCATTGATGGTGACCGGAATGGCAGGGGCGTGAGGCAGAACAAATCGAATGGCAGCGTGCTCAGGCAGTTTTAATTCGGGAACAATTGGCTCAAAGTCATGGCCGTCTGCACCCAGGCCATGAAGCCAGATAACCGAAGCATCTGCTGTCACTTTGGGTTCGATTTCAATACAGGGTAGAATTGTTGTCATGGGATAACACGCCTTTCGTTTGAATGCAAAACCGTATTTTAACTGATATTGTCGGTGACTGGTAATTGGCCAACACCTGAAATCATCCGCTCAGGCATAAATCCCTGCATCCGGGCATGTATTCACCATCAATGGTCATTTTTGCTCAATGGTAATTGATAGCAGACAGTAGTTCACAATAAACAGTAGTTCACAATAAACAGTAATTCTCAATCAATGATAGATAAAGAGGGTAGTATGTATGAAGGCAATGATATGTAAAGAGCCGGGTGGTCCCGAGAAGCTGCAATTGGGCGAATTGCCTCAGCCGAAAATGCTCCCCGGACATGTTCGCATCAAAGTAATTGCCTGTGGAATCAACTTTCCCGATACCTTGATTATTGAAGGCAAATACCAGGCAAAGCCGGAGTTACCCTTTGCTCCCGGCGCGGAGGTGTCCGGGGTGGTGCTTGAGGTGGGAAAAGGCATTAACCATCTGGCGCCAGGAGATCGTGTGCTGGCTATGGCTCAACATGGAGGTCTGGCCGAAGAGATGGTGGCGCCCGCTCCTGCGGTAATAAAAATTCCGGACGCCATGCCTTTTGAAGTGGCGGCGGGTTTTATTCTGACTTATGGTACCTCCTATCATGCGCTCAAACAGCGGGCACAGTTAAAGCAGGGCGAAACCCTGTTGGTACTGGGAGCAGCAGGCGGTGTGGGTCTGGCCGCTGTCGAGTTGGGCAAGTCGATGGGAGCCAGGGTCATCGCAGCGGCAAGTTCTGAAGAAAAACTGGCCATCGCCAGAGAGCATGGTGCAGATGAGTGCATCAACTATACAGAAAGCAACTTGAAAGAAGCAGTGAAAGCCATCGCCAAAAAAGGGGTGGATGTGGTTTATGACCCTGTTGGTGGCGATCTGTTTGATGCGGCCAATCGCTGTATGGGCTGGAACGGGCGCTACCTGGTGATCGGTTTTGCCAGTGGCAGAATCCCCGAGTTGTCAGCTAACCTGCCCTTACTTAAAGGCTATAGTTTGATGGGGGTATTCTGGGGCAATTTTGTGATGCGGCAAATGAAGGAAAGCATGCAGAACAACCAGGAATTACTCGAACTGTACCAGTCCGGGGCATTGAAGCCTCTTATCTCTGAAGTGTTTCCACTGGCAGAAACCGCAAAGGCAATGGGGCGTCTGACTTCCAGGCAAGTAAAAGGCAAGGTGGTGGTCAAGGTATCAGAGCAGTAACGCCCTCGCCTGATTTTCCTGCTGCAGGCTGATCATTTTTTCGAAGGGTTTGAGCATTGGCTGAAAATTGTTTTGGGGTTCCAGAATGGCCAATGCTTCTGCGGCGCTTTCAATCGTTGAAAGCCCATTGGTTACCGATGTTTTCCTGATGGTATAGTTTGATTTGCGGTCACCGCCCAGACTCAATCTTGGAAGCCGCTGGAGTTCCGGGTGACTATGGAGGATTTTTTTTGATTTTCTCCAGGTGGCATCAATGATAATCAATTGTTGAAAACCCGGTGCCGATTGCAAGTCCGGGTCTGGTTGGGGTGGCAGCCAGGGCAGGGAAGGATAGAGCAGGATTGACGGTGCGGAGAGTATTTTGCCGAGGGCAGGCTGTGACAGGGTTTCCGCTATCACAAGTTCGCTGTTACTCAGGCACAGGTGAGTCATGCGCCCGGTATTGAAGGGGTGCTTCTCCTCCTGAGGATGCTGTATGATGACCACCTTGATGGTATTGGCAAGCTGAACCAGTGCGCTGCAATAACAAACACGGAGAGGTCTTTTACAGTTTGTGCAATAATGTCGCGACATAATATCAAATCCGAATCATCCTGGTCAGTACATTGGCTGTCTGATCTGGAAATACCACTGGCCAACAAATTCTACCGGAGTCATGGCTTCCGTGGCAAAGCCAGGCGCAATGAAGACTGTGCGGTAGTCAGAGATGCCAACCAATCTGTGATCGCCTGTGGCTGCCTGAGAAACCATGGAAGCTTCAGGTTGCTGGCAGGTGTTGCCGTTGCGGAGACCAACCAACGTCAGGGAGTTGCCCGTTTGCTGGTCAGGCGAATGTCCGAGCGTTTTGATTCTCAAACCTATACCTTTCCTTATGACCATTTGATGGCATTTTATCAGTCGCTCGGGTTTGCTGTGGTTCACCCGGAAGGGCAAATAACGCCATTGACTGATTTGTATCAGTCATATCGCAAGCAGGGAAGGTCAATACTGATGATGCAGTACCTGCCCGACAGTTAATGAACAGGTTTTATACAAGGAGAATACATTGAGCAAAAAGAACAAGGTACAGTTTACCTCACTATCCGAATGGACGGCGGAGTACAATCGGGTGAGGTTCCATTGGGTTATCGTTGTAACCATATTCTGGGTGACGACAGGAATTACCGCCGGGCTTTTTATTATTCAGGGCGGAGTCTACCTGAATGAATTGCTGTTTATTGCCGCCATATTTATGGTTCTGGGTGTTTATTTGAAAACCAGGGTGCTGATGCTCGAGCGAAACAAGCCCTGACGTTCCGGTTTGACCGGTGCCCAGGCTGGCCTTGCCTTGTCAGGGCATATAGCTTTCCTCAACTTTATAGACGCCCATTTCATTGGAAGTGGGAAGTGGACAGAAACATAAGAACAAGATGGAGGTGACACCTGTATTTTGGCAGGAGCTGACCCGCTAAGGCCAATGTCGGGCAGGGTAATAAAATGATGCCCGGGTTTGAACGGTTTCATTGCACAGGTTTTTTTATTCGGTTACTGGTGGATGTGCTAGAGTAAAAAATAAACACAGCTAGAGTAAAAAAACAAATACATTTCGACTTGCGTGTGTAAACAGGAGCCTGCATGTTTAACAATAATAATTGGTCGTTAGTGCGTCTGTTGAGCCTTGGTGCTTTTGGTCTGATTGTTCTGGTACTGTCCCTGGTATTGTTCGTAACCGGCTATAAAATCAGCGACATTATGTTGCGCCAGATGGCTGACGATCAGCAGCATCTGGTGGAAGTGGCAGCGGCACAGTTGAACGTTATTCACAGTTCTTTCGATAAAAGAACCAAACGACTCGCCGAGACATTTTCCAGCCTCTACCCGGGCACTTTTGAGTTTGATCGCAGTGAGAAGATGCAGATCGGTAATTACCGGGCGCCGCTGGTTTTTCATCGTGGGGAATTGGTGAATTTAAATTTTGATCCGGTCGATCGTGTTGCCAGTTTTACCGGCGGAAATGCCACAGTATTCATTCGCTATCAGGATGATTTTTTGCGGGTGACGACCTCACTGAAAAATCCGGAAGGTGACAGAGCCGTGGGTACTTTGCTGGGAAAATCCCACCCGGGTTACCGCATGCTTATGGATGGTGAGGTCTATATTGGTGAGGCAAGCCTGTTTGGTACGAGTTACATGACCCGTTACACACCGGTGAAAGGTGACTCCGGAGAAGTCGATGCCATCCTTTATGTCGGCCTGCCTGTTTCTGACTTAATCAGTGAATTGGGCGAGGGTTTTTTGTCTCAGCGTATTGGCAAAACCGGTTATCTTGGCCTTGTCAATCTGGATGATCCCTGGGCACCGGAAAAGCTGATTGTTCATCCAACCGGCCATGGAAAGTCATTTCGTGACGTTTATGGTGCCAGTCTGAAAGGGAAAATGGATCAAATTTTTTCCGATAGCTCCGGGGTAGTCGAATTTGTCGAAGCGGCAACCGGACGTGAAGCCAGTTTGCGCTTCCAGCGAACCGGAGAGGGCAAGTGGTTGCTTTATGCGGTGAGTTATCGTGATGAAACAACCGGCCCGGTTCACAATCTGCTGTGGGTTGTGGTGTCGATTTGTCTGGTTGCTGCAGTCTTGCTTGTGTTGACGCTTGGACTTTTGCTCAGAAAGGGGCTGCTCCCCATCAAGGCTATGCGTGATGTACTGCACAAGACGGGGCAGGGTGATCTGACGTACCGATTTCCTCGTAAACATGTCGATAAGAGTAATAACGAGCTGTTCTAGCTGGAAGCAAGCCTGAATGACATGCTCGACAAGTTTGGCGATGCAATTGGAAGTGTGCGCAATGTTGGCGAAAAAATCACCCATAGTTCGGCCGGTATTGCCCGGTTAAGCGGTGATATGCAGCGCCTTTCCCGCTCCAGCCATGACGAAGCCGAGCAGGTTTCGGTAGCCATTCGTCAAATGGCCATTGCGATTGAAGAAGTGTCTGCAAGTGCTTCTGCTGTTGCGCAGGATGCGAATATCACCTCCGAATTGTCCGAGTCCGGCAAAGGGGTGATGTTATCAGTTGTCTCCAGGGTGGAAAGTTTGCAGCAGGAATTTCAGCAAGCGGTTGCTGTGGTAGAGCAGTTGCGTAATGACAGCGAAGCGATTGGCAAGGTCGTGGATGTCATTTCTTCTGTTGCAGAGCAAACCAACCTGTTGGCACTGAATGCTGCCATCGAGGCTGCACGCGCCGGTGAACAGGGGCGCGGCTTTGCTGTGGTTGCCGACGAAGTCAGGACGCTGGCGCAGCGCACTCAGGAATCTACACAGGAGATTCAGCAGGTGGTTGCGACTTTACAGGAAAATGCCGTTAAAGCGTCCGGGCGTATGCAGGACGGCGTGGTGCAGATTGGTGATTGTGTTAAGGAAGTGGAACGGGGCGGAGATGTATTGACCCGGATTCGTGCTGCGGCTGAAGAGGTCAGCAGTCAAATGGATTCGGTAGCCAGTGCTACGGAAGAACAAAGTGCTGCGGTAACCCAGATCAGCAGTAGCAGTGAAACAGTCCGGGTCGCCGCAGAAAAAACTGCACAATGTGCCGAGGAAAATGCAGCCGAGGGAGAGCAGCTCTCCTGTCGGGCTTTGGAACTGCGTAATCAGGTAGAGAGGTTTACGGTTTGATGGCCCTTGCCGACTCGTTCTGCTGATCGTTACCAATCTGAAAGCGGGTTTGCCGGTGTTGCCTGGCGCCCCCGTCAACGAGGCAGCGGTGATTCTTCAGGTCTCTCTGGGCGGAACGTATTCACACAGATCCTCTATGATACAGGCGCCGCATTTGGGTTTGCGAGCAACGCAGGTATAGCGTCCATGCAGGATTAACCAGTGATGAGCATCTTTCAGATAAGGTTTGGGGATAACCCTGAGCAGGCGCTTTTCAACTTCATTCACATTTTTACCCGGTGCGATTCTGGTTCGGTTGGAGACCCTGAAAATATGTGTATCGACCGCCATGGTAAGGTGGCCAAAGGCAGTGTTCAGCACTACATTGGCGGTTTTTCTGCCCACTCCGGGCAAGGCTTCAAGCGCTTCTCTTGACTCGGGTACCTGTGAATCATGCCGCTCGATCAGCATCTTGCAGGTTTTAATAATGTTTTCGGCCTTACTGTTAAACAGGCCGATGGTTTTGATATAGTCTTTTAGACCATCGACTCCGAGTGCAAGTATTGCCTCGGGTGTATTGGCTACCGGAAACAGTATATTCGTGGCTTTGTTCACGCCCTTATCGGTTGCCTGTGCACTCAGTATCACCGCAATTAACAACTCAAACGGCGTACTGTAATTGAGTTCTGTCTTCGGTTCGGGTTCAGCCGCCTTGAATCGTTCAAATATTTGGGTTCGAATTTCCCTGTTCATTGTTTTCGCCGATTTGTCCGGTTGGCCTGATGATTTCAGATTTTACCTGTGACCCGTACCCGTTTGCTACCTTTGCCCGACTCTGAGGGTGTATGTGCGTTTTTCCTTGCCGTTTCAATCCGGGTGTCGATGATGTTTTTCAAGGCGATGATGATACCCATGCCGAAAAAAGCACCCGGAGGTAATACCAGGAAAAGAAAAGGCGGGTAATCATCAAAAACTGTGATTGTCCATGTTCTGGCTGTTTCTCCAAAAACAAGGTGCATGTCTGAAAACAGCGTGCCCTGGCCAAGTACCTCCCTGAATGCACCAAGAGCCAGTAAGACAGAAAGAAACCCGACCCCCATCATCAATCCATCAAGTACGGAAGGGAGTACCGGATTTTTTGCAGCAAAGGCATCGGCCCGCCCCAAAATGGCACAGTTGGTGACGATAAGTGGAATGAAAATACCCAGAATTTCATATAGCTCCCAGGCGAAAGCCTGCATCAGCAGTTCGGCGCAGGTCACCAGCGAGGCGATAATCATAACAAAAGCGGGCAGCCGAACTGTTGCCGGAACATGATTGCGAATGCTGGATACTACAAGATTGGAACCGGTGAGCACCAGGGTCGTCGCCAATCCCAGACCGAGGGCGTTAACTGTTGTTCCTGTGACTGCGAGGAGAGGGCATAACCCCAGCAATTGCACCAGCGCCGGGTTATTATGCCAAAGCCCGTTTGCGACTATCTCGCGGTAGTTTATCTCGCGACAGTTTACCTGACGATAGTTTATCTCATCGGGGCCAGCGCCGCTTTCAGTTTGCCCCGGGCTGTCCGCAATTTCTGGCAAGCCAGGTTCGGTGACGGCTTCACTGTTCACTGTGATTATCTCCATGTTTGCCTCCGCCAGTACCCTTGAGCAAATAATCGCGATTCCGGTTAAAATAATCCAGTGTATTATACACAGCCTTGATAACGGCTCTCGAGGTGATGGTTGCCCCGGTCAACTGGTCGAATTCCCCTCCCGCCTTGATTACTCGCCAGCCTTCAGGTGCCGGGTTGCCAAGGGATTTACCTGTAAACTGTTGAATCCAGTCTGATTTGCGAAGCTCGATCTTGTCACCAAGACCGGGCGTTTCCCGGTGCGCCAGCACCCTGACTCCGGCTATTGTTCCCGCGCTGTCAATTCCGCTGATCAAGCGGATTTCTCCACCGTAACCCTGAGGTGCAGTGGCAGGAATGAGCACGCCGTTGATCCGGCCTTGCTTGCGCGAAACAAAAGCCTTTTGGGACTGTTTGCCCAGTACAGCGCTGTCTGGCAGGTTTACCCTGTCGTCCAGAAATTCATTGTCGTGATAGTGGTTCGGAAAAATATCCCTGAGGGCTCTGGACTCTGCAATCTTTCTTTGCTGCTCAATGCGGTCAAAAGTCAGTAAATAGGTCGCGGTGATCAACGCGGTAGTCACTATCGAGAAAGTGGCAAGCCCGATCACACTTTTGGTTATGGCCTGGCGGATTTCACTCATTGGCTTTTGCCTGCGATGCCCGAATCGGGTTTTTGATGACCATAGGTTCTGGGCCGGGTGTAATAATCAATAAAGGGTGCGGCAAAGTTCATCAGCAGCACAGAAAAAGCGACAGCATCAGGGTAGTTGCCATAGACCCGGATAAAATAAACGAGCACGCCGGCACAAAAACCGTAGATCAGTTTGCCCCGGTGGCTGGCCGGGCCGCTGACCGGATCGGTAATAATAAAAAAGGCTCCCGACATGGTTGCCCCGGCAAAAAGATGCAGGGAAACCGGCGTGGTGACATCACTGTCCCATCCGATGGTCAGGCCGAGTACGGTAATGCCTGCCAGCATGCCGACCGGGGCATGCCATGTAATGATTTTTCTGCTTATCAGGTAAAGACCACCGGCCAGGAAAGCAAGATTCACCCATTGCCACCCTGCGGCAATCTGGTTGCCGAAAACAGGGAGCTGGAATACGGCATCGGATGTTTTATCAATAATTTCGTGTTTGTACGTGTCCAACGGCGTGGCCATGGTGAAAGCATCGATGCTTTCTACTGAAAACGGACTGAAAAGAAGGCCGACTGTAGTAAGAAAATCCGGAGTATTAGCCAGGCCAGACGGGCTGGCCCAGGTGGTGGTCATGGCAACAGGAAATGAGACAAGAACCAGTGCATAGCCAACCATGGCAGGGTTAAAGGGGTTGTGGCCCAGCCCGCCATAAATCTGTTTGGCAAAGATGATAGCAAACGCCGTGGCGGTCAGCGTTGTCCACCAGGGAGCGAACGGCGGCAGGGCCAGGCCCAGTAACACACCGGTCAACAAGGCGCTGCAGTCAGACAGACAGGGCATAACCGGGCGCTTGCGAAGTGCAAGTACCGCCGCTTCCGCTGTCACCGCGACCAACCCGCACCAGATTACATTGATCAGGTTTCCCCAGCCGAAAAAGCTGCACAGAACCACAAGGCCGGGCAGAGTGGCCAGTATGACCTGAATCATCACTTTTTGCGTGTGATTCTGGTCGTGAACATGAGGCGAAGAGATAGGGGTAACCGGCATACTGTCAGCTGATGGGGGCTCTCTGTCGATTATATTTTTACGTAAAAATGGTTTTTGCGTCGCCTGTCTACGCCAGCGCGTGATTCAATCATCGGGCCTCGACTCTGCTTGAGGGAGCGTCTGTCCGAGCGTCTGCGTTCCTGACCGTCCCATTGTGTTTGCCGGAGTGAGTGGTTTTTACGCTTTTTGGTAAATATCCTGGTATGGCGGCCAGGGTTGTTATCAACCGCATTTGCGGCGGGTATTGCCGGGGCATCTTCAGTCATATTGTCTTCCTGCCTGTTCCTGTAAATTAGCCGGTAATGTATAAATCAGCTGCGCATCCGGTGCGCGTGCTACCTACCTTTTATAGCGGCAAATGCAAGAAAGTATTTAGCGCCACCAACCAGAATAAACTGAAAATGATGTGGCCAGGTGGTAGTGTAAATCAAAATGAAAAAGGGGTGAAACAGAAAGTTGATCTGGCCGGGTAAAAGTATATAGAATGGCCGTCTAACCCGATTTCGAAGGAGTGACGTGTGCAAAAGAGTGATAAATCAGGTGCATTTGTGCTGGGCGTTTTTATTTTTTTGGGGTTGTCCTTGCTGGGTTACTTGCTGGGTGATGCGGCAATCAAATTCAGGCAATACGAGAGGAGTGTCGTTGTAAAGGGGCTGTCCGAGCGAGAATACAATGCAGACATTGTTATATGGCCGATAGAGTTTACAGCCGCAGCCAATGATCTTGAGAAACTCTATGATACGATTGAAACCAGTACATCGAAAATCAGGGCATTTCTTGTTGAAAGAGGCATAGAGCCCGGGGAAATCAGCTACTCCTCGCCATCTGTGACCGACAAGCTGGCACGCAAATATGGCGGTGATGAAAATGCCGGGTTCCGGTATACGGCTTTTCAGACCGTTACCGTCTATTCGCAACACATCGAGGCTGTTCGTGCTGTCATGGGCAAGCTTTCAGATTTGGGTAAACAGGGTATTGTATTTACCGGCAGCAATTACCAGTCGCAAACAGAGTATACCTTTACCCGGTTAAACGAAGTGAAGCCGGAAATGATCGAAGAAGCCACGAGAAAAGCAAGGGAAGTGGCCGAAAAGTTTGCTTCGGATTCCCAAAGTAAACTGGGGAAAATCAAAAGAGCTTCCCAGGGGCGATTCAGTATCAGCAGCCGGGATCAAAACAATCCACACATCAAGAAGGTTCGAGTGGTAACAACGGTCGAGTATTACCTGTCTGACTGATGGTGAAGACGGTGAAAACAGGGTGATTTTCCCCGTCTGGCAGTTCGTCTTTGCAATACGCGCCCCATCTATTTGATCCGACTCAGTCGGGGTTCACCCCGACTTTTCTGGCAGCCTCCTGCGCTTCGTTGAGCGCCACCCTTGCTGCCTCCACCCTGGCTTTATTTTTGTCAATCGCTCTCTGTATTTTTTCTTTGGCGGCGATATCGTCCGGTTTGATCTGTTCGGCAGCGGCTACCATTTTTCCGAGTTTGGTTTCTGCTTTTGTCAGGCTGGATTTCATTTTTTTCAGATTTTGTTCGGCGATAATTGCTTCCTGATTCGGGGGTTGGTGGAGGTGGTTATCAGGATTGGTTTCGCGCTGTTCCAGAGTGGGTTTTTTTATTCGAGGTGTAGCCCGGGCGGCTGACGGGCTGTGGTTATTTGTGCCTCCCTGTATGGCTGATTTGACCATAGAAGGCGAGGGCGCGGTGTTTCCTTCGTTGTTTTGGTTCGCTTGCGCCTTGCGTTTGGCAGCTTGTGCTTTTGCTGCGGCTTCTGCGCGTGCCTTGCGTTTTGCTTCCTTTTCAGCAGCCTCTCTTGCCATACGCTCTTTGCGAAATTCGAAACGCAGGCGGGCCCTGTCTGATTTGGCTTTTTCCATCTTCTGTTGTCGAATTTCGCCCTTGGCGAAGCGGTAGTACTGCACCAGAGGAATCTGGCTTGGGCATACATAAGAACAGGCACCGCACTCGATGCAGTCTTGCAGGTTGAACAGTTCAGCCTTTTCCAGCTCCCTGTTTTTTGAAAACAGGAATAACTGCTGGGGCAGCAACCCCATCGGGCAGGCTTCAACACAGTAGCCGCATCGGATACAAGCCTGTTCCCGAGTGGCTTGTGGCAATTCCTGCGCACTGGCAGCGATAATGCAATTGGTGGTTTTTGTGACAGGTATTGCCATATCGTTGACGGTAACCCCCATCATGGGGCCGCCAATAATCACACGTCGGGTTTCCGGCTCCCGGTAGCCGGCTTCATCAAGCAGATCACCGATTCGGGTACCAATCATGGTCTGGTAGTTGCGGGCTTCCGAGACGCCTCGACCTGTGACCGTGACCACCCTGGATACCAGGGGTTTATCCAGTACAACAGCATCATACACGGCGGCGGCTGTGCCTGCATTTTGGCAAAGCACGCCAATATCGGCGGGCAGTTTGCCACTGGGAACCTCAAGGCCGGTCAGAATTTTGATCAGCTGTTTTTCGCCACCGGAAGGGTATTTGGTCGGTATCACGGCAATTTCGATCTGGCTGCCTTTCGCCGCTTCTCGTAACGCTGCAATAGCTTCCGGTTTGTTGTCCTCGATGCCAATAACACATTCTGCAGGGTCTGACAGAAAAGCCATAATTTCCATCCCTGCCAGTACCCGGCTTGCCTGTTCCCGAAGCAGCATGTCATCTGCGGTAATACAGGGCTCGCATTCAGCGGCATTAATAATCAGTGTTTGTATTTTTGTACGCGCGGCAGAGTGGAGTTTAATTTCAGTCGGAAACCCGGCTCCGCCCATCCCCACGATGCCCTTGTCACGAATAATCTCCCTGATTTGTTCGGGAGTCATGGACCGGTAATCGCGCTCTGCAGCCAGCTCTATCCAGGTATCTTCACCATCGGGTTCGATAACGATACATAACCCGGCCATGCCTGAAGGGTGGCCGGTCAGATGGTCTGTTATGGCACTGATGGTACCGGAGGTAGGGGCGTGCACAGGAACGCTGACGGAAGCGGCTGCTTCGGCAATTTTCTGGCCTTTTAGCACGGTTTGTCCGATATCGACAATTGGTTTGGCCGGTTTGCCACTATGCTGGGAGACAGGCACAATCAGTACGGATGGAATTTGCGCCTGTCTGATTGGCTTGCCGGTAGATTGAGCCTTGTTTTCGGGGGGGTGAATTCCTCCCGGAAAATCATGGAGTTGTCGCATCAGGCTGCATCCTCGGTTGAATCATTGGCGGGCTGTTTGTCAGTGGCAATAATTCGGGTTGAGGTATTGATTTGAGGGGAGCTGTCAGTCTGGACAGAAGTGTCCGGTAGTGGCCAGATCCAGTCGTTGATGCTTTTTTTGACTGGCACCATGTCAATACAGTCAACCGGGCAGGGGGCAACACATAAATCGCAGCCGGTACATTCATCGGCTATTACCGTATGCATCTGTTTGGCCGCACCTAAAATGGCATCAACCGGGCAGGCCTGAATGCATTTGGTGCAGCCAATGCACTCGTCCTCCCGGATTACGGCGACATGAGGTTCTTTTTCTTCCCCATGTTCCTCATCGAGGGGGACAGGTTCCACATCCAGCAGGGCGGCAAGGGCATCGATAGTGGCCTGGCCGCCGGGCGGGCAACGATTGATCGCTTCACCTGCCGCAATGGCCTCGGCGTAGGGCCGACACCCCGGATGACCACATTGGCCGCACTGGGTCTGGGGAAGCAGGCTGTCTATTTGATCAACAACGGGGTTACCTTCCACCCGAAACCGGACGGAGGCAAAGCCGAGAAGCAGGCCAAAGCAAACTGCGAGCAATAAAAGTGCGCCTATGGACAGGAGTATGCTCATTCGTGCCCCCGTTATATATCCACCAGGCCGGCAAAACCGAGGAATGCCAGAGACATCAGGCCGGCAGTAATCATACTGATAGCGGAACCCCTGAAAGGAGCGGGCACATCCGCGAAGGCAATGCGCTCCCGCATGGCAGAAAACAGGATCAAAACAAGAGAAAAACCGACGGCAGCTCCAAAGCCATACATAATCGACTCGACAAAGCCGTTTTGTTTTTTGATATTGAGCAGCGCAACA
Source organism: Pseudomonadota bacterium (assembly GCA_002747395.1). Classification (GTDB taxonomy): domain Bacteria; phylum Pseudomonadota; class Gammaproteobacteria; order Pseudomonadales; family Oleiphilaceae; genus LZORAL124-50-18. The sequence goes on from PDPE01000033.1 coordinate 50,288, forward strand.
CCGAGCACCGCGCAGTTGGTGGTAATCAAGGGCAGAAAAATCCCCAGTACCCGGTACAAAAGCGGGCTGACTTTTTTTACCACCATTTCGGTAAACTGCACCACCACCGCAATGACCAAGATAAAAGTGATGGTTTGCAGGTATTCCAACCCCAGAGGTTCCAGTAAATATCGGAATGACAGATAACTGCAAACGGAGGACAGGGTTAATACGAACGTTGTGGCCAGCGACATACCCATGGCCGTTTCCAGTTTCCCGGACACACCCATAAACGGGCACAGACCGAGAAACTGAACCAGAACAAAATTGTTGACCAGTATGGTACTGACCAGAATTAGCAAGTATTCTGACATCGCTTTGCCACTTATCGTTTCCTGACCGTCTGTCGCCTCGCTACCTGTCGGCTGTCCGGAGGTGTTTTTTACATGATACGCATGCCGGGCCGGGCACCTTCATCCGGTTGAATGATCCAGATATCGGAACCGCCGGGGCCTGCGGCAAGCACCATGCCTTCAGACATACCGAACTTCATCTTTCTCGGTTTCAGGTTGGCCACCATAACCGTCAATTTGCCTTCCAGTTGTTCAGGCTGGTAAGCGGATTTGATACCGGCAAATACGTTTCTGGTTTCCGAACCGAGATCCAGGGTCAGTCGCAGCAATTTGTCAGCGCCCTCCACATGCTCGGCTTTCAGGATTTTGGCTACGCGCAAATCGACTTTGGCAAAATCATCAAACTCAATTTGTTCGCCAATGGCATCGTCATCTTTCCTTGCCGCTTTCCCGGCAGGTTTCCTTGCTTTGGAGGCGGTTTCAGGTTCTTTGGAGTCATTCACCATTGCGTCAATCTCCTTCATATCAACCCGGGTAATCATTGGTTTGAATTTATTGATGCGATGTCCCTGTAAACCTGGCCCTTGTAAAAGGGTAGCACGGTCTTCCCAATTCAGGGTGATATTCAAAAACGCTTCTGCCTTTTTGGCGGTCGCAGGGATAACGGGAGCCAGGTACACCATCAATTGACGGAATATGTTAATCGCATTTGTGCATATCTCATGTAATTCCTGCTCCCGGCCTTCCTGTTTTGCCACAACCCAGGGTTCTTTTTCGTTGATATACTGGTTCGCCTGATCGGCCAGTTCCATAATGCGACGAATCGCCTTGCCGAAATCACGATTTTCGTAAAAATCGGCAATTTCATCCCCGGCCCGCACGTAGTCTGCCAGCAGTGTCGCACTGTTGTCATTGATGTCGGCCAAAATACCGTCAAATCGTTTGGTGATAAAATTGGCGCAACGGCTTGCAATATTAACTACTTTACCCACCAGATCGGAATTCACCCGTTGGGCAAAGTCGTGCAGGTTAAGATCGAGATCGTCCACATGGCTGGTCAGCCTGGCGGCGAAATAGTAGCGCAAAAACTCGGGGTTCAGGTGATCCAGGTAGGTGCGAGCCATTATAAAGGTACCACGAGACTTGGACATTTTACGCCCGTCCACGGTAAGGAAACCATGCGCCCAAACGGCTGAAGGTGTCCTGAATCCGGAGCAGGACAGCATGCTTGGCCAGAACAGGGCGTGGAAATTGATAATGTCCTTCCCGATAAAGTGGTAAAGCTCGGTTTCTGCACCGGCTTGCCAGTAGTCATCAAAGTTCAGGTCATTATCCTGGTCGCAAAGGTTTTTGAAGCTGGCCATGTAGCCGATGGGAGCATCCAGCCAGACGTAAAAAAACTTGCCGGGTTCGCCCGGAATTTCAAAACCGAAGTAGGGGGCATCGCGGCTGATATCCCATTCCTGCAAACCGTTTTCCAGCCACTCGGCCAGCTTGTTGGCAATCTGGGGCTGCAGCGTACCGCTGCGTGTCCAGGTTTTCAAAAAATCGGTAAACTCGGGTAGCCTGAAAAAGAAGTGTTCTGACTCTTTGTTGATTGGGGTCGCGCCGGAAATCGTTGATTTCGGGTTAATCAGCTCGGCGGGGGTGTAGGTCGCGGAGCAGGATTCACAGTTATCACCGTACTGGTCTTCTGCCTTGCATTTCGGGCAGGTACCCTTGATAAACCGGTCGGCAAGGAAGAGTTTTTTCTCCGGGTCGTAGGCCTGCCTGATACTTCTTCGGGATATTTTGTTATCCTCGACGCAACGTTGATAAATCAGCTCGGAAAATTCACGGTTTTCCTCGGAATGTGTCGAATAGTAGTTGTCGAATTCGATCAGAAAATCTGCAAAATCCTTTTGATGCTCGGCATTCACGCGATCGATCAGTTGCTCTGGGGTAATGCCTTCTTTCTCGGCTCGAAGCATAATTGCCGTACCGTGTGCATCATCGGCACAGACATAGGTACACTGGTTGCCTCTCAGTTTTTGAAAGCGCACCCAGATATCGGTCTGAATATATTCAAGGAGATGGCCAAGATGAATCGGGCCATTTGCATAGGGCAGGGCACTGGTAACGAGAATTTTTCTAGAATTGCCTGACATGAGTGTCGTTCCAAATTGATTGGTTGTTTTTACGGTTGCATCAAAACTGACATATGATACCGTCGATAGTCAGAATTTTCACCATTGGGTGAGGTTATCTTTGTGGACAAGTGTTTTCGTACTCGGCGCGAGATAGCAAGTGCGAGTGAAAACAACCAGGAGCGAGCTGACAAAAACTATGAGTGAGCTAACAAAAAACTATGAGTGAGTTAACAAAAGGCGATGTAGAGCAGGTCATTGCGGGTTTTACCGACCCTTATTTACAGAAGAACCTGGTAGAACTGAACTGGGTATCCGATATCAGTATTGATCAGGGGGTGGTGACGGTGACACTTGTTTACCCCTATCCGAACAAGGGATTGCACGGTGCGTTGAGGCAAATGTTAAGCCTGTCGGTGGAAGACCTGGATGGCGTGACCGAGTGCACGGTTGAAATACACAATCGGATTGTTGCGCGAAAAACCGCCAACAACATTGCAGCCCTGCCTCAGGTGAAAAACGTGATTGCTGTTGCATCAGGCAAAGGCGGGGTTGGCAAGTCCACAGTAGCGGTCAATCTGGCGCTGGCACTGGCCGAAGAAGGCGCAAAAACGGGTATCCTCGATGCGGATATTTATGGCCCGAGTATCGGTATGATGCTTGGAATAAAAGAAGGTACTCGCCCCGGGGTGCTGGATGAGAAATATTTTATTCCGGTACCGGCGCATGGTTTGCAGACCATGACTATGGCTTACCTGGTGACAGAAGAAACCCCCATGATTTGGCGTGGCCCGATGGCCAGCGGCGCATTGCAGCAATTGTTGACCCAGACACACTGGCAGGAGCTGGATTACCTGATTGTCGATATGCCGCCCGGTACCGGGGATATTCAGCTCACTCTGGCCCAGAAAGCCCCCGTTACCGGGGCGGTGATTGTAACAACCCCCCAGGACATTGCCTTGCTGGATTGCAAAAAAGGCATCGAAATGTTCAGAAAGGTGAACATTCCTGTGTTGGGCATAGTTGAAAACATGAGCCTGTACTGCTGCCCTGATTGCGGCCACCAGGAACCTGTGTTCGGTGAAGGGGGAGGCCAGCGCATCGCAGAGCAGTATCAGACCGGTCTGGTCGGCCAGTTGCCCCTGAATCGTACCATAAGAGAACAGACGGACTCCGGGAGCCCGACCGTAATCAATGCTCCGGACTCTGAAATCGCACTGAAATATCGGGATATGGCCCGGAAAGTGGCGGCTGAACTGGTGATAAAAGCGGGGGAGGACGAATTGGCGGCTCCCGATATTATTGCCCGAAGCTGAGCCGTCAGTTTCTTCGGGAAGTTGAATAGGGTATGATTCACCTCAAAAATACAATGCGAATCAATGGATTGAATAATCAGGGAAAATAGCGATATGTCGATAAAATCGGATAAATGGATTCGAAGCATGGCGGATCAGCATGGCATGATCGAGCCATTCGAGCCTGGTCAGGTACGTCAGGCTGGTGGAGAAAAAATCATATCGTACGGAACATCAAGTTACGGCTACGATGTCCGGTGCAGCCGCGAGTTCAAAATCTTCACCAATGTACACTCTGCCACGGTAGACCCGAAACACTTTGATGAAACCAGTTTTGTCGATGTCGCAAGTGATGTTTGTATTATTCCGCCCAACTCCTTCGCTTTGGCAAGAACGGTGGAATACTTCAGAATACCCCGTAATGTGCTGACCATTTGCCTGGGTAAATCCACTTATGCGCGATGTGGCATTATCGTCAACGTCACTCCGCTTGAGCCTGAATGGGAAGGGCATGTGACCCTGGAGTTTTCCAATACGACTACATTGCCAGCCAAAATCTATGCCAATGAGGGTGTGGCTCAAATGCTGTTTTTCGAATCTGACGAGCAGTGTGAAGTCAGCTACAAGGACAGGGGCGGAAAGTATCAGGGGCAAACGGGTGTGACCCTGCCTCAGGCCTGATTTACTACCAGAAAAGGAAAATATGTCGGATTCTCAGGAAGGTGTCATCAAGTATCAGCTGGATTTCAGGCAGGAAAAATTGCCCGAAACGATCAGGTTGGATCAACTGGAGCTTTGCCGGTCGAAATTGATCCGGCTCGGCATGTTGGGGCAGGATGATGCCCGATACGAAGGTTACGGCTTCGGCAATATATCGGCGAGATACACTTCGGTTATTGATCCTGCCAACCCTCTGCCTGCCAACCGGTTACCCGGCTCGCCGGATGCCTTTCTTATCACCGGAAGTCAAACCGGCCATCTTGACAGCCTGAGTTGCGATGAGTATGTGCTGGTGGAGCACTTTGACGAGAACGCAAACTCGCTTCGAGCTTGCGGCATGGTGAAACCCTCCTCCGAGAGCCTGTCTCACGGGGTAGTGTATCGCACTAAAGCGGAGGTTAACGCAGTGATTCACGTGCATGACCCCGAGCTTTGGAGCAATGCAGAAGCGCTTCAATTCCCGGTTATCCCCTCGAATATTCCCTATGGTACAGTTGAAATGGCAAAAGCCATTGCCGGGTTGCTTTTGACTCTGTATTCAAACCGGAATGCCGGGGTATTTGTCATGGCCGGGCATGAAGACGGTGTCATCGCATTCGGGCCGGATGTGCCTGCGGCGATGGCTTTGCTGGCAGATAAAAAACAGATAAAAAATAACTGAAAACCGGAATAAAAGTGCTGATCGGGCTGGCTATACACTAAAATTGACCGATCCATCCCGACCGGCAATTCAAACCCGTTATTTGCAAATACGAACAGCTTTTTTTAACGAAAGAGAAATTTATAACGAAAGAGAAATCACTTTGAACTACAAGCAGCTCCAATCAAATCTGCCCCGGCTAAAGGGGTGGCGTGAAACCCTGTTCACCTTATCACTCGCTCATCGTGCGTTTCCCAATTTTGCCTTGTTTGCCGAAGTGGCGGGTGAAGGCAACGGCCATGAAATGCATGAGGTCATCGCACAATGCTGGCATTTGCTGGAGACAGATGAGAGAACCCGGGAGCATACTGACGGCCTGGTCAGGCGACTGGAAAAACTGGCCGTCGATGCAGATCAGTATGAGGTGTACGGAGTGTACCCGGCTGTTAAATGTTATGAGCTGGTTGAACAGGTTCTCTATTCGTGGATCAACCCCGAGAACCGTCGTGCTCTCGATGCGGCACGGCTCAGTCTTGAGACGGTAACCGAGTTTGTTGAATACTCGGCGGATACCGATATTTCCGATAATGAGCTTGTTTCACTGTTTAACCACCACCCGCTCGTCAAACAGGAGCAGGATTTTCAAATTGAATGCTTCAGGCAGGTGAAAATGGAACGATTCCCCTCGGAACAATTCCTGCGAAGAATGCGCAAATTCGCGGAGAATGAAGGGGTAAGCAATATCGGGATTTGTCTCGATTGAGCCAATTCATATTCATGGAAGCATAAAAGCATATAAGTCGGTATTAAAAGCATAAAATTCGATAGTAGCTATTCAGCCTCCTGGCGTGAGTAGATACTGCCGATAAATCTTTGTCATTCAGGAGTACTCGTTGAAACTATCCAGATTCGGTGAAAAGTTCACCTCTCACGCCGGTATTACATCTTTGATGGACGACCTGGGCAATGCGCTCGCCGGAAGCGACGATATGATTATGATGGGAGGAGGAAATCCGGGTTCAATTCCCGAGGTAGAAGCGGTGATTCAGGCCAGAATGAAAGAAATGGCCGAAGATGTTCAGCTTTCCCGGAGAGTGGCGGGAATATATGATCCGCCGCAGGGAGAACTTGAGTTTATCGACAACCTGAAAAATTACCTGAATGCCAGGTATGACTGGGGGTTAACCAGCAAGAACATTGCTTTGACCAATGGCAGCCAGTCCGCCTTTTTTATTTTGTTCAATATGCTCGCGGGGGAACACCGGGATGGCTCTGCCAGACGTATTATGTTTCCGCTTGCCCCGGAATATATCGGTTATGCCGACTCCGGGTTAACGGATGATTTTTTTGTCACAAACAAACCCTCAATCGAGTTAATTGGCGACAACCTGTTCAAGTATCATGTGGACTTTGATTCTCTTGAGATTGATGACAATGTCGCTGCCCTTTGCGTATCCCGGCCCACCAACCCGACGGGAAACGTTTTGACGGATGATGAAATCACCCGGCTGGACAATCTGGCAAAGAAACAGGGTATCCCCCTGATTATTGACGGTGCCTATGGCACGCCATTTCCCCAACTGATTTTTTCCTCTGCCCGACCGATCTGGAACGACAATATCATTTTGTGTCTGAGTTTATCCAAGCTCGGGTTACCATCTGCCCGAACCGGTATTGTTATTGCCAATGAGCGCATCATACGGGCTGTTTCCTCGATCAACGCCATTATTAACCTTGCAACGGGCAGTTTCGGTGCCATGCTCGCCTCGGAACTGGTTCGTTCCGGTGACATTGACCGCCTGTGTCTCGATCACGTCAGGCCGTTTTATCAAAACAGGGCACAAAGGGCGGTGACACAGTTATCCGAACAGTTGAAAGGCTATTCATTCCGAATCCACAAACCGGAAGGAGCCATGTTTTTATGGTTGTGGCTGGAAGGCTTGCCCATCACCAGCAGACAGTTGTACGAACGACTGAAAAAGCGGGGAGTGCTGGTCGTATCCGGCGATTACTTCTTCCCCGGTTTGTCCGATCCCGAGTGGATTCATCAGCATGAATGCTTGCGCATCACCTATTCCCAGGATGAAGAAATGGTCAGCAGAGGGTTGGCGATTATCGCAGATGAAGTGAAAAAAGTGTTTGATGCCAACTAATTTTGATGTCAATAAACAGGAACTGACTATTTTGCTTCAAAAATCGGTTAATTTTTTGTGTTGTTTTCGATAAAAGGCATGACTTTTTATGCCTGTGTTTTGCCGAGATACACCCTGCCAGGATTCAGGTAAACCGTTTTTGATCGAGAATAATTGCAACACAGCCTATATGATTGATAATAATTATCATTGGCGTTATATTCGGCTATCTTGTATTGTTGCAAGTGTCTAAAACTGTCTGGTTGCAGTTGAGCAGTTACTCTGCGTACCGTTTCCTTAGACGTACAGTTTCTTTAAAAGGATAAAAGTAGCGAGCGGCGATGAGCAAGGAAATGAAACCGTCTATTATTACCCGCCTGAAACCCTATATGGGAGAGAAGCGCTATCTTTTTCCCTTGTCTTTTGTGTTGTCGGCTTGTTCTGCTGTGTTGGGGCTTCTGCCTTTTGTGTTTATCTGGCTGATTACTCGCGCTTTCTTTTCAGATGCTCCTGTCATTTCTGTCGCTTCGGGTGTTTCAGATACTTTGACCGAGCCTGCCATTCCTGAAAATGTGTCTCTGTATGCCTGGCTAACCCTGGGTTCGGCTTTTCTGGCCATGCTGTTGTACTTTTTCGCCTTGCTGGCTTCTCATCTGGCCGCTTTTCGCGTTGAAGTCGGCATGCGCAAGGTGGCGATGCATAAAATCATTTCTATGCCCCAGGGTTTCTTCGGTCACTATCAGACAGGTAAAATTCGTAAAGTCATCGATGACAATGCCAGTCAGACCCACGCATTTTTAGCGCATCAGCTGCCTGATCTGGCCTCGACGGTGATTGCACCACTGGTATTGTTACTGCTAATCGTAGCCGTTGACTGGCGTATGGGCCTGGTTACTCTGGTACCGGTTGCGCTCGGCATTGGTTCCATGTCGTTTATGATGACCAAAGAAGGGGAAAGGTTTCGCAATTTGTACATGGATGCGTTGGAGGAAATGAGCAGCGAAGCCGTAGAGTATGTACGGGGCATACCTGTTGTAAAAACCTTTGGTCAGAGTGTTTATGCTTTCAAGCGTTTTGTTGGCAGTATCACTCGTTACAGAGAAATGGTGATTACCTTTACCCTGATGTGGTCAAAACCCATGTCATTCTATACCGCAATCATGCAATCGACGGCTTTCTTTCTGGTTCCCTTTTCGGTTCTGTTTATCAGCTACGGTGAAAATCCGGCGCTGATTCTGAGCAGCTTTGTTTTCTACCTGTTGATATCACCGGGGTTTACCTTGTTGTTTATGCGCAGCATGTATTTTCAGAATTATGCTGATATGACCAGGCAGGTACTCGACCGTTTTGATAATCTGCTGGATTACCCGCAAATGGTATTTTTGCAGGACGGACAAAAACCTGACTCTTACGATATTGAATTTAAAGACGTGATATTTGCCTACGAAGGTGCGCAGAAAAATGCGGTTGACGGTATCAGTTTTACCGTCAGGCAAGGAGAAACCGTCGCGCTTGTTGGTGCCTCGGGGAGCGGCAAAACAACTATTGCGAGATTGGCGGTGCGCTTTCGGGACGTACAATCAGGAGCCATTCTTATCGGCGGTATAAATATTCAGCAGCTAAGCCAGAAAGACCTGATGGACAGTATCGCATTGGTATTTCAAAACACCCGACTTTTCAACAAATCCCTGCGGGACAATATAGTCTATGGAAAACCCGAAGCCAGTGAGGAGGAGATTCAACGTGCTATCGACTTGTCACAAAGTCGAGACATTATTGATCATCTTCCCATGGGGCTGGATACAGTGATTGGTAAACAGGGCGCCTGGCTTTCAGGTGGTGAACAGCAACGAATTGCCCTGGCCCGGGCAATTCTGAAAGATTCCCCCATTGTGATTCTGGATGAAGCTACGGCTTTTGCCGACCCTGAAAACGAGCACTCCATTCAACTTGCCCTGCGAGAATTAAGAAAAGATAAAACCGGCCTGATGATTGCTCATCGTATGACAACGGTTCAACATGCAGACAAAATTCTGGTAATAGATGCCGGAAAAATCGTCGAACAGGGAACCCATGACGAGCTACTGGCAAAGGAGGGGGCTTATACACAAATGTGGCAAGAGTATCAACAATCGATACGTTGGAAAATCCGGAAGGCAGAAAGGTTTTAGACAGAAAGGGGAACTTTCCGTTATGGTTGGCTATTTTCAGCAGAAATTTGCTTTGAGTGAAACAGGGGCGAAAGACTTGTGCACAGCAATTTTCTCGCACACGTTGTTAAACATCAGTTTTATGTTGCCCGTGATGTTGGCATTTGCTTTTTTGGATGATTATGTCAGATATTTGCAAGCCGGAGAGGCAGTAACGAGATCAACCTGGTTTTATTTGATTTTTGCCCTGTGCGCTTTTATGGCAATGCTGGTGATCGCCTACATTGATTATGGCAACACCTATACAAAGATATATAGCGAAAGTGCCAGCAGGCGGATCAGGCTTGCCGAAACACTAAAAGCGCTCCCCATGGCATTTTTTGGCAAAAAAGATATCGCTGATCTGAGTGCTACTATTATGGAAGACGCTACCCGAATCGAAGAGATTTTTTCTCACGCAGTTCCGCAGCTTTTTGCTTCGATTATTAGTATGTTGGTAATGACCTTGCTTATGTTTATCTATAACTGGCAAATGAGCCTCGCTCTGTTCTGGGTGGTTCCCGTCGGTTTTGCAGTGTTTGCCCTGTCCAAAAAAAGCATGGATAGAGGTCATGAAATGGTCTACTGCGAAAAGCGTCGTGTTACCGAAAAAATCCAGGAAGGTCTGGAAATGGTTCAGGAAATAAAGTGCTGCCATCAGGAGTCCGCTTACCTTCAAGAGCTTGATGATCAACTGGACAAATACGAAAAACGACTGATCAGCTCGGAGCTGGTTGGCGGGACACTGGTCAATTTATCACACTTTATGTTGAAGCTGGGGTTGCCCAGCGTTATTTTTGTTGGTGCCTTTTTGTTGGCGGAAGGCAGTATTAGCCTGTTCACCTATCTTGTCTTTTTGATTGTCGTTGGACGCATTTACGATCCTTTGATAGACACAGTGAATCACCTTGCTGCTTTGCTCTACCTGGATGTGCGGATAAAGCGCATGAAGGATATGGATAGCATGCCGAGGCAAACGGGGAGAACGGATTTTCATCCCGAAGGATATGATATTGAGTTCAAGGATGTCAGCTTCTCCTATCAACAAGGCCAGTCCGTAGTAAATCATGTGAGCTTTGTTGCCAAACAGGGTGATGTTACCGCATTGATTGGCCCCTCAGGCAGTGGCAAAACAACCACCGCCAGACTGGCAGCACGTTTTTGGGATATCGATAGCGGTATCATCATGCTGGGAGGTGAAAATATTGCGTACATAAACCCGGAAACCCTGTTGCGCTGTTTTTCCATTGTCTTTCAGGATGTGACTCTGTTTAATGCCAGCGTCATGGAGAATATTCGCCTGGGACGTAAAGATGCGACGGATGATGAGGTCAGGCAAGCCGCATGCCTGGCCCAATGTGGGGACTTCATCGGCAGGCTGACGGATGGTTACAACACGGTTATAGGTGAGAACGGAGAAAGACTGTCTGGTGGTGAGCGTCAACGCATCTCCATCGCCCGGGCCCTGCTGAAAAATGCACCTGTTATTCTACTTGATGAAGCGACTGCCAGCCTGGACGCCCACAACGAGAGTAAAATCCAACAGGCGATCAGCGAATTGATTAAAGATAAAACGGTACTGATTATTGCTCATCGAATGCGTACCGTGGTCGCTGCCGATCAGATCATTGCCATGCAGGCTGGCAGAATTGTAGAAAGTGGCAGCCCCGAAAAGCTCGGAAAAAGCGATGGCATGTTTGCCAGCATGTTGAAAAATCAGGCCGCGCCTGGCCAGGCAGTGAAGTGGCCGGATTGTTTTTTTCAGCCTTCTTTAAACGTGATCAAATGATCGGACGCGAGTCTGATCGCGATTGTGTCGCCAATACGAAAGTCCAGGTGTGAATGCAGTGAGCTTTCAACAATTTGCCCGCTGGGCAGTTGCAGCTCATACACTGTCGCTATACCTGCGAAGGTTTTCTGCGTTATTTTCGCCTTACAGGTGGATTCCGGTGAAAAAGTGATGTCATCAGGTCGAATCAGTACCATCACATTTGTGCCAACAGGCCATTCATCTGGTTGATCTCCCCTGATATTTCCCAGCTCGCAACGAATCATGCCCTTGTCCAACAATGTTCCCGAAATAAAACTTCCCTGACCGATAAATTTGCCGATAAATGGCGTTTTCGGTTTGTGATACAGGTTATATGGGGTGTCCCATTGTGTGATGATCTTGTTTTCGATAACCCCGACATAGTCGCTTACCGCAAAGGCTTCCTGCTGGTCATGTGTGACCAGAATGCCGCTTGTTTTCACCTCTTTCAGTATATTCCTGACTTCTATGTTGAGCTTTCTCCGAAGCTCCGTATCCAGATTGGAAAAGGGTTCGTCGAGTAAAACCAGCGCGGGCTCCGGTGCCAGTGCTCTGGCAAGAGCCACTCTCTGTTGTTGGCCACCGGATAGTTCATGCGGGTACTTGTCTTTGAACGGGTTCAGATGCACCAGATCCAACAAGCGGCCAATCCTTTGTTTTCTGCTGTGTTTGTCCAGCCTGTGCAGCCCGAATCCGATGTTTTCACTGACGGTAAGGTGAGGGAACAGCGCATAGTCCTGAAATACCATGCCAATGTTTCTTTTTTCGGGAACCACCATCTGTTCTGGTGAGGAAATCTGCTGCGAATTCAGGCTGATACTGCCTTCGGATATTTCCTGGAACCCGGCTATCGCCCTGAGTACGGTCGATTTTCCGCACCCGCTGGGGCCAAGTAAACAGCCAATATCACCATGAGACAAGGATATGTTGAAATTCCGGATCACTATTTCCCGGCCGTATTGACAGGTGATATTGTTGACGGTAAGCACTATATTTTCCGCAAAGTGATAATGGTTGTAATAACAGGTATGTTAAACGGGTGATAGCAGGTGAAGAAGCGGTGCCGCCGACAGGAGCACTGTCGTTAAACAGTGCCTTACCGGTGTGTCCTTGCCGAGTATCTACTGCTTGTTCATCAAAAATTCAACCAGCGCTTTTTGGGCGTGAAGCCGGTTTTCAGCTTCCTGCCATACAGCCGAAGCAGGATGATCCATTATCCCGGCACTGACTTCTTCGCCACGGTGAGCAGGCAAACAGTGCATAAACAGGGCGTCATCGTTAGCCTTGCTCATCAGCTGCGCGTTGACCTGGAAGCCTTTGAAAACAGCCAGCCTTTTATCAGACTCGTCTTCCTGCCCCATGGATGCCCAGACATCAGTAGCAACCAGGCTGGCTCCGGCGACGGCCTCTTCCGGGGATCGCAGTATTTTTACACAATCCTGGTGAGGTGCCACTATGGCCTGTTTGGGTTCATACCCTTCCGGGCAGGCAATGGTCAAGTTGAAGTCAAACTGTGCGGCAGCATTGATAAAGGAGTGGCACATATTATTGCCATCGCCTATCCAGGCTACGGTTTTCCCCTTGATGCTTCCCCTGAGTTCGTAGTAGGTTTGCATGTCTGCCAGGAGTTGGCAGGGATGGTAATCGTCAGTGAGTGCGTTGATGACCGGAACGGAAGAATACTCGGCGAATTTTTCAACGATTGAATGCTCGAAAGTTCGAATCATAATGATATCGACCATACTGGACAATACGCGAGCACTGTCTTCTATTGGTTCTCCTCGTCCCAGTTGCGTGTCCCTTGACGAAAGAAAAAGCGCGTGTCCACCGAATTGAGCCATGCCGGATTCAAAGGAAACCCGTGTCCGGGTGGATGATTTTTCGAAAATCATACCCATCACACGGTTCTTCAGGGGTTCGTAAATGGCACCTTCCCTGTGCATTTTTTTCAGCTCGATTGCTCTGAAGACAATTTGCTCAAGTTCTGGAGGTGTCAAGTCTTTCAATGTCAAAAAATGTCTGACTTTCATTTCTGCTTTGCTCTGAAATAAACAACTACGGGCGGAAGTTGTGCTCCCGCCCGTAGTGGTTTGTCTAAAGGTAAAAGTGACTGACGTGGACTTTTCCGGTCATCACCTGCGTACATTCTGATTCATCTGGAAATGGATGATACCAGAAAACCTGCTTCCTGGTCAGTCAGATTTAACGGAGTAATCGGTATATGACGAGCGGGTCGAGGCAATTCTGATGAAATAACGACCAAAATTGTTCAACCGGCTTAAAATGGGTACAATACGCGCCAGCGCGCAGAAGAGCTCTGCCTCGCCAACTCATGCGCTTACATACAAACGGAAGGAACATCCATGGATATTATAGAAACCATCAAAGAACAGCTTTCAGGTAACGATATTATTTTGTATATGAAAGGTACCCCTCAAGCTCCCCAGTGCGGATTTTCTGCACGCTCGGTGCAGTCCCTGATGGCGTGTGGTGAGCGTTTCGCCTACGTCAATATTCTCGAAAACCCGGAGATAAGGGAACAGTTGAAAGTGTATTCCAACTGGCCAACTTTCCCTCAGCTATATATAAAAGGCGAGCTGATTGGCGGTTGTGACATTATTACTGAAATGTTTGAAAGTGGAGAGTTGCAGAAGCTGGTCAAGGAGTGTGCAGCAGACGCAGGACAGGCTGAGTAAGTATACTTGCTGCCCCTTGCTGCGATTGTTTTTCACCCGACTGTATTTCGCTTGATCGCCTTCCACCCGATTAGCCTTCAGGCCGCGGTAAATATCGGATATCAAGTTCATAGGTGAAGTCGTTTTTAGCGTGGTCAGGGGGAGGGCTGGGGAAAGGGCTGGCCGAATATGCGGATCTGAGTGTCGCCGCATCCAGTGCCTCAAGCCCGCTTGAAGATATAATCCTTGCGTTTTCCAGCGTCCCGTTACTCTGCAGCCTTATCCCCAGACCGATGTTTCTTTCCCGCTTTATCCGGCTCAGTTTGAATATTTTATCATTGTAGTTTTTTGATTCTGCCATGTGACGGATAAGCCTGATTTCATAGCTGGTCATCGGTTTTTTCTTGCGAGTGCTTACCTGGGCGACCTTTGCAGGAGCGACCTCTTTTTGATCAAACAGACCGCTCAGATCCAGATAGCTCTCGTTGCTCGGCAAAAGCAAGGGGGCTGCAGGTATGGTGTCGAAATGATGTTTTGCCAGAACAGGATCTGGCGGTGTGACCGGTTTTCTGTCAGGAGACTGCTTCGGCGTGTGCTTCGGTGCATAGGTGTCCGCCAGTGGTTTCGATTCTGTCGTGTAGTCCTCGATAGTGTCTTGTTTCAGGCCGGGTGCAACCTGATGCCGACTTTGCTCGATCGTGTTGATTTTGTTGGTATCAGTTGAAGCAGGTTCAATGGCTTTTTCAGCTTCTTTCTTGCTGTTATGGTTTACGGGACGGGACGGGGTGCTCTCGGGTTGACTGATATCTGGCGTGGATAATCTGACATAAATGGTGTTAACAACGCCCGGCTCAGGGAGATCGACCAGCCTGATGACAACCAGAATGAGAATGGTATGAACAAGAAGAGCCAATGACGCTGACAGGGAGATGCGAAGATAAATGGTCTTTTCTTGAATATCAAAGCTGTCAGGCACGTTTATCCGACATTTTTCTCAGGTTGCCAATGACCGCATTGAGTGCTCTGTCCACCATCAAGCCTTGTTGCAGTATTGCAACTTTTTTCTCTTTCAAGTCATTTGCCAGTTCCTTTCTGGTTTTCTCAAGCACCTTCAGGCCCAGTCGGTTGACGAAAATATAACAGTCTGCACTTTCAATGATTGTGGAGAGCTTGCAGCGAAACTTGCTCCCGTTCACAAGAGAAAATTCTATCCAGTCGCCTACTGACAATTTGAGCACTTTCTCATCTTCGGGAGAGAGTACATCAGTCTGTGACGACTGGTGGTTGTCAGCGGCCTGATTTTCAATTTTCCGTGTGTTGTCACCAGGTGCAGCATGATCCCGTTTGATCGGAGTCGGGTTTTTATAGGCGTTGGTCAATGCGTTTTTTAACTCTTCAATCTTCTGGTTCAGGTTGGCAGAGTTGTAACTTATTTCAGTTAATCCCGTTTTGAGCTTTTTCAGAAGTAGCGGAACGATTCTGCACCACCTTTCACGCTCTGCCGAGTCAGTGTGTGGCTCCAGGCACCACACCAGGGTTTCCGCAACATGAACTGACTCTTTCCAGCGGTTTTCGGATTCATCCTTGAGGTAGGCAATGAACATGACCCGACTCCAGCCATTTTGCAGGATTTCCGATGCAGCCGGTGGAATGTCAGTGCCATGCAGCAGCGCCTTTAAAACCCGTTTGACCGCAGTTTGGGCGCGTTGAGATTTGATTCTGCCAATTTCTGCTTCTTTCGTGCGGGCTTCTATAATGGCAGAGCGCTTGAGTTCTCTTTCAATAAAGTGTTGAAATTCGTCATACAGCTCCTGAAACAGGCCGATATCTCCATCAAATTCGTCAATTATGCGTCGAACGATATTTTGAATCTGGGTAAAGAGCTGGTCTTTTTTCAGTGCGCTTTCTTCGTTCCAGCCTATGCCTGCCTTGGCCAGCGCATTTAACAGTTTTCGTGCCGGATGTGTCGCTTTACTAAAGAATGTTTGATCCTTTAAAACGACTTTCAGAATGGGGATTTGCAACCGGCTGATAAGTACCTGAATGGGTGCAGACAGATTGTAATCATCCAGAATAAACTCGAAAAGCATAGAAACAAGGTTTATCAGATCCTCATCATTTTCAGCAATCGATTTGGACGAAGTGCCACTGCGTGAGGCTTGCTGACTGATCGCTTTTTTTACATCGAGTATCTCCGCCTTTCCCGAGTCAAGCCGGGATGATACGAATGTGCTCTGGAGGTTGGACAGTGTGTCAAACAGTTCGTCCTGTTTGTATGTCGGTGAAACCAGGTTCCGGTGCAAGGTTTCGTCTGTCGTCATACTACTGCGCAGCTTCGACAGCAATGACTTCATCTCATTGAGAATATCCTGTTCTCCGGTATCTGCTCCGGTCGGGGCTATTACTGTTTCTTCCTTGTCCGTTGAAGTTGCGGCCGCACCTTGTGTGCCTGGCTCTTTGCTGTCAGTGCCGGACTTGAACTTGAGCGCTGGCAAAATCCCCCGGGATAGTAATTCAGCGTTAAGTGTTTCCACGATCGAGGCGTAGTTTTCACATAGTGCCTTATTGAAATGTTTCAGCACCATCAACCGGTTATCTTGCTCAAGGTCGAGATAAGAGCATGCCTTGGCGATAAGGTTGGCAATTTTTTCGGGCTCAATCGGGTTGGCGGGGTTCGATGGTGTCGAATTGGACAGCAGAGTAGAGTAGCGAGTCTGAAACTGAAGTATCTCACCAAGGTGGTTTACCCGGAGGGAGTTGATGGTGCTTTCAATAAGAACCTGGGTTTCCAGTTCCTCGTCCTCTACCAGACTTAAAACGTCCACGCTGAAATTCCGGCTCTGGTTGAACTGGACATCCAGGAAGGGGTTTAGAAACAGCTTGTTGATCGAGCCGTCTATAAATTGTTCGAATTTTTTTCGTTTTAACCGCAGCTCCCGCATGGCATCGAACAGTTCGCTCTGCTCGGTGTTACTGCGTGCAGTATTTGCCATGTCGAACAGATGGTCGTCAATTTCGTCAAACGCACCATCGAAAACCTCTGCCAGTTTCTGACACGCAAGATTGGCCAGATATGCGGGAAATTGATTATAGCAATCACGAAAAGCAGGTTCGTAGTCTGGTTTTGCTTGAACTTTTTCGGTTTCACGGTTCGGTGCGCGGTCCGAGATTTTATCCCGAACAATATGATTTAACCAGTCTGTCATCTGTAGCTCCCACAGAGTACCTCAACCGACTTCCTGACCGAGTGATTCAGATTGCTATTCTTATTATGTGCAGTCAATTTCTTTGCTTGAAACACGTACCTGGCAATCAGTATACATTGGGTTGAGAGCTAACACAAAAAAGAATGGTACTTTCTCCCTTATATGTGAATTTCTTCATGTGAAGGCCTTTTAACACCGTGTTATTCGGGGTGAGCTGCCGACACGGCCTGTTTTCAGCAGTTTTGGCCAGATAAAAGGGGGGTCAACCGGGTTGAAGTATCAGTTCGATCACAGCCTTGCTGCCGAAGTAGCCGATCATTAGTAAAACGCTACCGGTAAGTGTCCATCTGCTGGCTGTTGCGCCGCGCCAGCCCGAGATTTTGTGCCCTATGATCAATGTCGTAAACACGACGAGGGATATGAGTGAAAAAACGGTTTTGTGCACCAGTTTTTGAGCAAAAAGGTCTTCGACAAAGACAAATCCGATAATGATTGCGATAGTTAACAAGGCAGCGCCGGAGTAAAGCATTTCAAAAAGGATCGATTCCATCGTTTGTAATGGCGGGAGATTTTTGACCAGCAAGCTGTTGTAATTGGTTCGCAGCGATTTGTTTTGTAAGTAGAGCAGGCAGGCCTGGACGGCTGCAAGGGTGAATATGCTGTAGGCTGTTATCGAAAACAGAATGTGTACGATGAGTCCGCCCTGGCTGGTTGTTGCATGCCAGTCGCCGGTATTGAAAACGAGCAGGGCAATGAGTGATAAAACCGCAATGGGGCAGGTCACCAGTAACCAGCTGGATAGGGGCTTTTTGATGTTTGCGATGGTTGAGATAACTACCATGAGCCAGGATATTGTCGACAATGATTTGAAAAAATTGAAATCGATGCCTTCTGCCCGAACAACCAGATGAAAGTTCAATGCTCCATGGCAGAGGATTGCCAGAATACCGAGCAGAAATACGAGAAAAGGTCGTGGCGTAATTCGATTTTGAAACAGCAGATAATGGTAGGTGGTACCTGACAGGTAGAAAAAAACAGCTGACAGGGCGAGTGTGATTGTCATAGTGTGGCGTACGGGTTGACTCTGTATGGTGTGTTGAATGACTCTGCCATAGGGTAGCATGGTTGCGGCATGATTTAATACAGGTTTGTGGGCAAATGGTCAGACGAAAGCCGGTGATTGTCATCGAGGGTCAAATTCTGCAGGTATTGGTTTATCCGGGTATTGGTTTATAATGCTGCGATACCTTCGCGTGTCAGAAAAGAATGGGCAGGCGTGTCGGGCTGCCAGGTGGTTGTTAACGGTGCCGAAACGTTGTTATCCGGTGCAACAGGCGCGTTGTCAACAGTGATTGTTAAAGTGTGGGATGAGATAAAGAGATATGTTTGAAAATTTGACCGACAGATTGTCAGAGAGCCTTAACAAGATAACAGGCCAGGCAAGGCTGACTGAAGATAATATCAGGGAAACCCTGCGCGAAGTTCGCATGGCGCTTCTGGAAGCGGATGTCGCTCTGCCGGTTGTAAAGGACTTTATTGAACAGGTCAAGCAAAAGGCGGTAGGGCAAGATGTACAGAGAAGCCTTACCCCGGGTCAGGAGTTTGTCAAGGTCGTTAACGCCGAGCTGACAGCGGTAATGGGGAGCGCCTGTGAAGATTTGTCGCTGAATGCTCAGCCGCCTGCTGTCATTTTGATGGCCGGATTGCAGGGTGCAGGTAAAACTACGACTGTGGCAAAGTTGGCCCGATTTCTCAAAGAACGAAAAAAGAAAAAAGTCATGGTGGTGAGTGCCGACGTCTACCGTCCTGCGGCCATTCAGCAGTTGAAAACACTGGCTGACAGTGTCGGTGTCGAGTTTTTCGACAGTTCGGCCGGGCAGGCGCCTGTTACCATCGTGGAACATGCCAGGACGGCAGCCAAAAAAGCTTTTTTTGATGTTCTGATCGTCGATACGGCCGGGCGCCTGCATATTGATGACCAGATGATGTCCGAGATCAAGGAGCTCCATCGTTCTGTCGAGCCGGTTGAAACGCTCTTTGTGGTGGATGCAATGACCGGTCAGGATGCGGCCAATACAGCCAGGGCATTTAATGATGCCCTGCCACTGACCGGTGTTGTTTTGACCAAAACAGATGGTGACGCGCGAGGTGGTGCGGCGCTGTCTGTCAGGGCAATTACGGGTAAGCCTGTCAAGTTCCTTGGAGTGGGGGAAAAGACAGAAGCGTTGGAACCCTTTTATCCTGACCGGCTCGCCTCCCGGATTCTGGGTATGGGTGATGTACTTTCTCTGATAGAGGAAGCCGAAAGGAAGCTCGATAAACAGAAAGCAGAGAAACTGACCCGGAAAATAAAGAAAGGCAAGAGCTTTGATCTGGATGACTTCAGAGATCAGTTGCTGCAAATGAAAAAGATGGGTGGTATGGCCGGTCTGCTGGACAAGTTGCCGGGCATGGGACAAATGTCTCAGATGGCGCAGCAGCAGGTGAATGATACTATGCTGAGTCAGATGGAGGCTATTATCTGTTCGATGACTGTTCAGGAGCGTTGCTATCCCGATGTGATCAATAACTCCCGCAAGCGTCGCATTGCTGCCGGTTCAGGTACCCGGATTCAGGATGTAAACCGATTGTTGAAGCAGCACAGACAAATGCAGAAAATGATGAAGAAATTCACCAAAAAGGGCGGTATGGCCAATATGATGCGAGGTATGAAGGGTATGATGCCACCTGGCGGCGGGTTTCCTCCAATGGGGCGGATGTAGGCTCAAAGATGTCGGTTTGGGTTTCAGGGTGCCGTGCAGAGCATTAAATTCATAATAATTTGCAGAAAGAGGTTTTCAATATGGTTGTTTTCCCCTACAATGTGCGCCCTTTCGAGCACCGACATTTTTCTAACATTTTAAAAAACAGGAAGTAAGCGAAATGGTAACAATTCGTTTGGCACGAGGCGGTTCCAAGAAACGTCCTTTTTATCACTTGACAGTTGCTGACAGCCGATGCTCACGCGATGGTCGCTTTATCGAGCGTGTAGGCTTTTTTAACCCGATAGCACGAGGTGGAGAAGAGCGTTTGCGTATTGATCGTGATCGCGTCGATTTCTGGATAGGTCGTGGTGCCCAGCCAAGTGATCGTGTAAAGAGTTTGCTGAAGAGCGCCTGACAAGGCCTCTGCCAGTCTGTTGATTGTTGGTGATTTGTTGGCCGTTGGCTGGTAGTATCAGGGAGCATTTGGTATCAAGGTGTTTCTATCGTTACCGGTTTGGAGTAAACAAGCTTGAAGCCTGATCAAATACCTGAAGAGACGGAGCGAAAAAAAAACACCGACTCCCTGACAACTTTGGGTAAAGTGACCTCCCCTTACGGTATTAAAGGTTGGCTCAGGATATATTCCTATACTGATCCGATAGATAATATTTTGAACTACCCGAAATGGGTTTTGGTTCAAGATGGAAAGTCGGCAGTTTTCGACCTGGAGCAGGGTAAGGTTCACGGCAAGGGTATTGTTGTCAAATTCTCCGGATGTTCTGACAGAACCGAAGCTGAAAAACTGTGCGGAAGCAAGGTCTGTGTCTCGGCAAGCTCTCTCCCTGCATTATCAGAAAATGATTATTACTGGCATCAGTTGGAAGGCTTGAATGTTTATCATTCGGAGACCGGTGCGTTGGTCGGGAAGGTATCCTATATGATAGAAACCGGCGCCAATGATGTGGTTGTGGTGAGGTCAACGGCCGGCAGTATTGACAGCAGGGAACGATTGATCCCTTATCTGCCTGATCAGGTGATTAAAACAGTCGATCTTGGCAAACAGCGAATGGTCGTTGATTGGGATCTGGATTTTTAGGTTGGCCCCGGCGAGTCGCAATGTCCGGTGCGGCATCGTTCGGAAGAGGTGTCTTCAGTGTGGGTTGGTGTTGTTACTCTTTTCCCGGAAATGTTTCAGGCAATTTCCGAGTATGGCGTAACCGGCAGAGCTGTTCGTGAAAAAAAACTGGAAGTTGGATTTTGGAATCCCAGGGATTTCACTGAAGACAGGCACCGAACGGTTGATGATCGCTGTTACGGCGGTGGCCCGGGAATGATTATGAAGGTTGAGCCGCTGCGAAGAGCCATTGCTGCGGCCCGATTGAAGGCCGGAGAAAGCGGTTTTGATCCAAAGGTTATTTATTTGTCTCCCCAGGGCGACAAATTGAATCAACCGAAAATAGATAACCTTGCAGCCCGCGATTCCATGATTCTGGTTGCGGGAAGGTATGAAGGGGTTGATGAACGCCTGATTGAGCTGGAAGTCGATGAGGAAATTTCACTCGGAGATTTCGTGCTTACGGGTGGAGAGCTGGCGGCAATGGTCGTGATAGATGCTGTTTCACGATTTATACCCGGCGTGCTCGGGCACAGGGAGTCTGCCGCTGAAGACTCTTTTTTTAATGGGCTGCTGGACTGCCCTCACTACACGAGACCAGAGAATTATGAGGGCCTGAAAGTACCGGAGGTGCTGCTTGGCGGTAACCGTGAGGAAATCAGGCTTTGGAGGTTGGAGCAGTCGCTGGGTCGAACTTGGCTGAGAAGGCCGGATTTGCTGGACGAAATCAGTCTCACAAAGGAGCAGAAGAGGTTGCTGGAGAGAGTTCAGCGTGAATGTTCTCCATTCAGCCTCGATTTGAACGAGTCTGCGGTTGATGCAAACAAGAAGTGATGTATGGAGCAAGCGGTGAGGTATGGAGCAAGGAGTGAAGTATAGAGCTTCGAGCCAGCCGTCCGCTTTCTTTATTTGTTGGTCAGGCCGCGTGCCTGGTAATGATTGGTATAGGGTTTTAATTAGGCAGGTCGGGTGACCGATTTCGGTGTTTAGGAGCAATCGATGAGTAACAAGAACACAATTATCAGCACATTGGAAGCTGAGCAAATGAACAAAGACATCGCCGAGTTTGCACCCGGTGATACCGTTGTTGTACAGGTAAAGGTGAGGGAAGGCGATCGGGAGCGTTTGCAGGCTTTCGAAGGCGTTGTGATAGCCAAGAGAAATCGTGGTTTGAACTCTTCATTTACCGTGCGTAAAATTTCCTACGGCGTAGGAGTAGAGCGTACATTTCAGACTTATAGTCCTATTGTTGACAACGTAAAGGTCAAGCGCAGAGGTGATGTGCGTCAGGCCAAGTTATATTACTTGCGTGAGTTGAGCGGTAAGGCAGCTCGTATTAAAGAGAAGCTGAAGTAAGTAACGTCATATTTTATCCGGCGGTCTTCCATGAAACGCCGGCAAGCAAAAAAGGCAGCATTTGGCTGCCTTTTTTGCTTTTTACTATTGTAATCTCCTGCGCTTTGAAAAGAGCATTTGCTTTGTTTTTTGGATTAAATTTGTGAGAGAAAACGAGGTGTGGCTCGTTTTCAGCTTGCATTTGAACCGGCTATTGTGGAAGATTGTCGCTTTCGTGTAGCCTGGTGTGGCGCAAAGTTTATTTAAATGTTGAGGTAGTGTTGTGCTTAGATTATTCCTATCTGTCCTGTTTCTCGGCATGTCCGGGCTCGCTCAGTCTGAAGTGCCTGTGGATAAAACCACGCTGATAAAACAAAAACTCTCTTCCGTCGTTCGCGGGTTGCAGATAAAGTCTGTTGCAGATTCAGCATTGCCCGGTATTTTCGAGGTTGCGTCTGATAGTGATCAGGTGCTTTACATTACAGAAGATGCTCGTCATTTTTTTGCGGGCGATCTGTATCGACTATCTGCCGACGGGCTGGAGAACCTGACAGAAAAGCGTCGGGAAAAGGCAAGGGCAGAGCTGCTAAAAACAGTTCCCGATTCTGAAAAGGTAATTTTTGCCCCCAAAAATGCGAAAGACGTGAAAGCAAAGATCACTGTGTTTACGGATATCGACTGCTTCTATTGCCGAAAACTGCACAATGAAGTCCCTCTTTTAAACGAGTATGGAATCCAGGTTGATTATCTGGCCTATCCTCGTGCAGGTATTGGAAGCAAGTCTTACGACAAGGTCGTTTCTACCTGGTGTGCGAAAGACAGGAATACGACCATGACGCTGGCTAAACAGGGCAAGGAAGTGCCTGATTTGAAATGTGACAACCCGGTTGATGCCCAGTTTGAACTCGGGCATCGAATGGGCGTAACGGGAACCCCGGCCATTTTCCTGGAATCCGGCCAGGTGATAAGGGGTTACATGCCTGCTGATAAAATGGCCAGGAGCCTGGGTCTGCTCTGATATTTTTTTAATTCTGATTTCAGCAAATTCGATCAGGCGTCATTTTACCCGTTAGAATGGCGCTTTTGCCCGGTTCCGCAATGTCACAATGTATTGCACATTAATGTATTGTACATCGTGGTATTGCACATCATTTCGTTCACTCCAATTTCGTTTACTCCAGCTTGAAGCGGGTTTTCTGCAAAAACCGCCATTACCTCGAAACCTTGGGGACAACCATACCATCCGCCTGCCCGAAAGCATCTGCCAACTCACTCAATTAAAAGAGCTTTACCTATACCGCAGTCATCTCACCAGCTTGCCCGAAAACTTTTATCAATTACCTGAAAAATTTGTTTCTCCTGCGGTTGAACAGGTGAAGCAGAATGTCAGGCAACAAGAGAAATTAAAAGCTGAATGATTGGAATCTGTTGTCCAATGTGTCGAGCCTGAGTGTTTTTCCTGGCCAAATAGTTATAATATGCCGGTTGGCAGAGAATATTGGAATGAGCATACAGCTTCAGGTACTCCAGACAGCAAGCATTATAAGCAGATAGTCTATCTGGTTTATGGTTATCCGAGATCAACGACAAGTCAGAGAGAGGTAAAAGTTGAAACCTGTAAGAGTTGGAATTTGTGGATTGGGAACAGTTGCAAGCGGCACTGTCAATGTGTTGAAAGGAAATTCAGCCCGTATTAACAGCAGGGCAGGCAGAGAGGTCAAAATCGTACAGGTCGGCTCTCGTCGCAAGCGTGACAACTGTGATTTGACAGGTATCAATTTCACCACCGATGTTTTTGAAGTGGCGACAAACCCTGAGGTGGATGTGCTCGTCGAGTTGATGGGTGGCTATGATGTGGCCAGAGAGGTTGTGCTCAAGGCATTGGAAAGCGGCAAGCATGTTGTTACTGCGAATAAGGCTCTGATCGCCGTGCATGGCAACGAGTTATTCGAAGTCGCCCGGAACAATAATGTAAAGATAGCATTTGAAGCGGGCGTGGCAGGTGGAATACCTGTGTTGAAAGCCCTGAAAGAAGGTTTGGCTGCAAACCGGATTAACTGGCTTGCAGGTATTATTAACGGTACAGGTAACTTTATCCTGACCGAAATGAGAGAAAAGAGCCGTGATTTTGAAGACGTATTGAAGGAGGCGCAAGAGCTGGGTTACGCCGAGGCCGACCCCACCTTCGATGTCGAGGGAATTGACGCCGCCCACAAGCTCACGATCCTTGCCTCTGTCGCATTTGGTGTTCCGCTGCAATTCGACTCTGCCTTTACCCAGGGAATCAGTGAAGTTTCCACCATAGATGTTGAGCATGCCGAAGAATTCGGTTATCGGATCAAACACCTGGGTATCGCCCGAAAACATACGAATGGTATTGAGTTGCGTGTACACCCTACGCTGGTACCGGAGCAAACCATGATCGCCAAGGTAGATGGCGTGATGAATGCGGTTGTGATTGATGGAGATGCTGTCGGGCAGACGTTGTACTACGGTGCGGGGGCCGGCTCGGAGGCAACTGCGTCGGCGGTGATCGCCGATATTGTCGACATTGCCAGAAGTTTCGACGATGAAAGCGGCAATACTGTCTCCCCCCTGGGTTTTCGTTCGGAAGATATTGAACCCTGTCGCGTACTGTCGATGGACGAGCTGGTTTCAGCCTATTACCTGCGTATTCGCGCAAAAGACAACCCGGGAGTCCTGGCCAGGGTGGCTTCTCTGCTAAGTGAAAGAGGTATCAATATCGAGTCGGTGATGCAAAGAGAATCGGAGCTTGACGATGGAATGATTCCCATGATGATGCTGACTCACCAGGTGAAAGAAAAGAACCTGAAAGAAGCGATAACCGCGATTGAGGCACTGGATGATGTTGATGGCAAGGTCGTGATGCTCAGGGTTGAGCATTTTTAAGACTGTTTGAATTATGCGTAACAGTGCTTTCATTCCGATTGTAATTGCTTGCCCGCATGGTACAGGTTGCCGCGTCTAAACGGCTCATGCAGGTGTGGGCAGACACTTCTAATTAACAGTTAATGATACTCAGGTAAAAACAGTGAAATATATAAGCACCCGTGGCAAAGCGGAAGCATTGAAGTTTGAAGATGTCCTTTTGACCGGCCTTGCCTCCGATGGCGGGCTCTACGTGCCAGAGTCCCTGCCCCGGTTTACCCTGGAGCAAATCGAATCCTTTCGGGGCCTTTCCTATGCCGAACTTGCCCTTGAGGTCATGTACCCCTTTGTGGAAGAATCGATTCCCCGGGATCTGTTCAAAACCATGCTGGAAGAAACCTATTCCGGTGAGTTTTCTCATACCGCGGTCGCGCCTCTGACCCAGTTAGACACCAATGAGTGGGTGATGGAACTGTTCCGTGGCCCCACCCTGGCGTTCAAGGATTTTGCATTGCAATTACTGGGTCGATTGCTCGATTATGTATTGGAAAAGCGAAAGCAGCATGTGGTGATTCTTGGTGCCACCTCGGGTGATACCGGGTCAGCGGCGATAGAAGGCTGCAAGCGCTGCAAGAATGTAGATATTTTTATTCTTCATCCTCACAATCGGGTGTCTGATGTGCAGCGTAAACAGATGACAACGGTTATTGGAGACAATATTCACAACCTTGCTGTAGAAGGCAACTTCGACGACTGTCAGCGCATGGTGAAAGCCAGTTTCAATGACCAGTCCTTCCTTGAAGGAAAGCGTTCACTGGTTGCTGTCAATTCCATTAACTGGGCAAGAATCATGGCTCAGATCGTTTACTACTTCCATGCTTCACTGGCGCTGGGTGGGCCGTCTCGCAGTGTGTCCTTTTCTGTGCCGACAGGAAACTTTGGTGATATTTTCGCGGGTTATCTGGCCCGAAATATGGGTTTGCCGATTAATCAACTGGTTATTGCGACCAATCGAAACGACATACTGCATCGGTTTATCAGCAAGAACCAGTATAGTGTGGAAGGTATTTTCCATACGTTGTCACCCAGTATGGATATTGCGGTGTCCAGTAATTTTGAAAGACTCCTGTTTGATCTGTTTGGCAGAGATGGTCAATTGCTCAGTGAGCGAATGGAGCGCCTGCATAGCGAAGGGGGAGACTCGATAGAAGAGCATCGCTGGAATCTTGCAAAAACGCTTTTTGACAGCTATTCGGTCGATGATGAAATGACCTGTAACACCATTAGGGAGATTTTTGATGAAACCGAAGAACTGCTCGATCCTCACACTGCTATCGGTGTGAAAGCGGCCAGGGTGTGCCGCAGGGATAGCAGGGTGCCCATGATAACTTTGGGTACCGCTCACCCCGCCAAATTCCCGGAGGCAATTCAGAAAGCAGGGGTCGGAGTGAAACCGGATCTGCCGCACCACCTGGCAGGCCTGTTTGACAGGGAAGAGCGTTTCAGTGTTGTTGCCAACGATATTTCGGAAGTCCACCAATACATCAAGGACAACATCAGACCCTGACTTCCGTTTTCTCTTCCGATGTCTTTTTAAAAAGGGTGTTACAACCCTTTTTTTTTCAGAGTGTTTTTTTCAGAGTGTTTATTCTTTTATTCTTCCCTTTGTTGTTATCGACAACATGCAATCAGCCGGTTTCCTGCCCCTATGAATTACCGAACAAAAAAAATTATTCGAAGAGAACTTCCTGATGATGCAGACAGGATTGCCGACGGCCTTCCGGATCATATTCCCCTGCTTATTCGACAGCTATTTATCAAAAGAGGTGTTTATGATGCCCGGGCGCTTGATCTTTCCCTGTCCGGATTGGCAACGCCTGATGACTTTATGGGAATGGAAAAAGCGACGGCCCTTCTGGTTGAAATGATTGAAAATGATGGCAGAGTCGTTGTAGCTGGTGACTACGATGCCGATGGCGCAACCAGTACGGCACTGGCAGTGTCGGCACTGCGTTCGATGGGGTTGCGTCATGTGGAATACCTGGTGCCTGATCGCTTTGACTTTGGTTACGGATTATCCCCCAAACTGGTCGAGTTGGCGGCGCGCAGTAATCCCGATTTAATCCTCACCGTGGATAGCGGTATTTCCTGCGTGCAGGGGGTGAGCAAGGCAAAGCAATCAGGTATCCGGGTTTTGGTGACGGATCACCACCTGCCCGGTGCTGTTTTGCCAGAGGCGGACGCTATCGTCAACCCGAATCAGCACGGCTGCCGCTTTATCAGCAAAAATGCTGCGGGTGTGGGTGTCATATTCTATGTAATGTGTGCGCTGAGAAGTGCGCTCAGGGAAAAAGGCTGGTTTGCATCCAGAGGCATTTCCGCTCCCAATATGGCTGAACTTCTTGATCTGGTGGCCCTCGGCACGGTCTCCGATGTTGTCAGGCTCGATTACAATAATCGCATTCTGGTCAATCGCGGACTCGAACGCATACGAGCAGGTAAGGCCAGGCCCGGTATTTTGATGTTATTGAAACTGGCGGGAAAGGATTATCGGAGAGTGGTTGCCAGCGATCTGGGGTTTTCTGTCGGCCCGAGACTGAATGCCGCGGGGCGGCTCGACGATATTACCGTGGGTGTCGAGTGTCTGCTCACTGATGACTGGGGGCAGGCAGAAACCCTGGCCAATGTGCTGAACAGCTTTAATGATGACCGAAAGCAGATTGAGCAGGATATGTTAATGCTGGCCAATTCGGCCATAGAAGAACTGGAGGCATCACATTCGGTGCCCTGGGGCGTTACCTTGTTCAACACCGGGTTCCACCAGGGGGTAACCGGGCTGGTCGCCTCCAGGGTAAAGGAAAGAATGAATCATCCGGTGGTTGTCTTTGCAGAGGCGGAAGAGCAGGGGCAACTGAAAGGGTCATGCCGGTCAATTTCCGGCCTGCATATTCGTGATGCGCTGGAAAGGGTGGCCACATTGAAACCGGGGGTGATACTGAAGTTTGGCGGTCATGCCATGGCCGCCGGCCTAACCATAGATCAGCCATATTTATCCGAGTTTTCCCGCTGTTTTGATCAGGTGGTGAGAACGATGATTCAGGAGGTGGATTTGCAGCCGGTCATTCTGACCGATGGAAGTTTGAGTGCAGATCAATTCTCACTGGAACTTGCCGAGCAGATCAGGCAGGTGGCTCCCTGGGGGCAGGGGTTTCCCGAGCCGGTTTTTGATGGCCTGTTTTGCGTGGATAGTTCCCGGGTAGTTGGAGTGCGCCACCTCAAGCTGACCTTGCGGCCGGTGATTGACTCTGACTTGCCTGACCGGGGAATGTCCGATTTGCCGGTGGTGGATGCCATTCAGTTTGGCAGTCCCTGGGTCGGGCAGGATATGCCAAAGAAAATACGGGCTGCATTCAAACTGGATGTGAACCATTTTCGCGGCAAATCTTCACTACAGTTGCTTGTAGACTATCTGGAGCCTTGCTGAAATATCCGATAGAATACCTCCCCCTTATTCTATTTCTGATTTATTCTATTTCTAATCTGTTTTTTCCAAATAATGCGAGACACCACTATGCTTGAAGTCAACCCGATTGTACAAACCATCAAGGACTTTCGTCTTCGTACCGAAACCCTCCGGGGGTATCTTTGACTTTGATACCAGAAAAGAGCGCCTGGTAGAAGTCGAACGTGAACTGGAAGACCCGAAAATATGGGATTCACCTGAAAGAGCCCAGGCGCTGGGCAAAGAGCGTGTTTTGCTTGAATCCGTGGTATCCACCATTGAAACCCTGCTGACAGGCCTGGGTGATGCCGAAGAGTTACTCGACATGGCGGTGGAAGAGCAGGATGCAGACCTGGTCAGTGAAGTGGAATCTGAACTGCAAACCATGTCAAAACAACTGGCTGATCTTGAATTCAAACGTATGTTCTCGGGCGAAATGGATGCCAACAATGCCTATCTGGATATTCAGTCCGGGTCCGGCGGCACGGAAGCCCAGGACTGGGCAAACATGATGCTCAGAATGTACCTGCGCTGGGGTGAACACAAAGGTTTCAAGACAGAGTTGGTTGAAGTGTCAGCGGGTGATGTTGCCGGGATAAAAAGCGCAACGGTTCAATTTACCGGTGATTACGCCTTTGGCTGGCTGAGAACCGAGACGGGTGTTCATCGACTGGTGAGAAAGTCTCCCTTTGATTCCGGTAATCGTCGTCACACCTCCTTTGCCTCCGTGTTTGTTTCTCCTGAAATTGATGACAGTGTTGAAATACACATCAACCCCGCCGATTTGCGTATCGACACCTACCGATCCAGTGGTGCAGGGGGGCAGCATGTAAATACCACAGATTCAGCGGTGCGCATTACCCATGAACCGAGTGGCATTGTGGTGTCCTGTCAGAATCAGCGGTCTCAGCACCAGAACAAGGACAAGGCGATGCAGCAGTTGAGAGCCAGACTGTACGAGCAGGAAATGCTGAAACGCTCGGCTGCCGCCCAGGCTATGGAAGATACCAAGTCTGATATTGGCTGGGGTAGCCAGATACGGTCTTATGTACTGGATGACTCTCGAATCAAGGATCTGCGTACCAATATTGAAACACGCAATACCACCGCCGTACTGGACGGTGATTTGGACAAATTTATTGAAGCAAGTTTGAAGCAAGGGCTATAGACCGAATGAGTGATCAAAACCAGGTTCAGCAAGACGAAAACAAGTTGGTTGCGGAGCGCCGCGCAAAGTTGAATGAATTACGTGAAGGGTGCAAGGCCAATGGTTACCCCAACCGGTTTCAGCGGCAGCACTTGTCTGGCGAGCTGCAATCCAGGCTGGGTGACAGGGAAAAGGAAGAACTGGCCGAATTGCATGAAGTCGTCTCTGTTGCCGGGCGGGTCATGCGTCGTGGGGGGCCCTTTGTCGGTATTCAGGATGTGTCCGGCTCGATTCAGTTTTACGTGGGGAAGAAATTGCAAAAGGAAATTCCTGCATGGAATTTACTTGATCTGGGCGACATCGTCGGGGTGAAAGGTTGTATTCACAAATCGGGCAAGGGTGATCTGTATGTCAATGTGGAAAGTGCTGATGATCTGATTATCCTGACCAAGTCATTGCGCCCGTTGCCAGAAAAATTTCATGGTCTGGCTGACCAGGAAACCCGATATCGACAACGCTATATTGATCTGATCATCAATAAAAGCACCCGAGACCTTTTTCTGGTTCGTTCCAAAATTATTGAAGGTATCAGAAAGTACCTGAGTGACCGGGGCTTTATTGAAGTGGAAACTCCGATGCTTCAGGTGATTCCCGGCGGTGCAACGGCCAAACCCTTTATTACCCGGCACAACGCCATGGATATGGAAATGTTTTTGCGTATCGCGCCCGAGCTGTATCTCAAGCGACTGGTGGTTGGCGGCTTTGAGCGGGTATTTGAAATCAACCGGAACTTCCGTAATGAGGGGTTATCTACCCGGCATAATCCGGAATTTACCATGATCGAGTTTTATCAGGCCTATGCCGACTACCATGATTTGATGGATACAACTGAAGACATGCTGCGCAGCGTGGCACTGGATGTACTGGGTACGACCGCTATTGCGTATACCAGTCGGGATGCAGAGGGCAATATTCTTGAACAGGGGATCTATGATTTCAGTCAGCCTTTCCAGCGTCTCACCATGGCGGAAGCCGTATTGAAATACAATCCACAGTTTGATGCAGATGTGATCAATAACCCGCAAAATCATCTTGAACAATTGCGCAGTTATGCAAAAGCGGTTGGTGTAAAAGAGCCGGAGAACCCCAATGTATGGGGAGCGGGTAAATACCTGTGCGAGATATTCGAACAGACTGCGGAGCATGAGCTGCAACAGCCGACCTTTATTACTGCCTACCCCTGGGAGGTGTCGCCACTGGCCCGCCGGAATGACGAGAATCCGTTCGTCACTGACCGGTTTGAGTTTTTTGTCGGTGGTCGGGAATTGGCCAATGGCTTTTCCGAGCTGAATGATGCCGAAGACCAGGCGGAACGATTCCGCAAGCAGGTTGCCGAAAAAGATGCAGGTGATGATGAAGCGATGCACTATGATGAAGACTATATTGTCGCCCTGGAATATGGTTTGCCGCCAACAGCGGGTGAGGGTATTGGTATTGATCGTCTTGTGATGCTGTTCACTGACTCCCCGACGATTAAGGATGTGATACTGTTTCCGCATATGAAGCCGCGAGACTGAACCGGTGAGTACCGATAAAAAGGGACGGTTGCATGACTCCTGGATGGAAGTGATCGGCGGAGAGTTTGACAAGGACTATATGAAAACCCTGCGCAGTTTTCTGGCCGCCGAGAAAAAGCGGGGCAAGGCAATCTACCCGCCAGGCCCCTGTATTTTCAGTGCATTTAATCACACGCCCTTTGACATGGTGAAAGTGGTCATACTCGGCCAGGATCCTTACCACGGACCGAACCAGGCGCACGGACTCTGCTTCTCGGTAATGCCCGGGGTCAGGGTGCCGCCATCCCTGGTCAATATATTTAAAGAGCTTCAGTCCGATCTGGGCATTCCGGTTCCGTCGAGTGGCTGTCTGACATCATGGAGTGAGCAGGGCGTTCTGTTACTGAATGCCGTGCTGACTGTTGAGCACGGGAAAGCCAATTCCCATTCGGGAAAAGGCTGGGAAAGGTTTACCGATCAGGCAATTGCCCGGTTGAATGAGCGTCGGGATGGCCTGGTTTTCTTGCTCTGGGGAAGTTACGCCCAGAAAAAGGGGCAATTGATTGATCGTAACCGCCACCTGGTTCTGACTGCACCACATCCTTCGCCCTTATCGGCTCATCGGGGCTTTTTCGGTTGTCGCCATTTTTCAAAGGCGAACCACTATCTTCAGTCAAGGAACGTAGAGCCTGTAAACTGGGCTCTACCAGGTGATAAGAGGTGATCACAAGTGACGAAAACTGCGCCCCCGAAGACGGGTGGTTACGCAGAACGGCCCGGACTGGCTAGCTGTTCAGCAAAGCGGTGGCCGCCTCCATTTGTTCAGACAGGTCTTCCGCTTCACTCATATCAATTTCAGGGTCGAGCCCCAGTCTTGAAAATGCGGAAAACCGGCTCCAGTCCAGTTGTGCGGTCGGGTGATTGGTTCCGGCATTGCTCTGTAAATTGGCCACCATAACGATATCGGCATAATCGGCTGTGGCCACTTTTCTTTCAAAATCCAGATAATCAACCGGAATACTTCGTAACTCCGCAGGAAAATCCCATTTTTGTAAAATTCTGGCTCCTATCTGGGGGTGAATGGCATCAATAATATTGTCCAGAATGACGCTATTGATACGAATCCCTTTATCCTCTACAAACCTGAGGATGGGGAGAACTCCGATCTGGTGAACGAGCCCCGCCAGCGTTGCCTGATCCGGTTTCAGATTGGTATAGTTTGCACAAAGCACATGGCATATCCCCGCTATTTCGGTACTTTGCTGCCAGACTTCCCGCATTTTTCTGTCGATCATTTCTGTCGTTGCCTGAAACATTTGCTCCATCGCAAGACCGGTAGCCAGATTACTCGTGTATGACATGCCAAGCCGATTCACTGCCATGTTAAGTGCGGTTATTTCCCTGTTTCCCCGAAGCAGAGGGCTGTTGCAAACTCGGATGATACGTGCTGTGAGCGCGGCATCATTGCTGATGACATCAACAATCTGCCCGATAGAGGAGTCGGGGTCTTCTGCAATTTCTCTCACTTGCAATGCGACCTCGGGCAACGTGGGCAGTACGAGAGAGTCATTCTCGATCGCTTTCAGGATTGCGGCTTTGATTTTGTCTGCAATATCTGACATAAAATGGGCACTCTGGATAAATGGAACGACCGGTTTTTCGGTGGTGTTGAATGAATGACCTGCCCGAAAAACAGAAAAATCTATATCTAAATAAGGTATAGCAGAAATGCCAAAAATTGCTCTGGTTACTTATCCAAAAGGTATTTGTGATGAAGAGTCATCACTATGCAAGGAAAGCTCTGAAACTATTCTGGAAATCAAATCCGGCATTTGTCGAGTAGATTAAATAATTTCCTGAAACTGACAGAAACTTTCAAATGTCTCGGCTAAATGAGTTTTTTCATACTATTCTGGGAGTTGGCGAACAGACTGTTCCATGACTGGCGAAAAAGATTTACAGACGATACTCAGATTTATATCCCCTTGTCTGATAAATGGAGAATATGTGTTTTGCACTCTCCCGGGTGCTCGATACGGGGATTACTCTGAACTCAACCCGATAGTTGCAATCGCTGAATCAGAGGGGCTTACATTGATTATCCCCAGGTCTGAAGCAGATGAAAGAGGCATTGGTTATGAAACAGTGTTCAAAGGCATCACTTTAAATGTTCACTCAAGTCTTGATGCCGTCGGGCTGACGGCTGCATTTTCAGATAAACTTGCGGAAAAGGGAATAAGTGCAAATGTTGTTGCAGGTTATTACCATGATCATATCTTTGTTCAAGGTGAACTTGCAGAGCACGCCATTGAAGCGCTCAACGAACTTGCTCGCTAACAACAGAAAAACCATCCGGCAGGAATAATAATCCGCAAGCCGGCTGGCTTTACTTGATCACGCCAACCGTTGCCTACACCGAAATCGACCCCTTACGGAAATCAGACCGGGATAAAATTTCGTTAATCAAGACAGGTTTACCCGAATTGTCTTTTCCATTTGGAAAACGTGCTCGGCGCCGGTTGGTTTTGCTGGCAAAACACGTCTTGGGTAAGACCGCTTTTATTGAAGTGATCAAAGATGGCCTGCCAGTCCTGTTCGCTGCGGTGGATATTGCGTTTTTTTCATGGGTTCTCCTGAGGTTTGTTTAAGTCAGGGGAGCTTTACTCTTGTGGAAGCGGGGGTTAAATTATGTCCTGGTTTGAACGGTTACATTGAAATTTTATGAGATAGAGTCTGAACCCAGTGCTTCGGTCACCAATAACGGGGTGTAACAAGTACCTAATAAATGGTTATCCGGGGCAGGGCATTGGGGTGATTCAAGGAACGGAAAGTGAATTAGTGTGTTGCCAGTATTGGGATTGCTACTGCTGGCCTTAATTGCAAAAGGGAGTAGTTGTGATTCGATTAAGTTATAGTTTTATTGCCTTCGTTGCCTTTTGGTTGTTGTCTTTTGGCACATCCGCAACCGAGTCGTTGTGTGCGGAAGTGAAAATCGAAATTTCCCAGGAGTTAACTTTGGAGCGTCAGGCGTTTGAAGCAATCATGCGAATTACCAATACGCTTGATACCTTTTCCCTCAATAATCTCCAGATCACTATCCACTTCAAGGATGCCAATGGGTTACCGGTTGTGGCCAGTTCAGATCCGAATCATTCAAGTGCGTTGTTTTTTATCCGATTAGATGGCTCCGCCGGAGTTAGTACATTATCGGAAGGCGAAAATGGCGAAATAACCGATGGCAGTATTGCACCCGCTGAAGTAGGGGAAATCCGTTGGTTAATTATCCCGGCGCAAGGGGCAGGAGGATCTGATTTAAGCGGGCAGCTTTATTTTGTGGGCGCTGAACTCGATCTAACGTATGGCGGTCAGCCAAGAACCTTCCAGGTTGCTAATGACACTATCGTTGTTAAACCTCAACCCAAACTTATTCTGGATTATTTCTTAACCCATGAGGTGAATGGTGATAACCCGTTTACTTCAGTAATTGAACAGGTCGAACCATATTCGTTAGGCGTGCGTGTCGCCAACCACGGCAGTGGTACGGCACACAAAGTGAAAATCGATTCCGCACAGCCTGAAATTGTTGAAAACGAAAAAAATCTTCTGGTCGATTTTAGTATTGTGGGTAGTTTCGTTGATGATCAGCCAGCAACCAAAACCCTATTGCTTGATTTTGGCGATATTGAAGGCAACCGAAATCGAACTGGGCGCTGGATCATGGAAACCTCATTAACGGGAAGATTTGTAGATATCAACGCAAGGGTCAGTCATGCCGATGAATTAGGTGGCGCGCTTACTTCATTAATCGATGTAGTGAATACCCATCTCCTGGTTAGGGATGTGAGAGTCGATTTGGCTGGGCGTGACAATAATCTGGACTTTTTAGCGCATGACGGGGTCAACAATTATAAAGTCTACGAATCAGACAACTTATTGACTGGCGCCCCTGGTTGTGAAGACTGCTCTGCAGTGACCAAACTGGATGGGGCACTGGGTTCAGAAACACGGGTAGGCAATGAAGCTCGCCGAATGCTGTCGCTCACACCGGTTTCTGGCTTGAGTTATATTCAAGTGCCTGATCCCTATGTGGGCGAAAAAGCACTGACCAAGGTGATTCGCGCGGATGGAAAAGTGATCCCGGCCAGTAACTTCTGGTTAAGCAAATCGATCAAGGATGACAAGATCCATTTTGATTACTTTGTTAATGTCTTTGATAGTCATCCTCAGGTCTCCTATACGCTCGTATTTGGAGATAACTCGGTTGAGAATCAAGCGCCCGTTATTCAATTTATACAGGATAAAACAGCGGCAGAAGGTGGACAGGTTGGCTTTCTTGTGCAGGCATCGGATCCGAATAATACCATCCCTGTGCTTTCCATTACCAATCCGCCAACCGGCTCGACGTTTACTTCAGCTAATGATGGAACAGCCACTTTTCACTGGTTCCCGCAGATTGGCCAGGCAGGTAATTATTTGCTCTCGTTTGAAGCAACGGACGGTCAGTTAAAGTCAACACGAAATGTCAAACTGACGGTAAATCCAGATAATGACAGTGACGGCGATGGTATGGAAGACGCCTGGGAGCTAGAACATTTTGGTAATCTGACCCGCGATGGTACCGGAGATTTTGATAATGACGGGATCTCTGATTTGCTTGAATACCTCAACGGAAGCAATCCGCTTGTGGCAGAAGCAGCACCAGGTACTCCGGAAATAGTCTCTCCTGGTTATGATGATGACGTGCCAGCACCGTTACCCACATTTGTTTTGACAAACGCCCAACACAGTGGCGACATGTATGTCTCCTATACGATTGAGCTGTTCCAGGATGCGGGTTATTCGATTATGGTTGGTCGTGTTGAGGCTATCCCAGAGGGAGAGGCAACGACAACGATTCCGCTTAGACCAGAACACCTGGTGAGCGGAGGAACCCTAATTGATAACCAGCTCTATTACTGGCGAGCTCAGGCACTGAGCCAGCACGCAACCAGCGATTGGGTCAACAGCCGATTTCGTCTCAATACTGCAAACCAGTCACCTGAAACTCCTCTCATTTTATCACCTGTGGAAGGCGCTTTTGTTGGGTCCCCCCATCCGGTACTCTCGGTTAAAAACAGTATTGACCCCGATGGCGATGCGCTCACCTATGGATTCACCGTTTTTCTCGCTTCGGACACGAACCTGGAAAACCCAGTGGCTGAAGTAATGGGACTACCTGAAGGGAGCAATGGTACGACAAGTTGGTCGGTACCTGCTGAACTGGTATCCCAGGAGATGTACCTATGGATCGCTCACGTAGCCGATGAGCATGGTGCTGTGGCCGATAGCGATCCGGCCAGCTTTAAAGTGGCTCGTCTGAATGAGTCGCCAACGACGCCGACTCTGCGTTTACCTGCCAATCGTGCCATCGTTGACAGTGCGAATGTGGAGTTGGTGATCGAGAATGCGACCGATCCCGAAGGGGCGATGCTGAGCTATTTCTTTGAAATCGATGAAACGGATGCTTTCAATTCGCCTTCGCTCATGTCATCTGAGGCCATTGTACAATCTGACTCCCGCACCCGGTGGCCTATGACCGGGTTGCAGGATGGTACTCAGTATTTCTGGCGGGTTCAGGCGAGTGATGGTCAGAATACCAGTTCATGGGCTTATAGTCAGTTCCAGGTCAGTTTAGATACCAGTTTACCCGTCCCCACGCTTAATAATCCAGCCCATAACACCTGGGTGGAAGTGACAAGGCCAACCTTGTCTGCGCATCCATTGAGTTCCGGACAAGTCGATTTGCAGTACGTGTTTGCGGTCTACACCGATGAAAGTGGTGTTGAACTTGTTGTGCAAAGTGCTGGAGTTGAAAAAGATGACATGGTTTCATGGACGTTGGATCGTGACTTAATCGAGGGCCAAACCTACTGGTGGCGGGTGAAAGTGTTAGGGGTGAATGATCAAGCCAGCGCCTGGAGTGCACTGCAGGCCTTTACGGTCAAACTGGACAATGAAAACGATGCCCCAGTATTCACGTTTGTTGAGCCAACTGAAGATATGACCCGCTTTGGTGGTCCTTTGCTGCTGAAATGGACTGACAGCGATCCCGACAGTTCAGCCAGTATTCGGTTGATTGCCAACACCACCCTCATTGCCGAGGGACTCTCTGAAGATGGCGACGGAGAGCAGGATCAATTCGAATGGGATCTGGATGGGTTGCCCGACGGAGAGTATGTGATTAAAGCGATTATCCGGGATGAAATGTCAACCATCACCGTGACGGGAATTACATTGACCAAAAACTCACCTCAAGTCTGTGATTTGAATGATGATGGATTGATTGATCGAGTGGACATCAATGCCATCCTGTCACGCAGGAATACGCTGGCCATCGGAGAAAATGATCCGGCTGATGCCAATGGAGACGGTGTGGTGACGGTAGTCGATGGTGGTTTGTGCGTGAATCAATGTACCTTGTTGAATTGTGCGTCTCAGTAACAGATGGAACAGGTTAAGGGGGGCTGGCGATAGCTACATCACCAGTCTCGCTGCCAGATTGTAATTATTATTGGAAGCAGTAAAAAACGGAGAAATTGAGCATGGTTAAAAAAAATTTTTATCGCTGTTTAAGAATAGGGTTACTCAGTCTCGTCGCCTTGTTCTCATTAAACAGTATGGCAGGGTTTATTGAAACCAGGCCTCACGAGGACACGGTAAGCTTGGGGAGTCAAGCAACGGTGGATGTTTATTTTTCAGACGCGAGTAGTTTGGTCAGAAGTTTCGATTTTCTGGTTAGTTTTGATTCCGACATTCTGTCAATTGCTTCTGTTACATTCGGGGATCAGTTTGGCGGGGCGTTGGATGTCTTTCGGGATGTATCTTTTGGGGCGGATTTTGTGAATGTTAGCGAAATGTCCTTTCTTTCCGATTTGGCATCAGTACAGACTACACTGGATATATTTTTGGCATCTATCACCTTTGATGCTATGAGTCTGGGAATTTCTGCATTGAGCCTCGCCGGACAGGATTACAATAGTGGGAATATTTTGTTTGATGAGTTAGGTTCTGCTATTGGATTGGATATTGTGAAAACAGGTTTCATCAATGTGATTAGCGCCAGCGTGCCGGAAGCACCGATGACTGGATTATTGGCTATCGCTTTGTGTGCGTTTATGACCCAGCGCAAAAAACGCACTGAATCGTGAGAGCAGGTTGATATGACGGGACGAAACAAGAGTCTGTTCAACCTTGGCTGTCTAACGGATGGGGGGTTATGGCTAGTGCCTATGCTGATGGCCAGTCTTGTTTCCTTTTCCAGCCATGCTGAGCGTGAAGCAGAGTCCACGAGCTGCATGGCGGAACAAACCTATAGAGCCAGTGTAAAAGAAGTGGTCACTCAGGTACCCGTCGAAACAGATTATTCGTGTCTTGTATCACCGGAAAGCGTCGATTCATCGGGCCGAAAAATCGTGGATACACGAATCGCACAAGAGTTCCAGCGTGCCTATATTCCTGGTTCAATCAATCTTTCGCCGCACTTTCTCCTCAATGATGGCAAATGGAAGTCACAACCGGTGTTGATCGTCAATAAAGGAGCGTTAATCAAGGAAAACGCTGCTTTGTGTTTCCAGCTGCATCAGAAGGGATTTAAGGATGCGAAGATTCTGGAAGGGGGGTTGAGCGCCTGGAATTTGAGTGGACGCCCGTTAGTGGGTTTACCCGATGACATTCATGCGCTATCTCGTATGACGAAAAGGGAGTTTGCGGCGGTGGTGCTGGCGGGTACATCCATTATTGTCGTGGGTAATAGCGCTTACGAGCAGGTCCGCGCTCTGTTTCCTTATTACGTGTCGGTGATCAGTGTAATGGATGGTTCGTCACTTGCAGAGAGCTTGACTCAGGCATTTGATATTCAAGCCTCGTTGCGGCATTCCGTTGTCGTGTTGGAGGCAACATTAAAGGAAACTCCCGGAAGTGGTTATCAGAATCTGTTCACCTATCGGGCCACATTTTCGGAAATTGTGAATGATTTTCGATCAACGCGACTGACTCAATACAAGCGCACACAGGTACCGGATCGGTATCGTTGTAAGGGGCGTAAGTAAAATGAAATGTTTGATTGGCCAGAGAATCAGGCCCATCGCCATTGTAGTCTTATTGTTAGCTCTCGTAGGGGTGGTTTATTGGGTAGTTATCTACCTGAATCAAACAGAGACCAGGCAAAATAGTACGACTGTTTCCCAAAAACATCTTCGTTACCAGTTTGAGTTACATAATCGGGGAGAAGCAGTGGCCGATCAGGTAGATATCACCTTATTCATACCTGATGACAGCCTCCCCTTTCAACGCCGTATCGGTACGAAGGCGGGGAATCTGGCTCAATTATCATCAGGTGAATACACTGAGGATGGATTCCGACTTCGACTGAAACGAATTGCGCCATATGCCCGCAAGTCAATTATTCTCGATGCCCAGGTAGAAATTACTTCAGGCATGCATATCGTGGAGCCGGGTCAATGGCTTGCTGCGCAACGCTATATTGAAGCCGACCACCCATTGGTGAGACGGGTCGCTCAACAGTTTTCCTCACTATCAAAACACCTGCAACCCAAAGCGGTCTATAGTTGGGTTGTGGAGAATATTCAGTCATTGAATTATATCCGGGAATCCCGTGGTGCCGTATGGGTGTTGGAGAATCGAAAAGGAGATTGTACTGAATTCAGTTATTTGTATGTTGCATTGTTGCGGCACTTAGGGATACCGGCAATGCCGGTGGGTGGGTTTATCGCAAGGCAGCCAAGCACGGTGCTGGGTGGCGCCGATTACCACAATTGGGCTTACTTCCACCAAGATGGGGAGTGGAAGCTTGCGGATCCGCAGAATGGCGTGTTTGATCAGTCAGCAGAGAACTATGTGGTGTTTCGGGTGATTAGAGACCCAGAGGATGAGAGAGCGAAATTTTTCACTTCTCACCCGGACGTTCTGGTCTTTATGCGGTGAGCAACAAAAGGGGTTGGATAAAAGGGCGGCACGTTTCGTTGTGCGATAGACCTGGATAATTTGGTTTAAAAGGGAAAAAGATGAAAGCACTGCTTAAAGCTGTAATGTTGGTATGGGTTTTTTCGTTTACTCTATTTGGTGAGAATGTATACGCCAGCCTGGAATTGGTCAAATTTGGGGATCAAAGCTACCGAGACGCCGTAATGGCAGATTCGCCCATAGCCTACTGGCGAATGGATGAGTTCCAGGGGGCATCTGTTGGAATAGATGAAACCGGGAACGGTCACGACCTCAGTTACCCTCTTTCGGTAAGTGCAGATTCTTCGGTTTTGATAGAAGGTCGGTCTCGAAAACTGTCTGCGCATCCAATTAGAGCGGCAGACGATAGTGCCTGGGATCTTCAGCAGTTCACGCTGGAAACATGGTTTAAATCGAAAAAAACTGATTCGGACGCAGCATTTCTTATTGCCCATTCCGCCAGCGGGAGTCCATATAATTGGGGTTTATACGAATCAACATCAGGTAGGTATAGTCTTTATGTCAGAATCAATGGAACTGTGCAGGTGATTGGTTTTGAAAGAGAGCTAGCCCCGGTTAATCAATGGCATCATCTTGTTGGCACCTATGACGGCGTGACACTTAAACTGTATTTGAACGGTCGTCAAGTTGTCGAAAGGCAGATTTCGGGTACTGTTTCGCAAAACGCCGGTACTATTGATCTCGGTGAGTGGTCTGGTGGCCGGTTTGATGGCAGCATTGATGAAGTAGCAATATACAACTACGCCCTCAGTAGTCAGCAGATTAGTGATCATTTTGCCAATGCCACGCTGTACAGATCCGATTTTACCGAGAAGCAAAGAAATG
The DNA here is from genome assembly GCA_002747395.1 of Pseudomonadota bacterium. Lineage (GTDB taxonomy): Bacteria > Pseudomonadota > Gammaproteobacteria > Pseudomonadales > Oleiphilaceae > LZORAL124-50-18. The sequence continues at coordinate 91,546 of PDPE01000033.1, forward strand.
ATATTGACCTTTATGATTTAACAGTTCTGAGGGGTGGGCCTGTCAGCTATTGGTCACTTGATGATAATGTCACTGCCGTTGATCTGGTTTCGCACTATTCCGGGAGTATTGACAACGCTCCTTCGAAAGCTGAAGGAATAATGGGAATTGAAAATAAAGCACTTAATTTTGAGAAGTCTGCCAACCAGCATGTGGTGGTACCTAACCAATCTTTGGCTCATAAATTAGATCAGTACTCAATTGAGGCATGGGTAAAAGCAGATGAATTTGGGCCTTATCGGGCAATTTTTTCGAAAATTCCGACTGATGATTTGGGGGTGGCGTTACGATTCTCGGGTGATGGCCAACACTTTCAATTTTATCAAAAAGGGCAAAGTGGTTCCGAGTTTATGTTAGTGGATTCCGATGTCTTTCAATTAGGGAAGTGGTATCACATTGTTGCTACATTTAGTGCAGGTCAGGCGAAGCTATTCGTCAATGGTGAAGTCAAGGCGGAAGGGCAATTTACGTTAACCCCGGTTACGCCAGAACTTCCTATTCTTATAGGCCAACATTATTACAGCACCAATCATTCACATCTAAATTTCGATGGCACAATCGACAATGTGGCATTTTATGATCGGGTTCTAACGTCTCAGGAAGCTACGACTCATTATCAAGCTGGTCAATCGAGACTGGCAGAAATATTTGTCGAGGCGTCTTCGATGGATGAAGCTGCGATCAATGCAAAGGGCGTTGTCGTATTCGGTGTTGATGGACAAAGCTCTTTATTTAAACTGACAGGATTAAGAGAAAACTTCGCTAAACTCTTCGCCACAGACAACACAGCCAGTGTTCCGACCAGCCTTTTAGATGTTCTACAGAACTATTTTAGTGAGCCTACAAACATATACACGCATGGCACTCCTTTATATATTTCATATGCTGTTGGTAGTGATTGGCATGCTGGCGGTGGTCCAACCGGTTTTATTGAAACAACCGAACTAACTAATTTCTCCCTGTATACCTACTATGACAACTTTTATTGGTATGGAGGCTATTACGGGCCGAATTGGATCAAAGACGCTTCAAATAATGTCTATATATTCGACAATAAAACCGGTAACCGGGTTGGAAATTCGGATATTCATCAAAGTGTGTATGTGAGCGAAACGAAAAAAGTCGATTTTTATATGAACTATGGTGGAATTCATGTTGTTGCGGTTACTTCAATACCGACAGCTCAACACGTGACCGGTGGAGAATATCGCGCTAATGCAATGTTTGAGATTCCAGGTACCTCTCAGCCAGTAACGACTCCTGTTGTGTGGAGTGAAACAAAAAAGGGAAGTGGCATTAGCGTTTCTTCTGAAGGTTTAACGGTGTCTAAAGCATCGGGATCCTGGCAAACCGCGCTTGCCTCATCCGCGGCATACACGGGGAATGTGGCCTGGGAAGTCGCTATTACTGAGGGGAATATTCATTATATTGGCTGGATATCAGATGATGCTAATCTCGAAAGAGCTGTCCATTGGGCGAATGGTGCCACTCAGGTTGCAGGTTGGAGATCAACCGGGCAGATAAGTACTCAGTTTAATGAAATACAATCTGGTGCCGTATACTCGGTCGGCGATATTTTGGGATTTGTCTATCGAGCAGAAGCAGGGGTGCTGGAGTTTTGGCTTAATGGTCAAAAACGCCATACTGCAAGTGGTTTTTCAGGAGCCTTGTATCCTGCCTGGAGTGCAGAAGGTGCTGCTTCGGCCATTGGCAGATTTTCTTCGGTTCAGTATAACTATGGGTCTGATGTGGTTCTGTTATCTGACCAGGAGGATCAGGATGCCCCTGTCGAGATAGATGCTGATCCGGATAATGACGGGTTGTCCAGTCAATTTGAAATCGCTATTGGAACGGATCCAGATCAACCGGATACGTTGACCAGCAGTGATACTTTTGTTTTCGTGCATACCGAGTTGGAAAGTATTGGGGATATCGTCGCATTTGATAATAAGTATTACTTTCTTGCACGAAAAGAGGGCGATAGCTATCTCCATCAAAGATTACAATTTGCCGATACGTTTTTCGATACGATTAATGAGGTATCTGCAGTCGCCAGCCGAATCAGAGCGACAACTTTGTATGCTGATGATAGTTGGGTTTATTTCAACCATGGAAATGGACTCGTGAGGTATGATGGTAGCGTTGGTGTAGAAACATTCGATACAGATGGCAGTTATGTGAGCAAAGATATTACCAGTATCGACAATACGCTGATTTATGGGCGTTCTTACGGAAGTGGACAAGGTAATTTTTGGTATATTTTCAATCGGGATTTGCCACTAACAAGTGGTCATCAATTTGTACGGGATTACTGGGTACGTAATGTTTACTGGGGTAGGGGGCAGGCGGCGGTCAGATTTAAAGGTATAACGTATTTTTTTGGCACATTGGCACACAGTCCTAATGGAAAACCCGCTGTCTATTCAACCGCCAAAACCGACTTATACTCCATTAACTCAAAAACTGATTTACAGTTAGTGGATACGGGTATTGATAATTTGATGGCATCTAACTCACATACTGCTTTTATGGCCAGTAATGATGCTGCTGTAGTCGTTGTCGTTTCAAATACAGGGAACTACAGCATTAGTCGTGACAATACAAATTGGGTTACGAGATCAATTGATAACTATCAATTTGTTACTAAACGAATGGTAACTGATGGCATATTCTTTTATGCGATGGTGCAGCATACTTCACATGGCACTTTCCACATCGTCCGAATCCTGGCTAATGGAGAATACCAGGTTAAATGGGATTTAGCCGGTGCAACTGACTTTGTAGATGGTTCTTATCAGGTCTTATGGCACCAATTGAACATGATTGACAATCATTTGGTTGTGGTTGGTACGCGAACTCTTGATGATGATGTATCTGAAGGTATCGTTCAAGCTATTCCAGTTTTACGTGAAAGTACGAGTGTATCGTTGACGTTGGACACTGAAGGCAGTGGTTCATCGATTCTTCTCGATTGGAGTAGCCATGACAGTTTGGCGGACGGAATTACCGGGTATAACGTCTATATTCAGTCAACAGATTTTGCTTCGATAGAAGGATTAACTCCTGTTGCGACGGTTTCTGGTAAACGGCATTATCTGGCTGAGAATTTACCCAAATCACAGGCAAGCTATTTTGCCGTGGTACCGGTAGACGACGAAGGGACTCTGTATACCGACGTCACTGCGCTATCTGCTATTCCGGTTGACACACTTGCTCCAGAAGAAGTTTCGAATTTAGCGGTAATGGAGTCCAACGAAACTTCGATTCATCTGCGTTGGAGTGCGTCTATTGATAGTGCTAAAGACCTTCAGGGATATCGAATTTCAATTATTCAAGAGGATAATAGCCATACACGCGAAGAGACCCTGCTGAAATCAGATCTGGATCCTGATTTGGAGTTCATTGAGTATCATGTATCCGGTCTGAATATGGGTGTGGCGTACCAGGTCAAAGTCGCTGTATTTGATGAGAGTGATAACTACTCAGAAGGTATGCAGATTCCAGCGCTCACTTGGCTTGCCAATCCACAAAACGTAAACGTAGAAGCATTAGATAAAAAACTGGTGGTGTCCTGGGAGTCCGCACAGCCTTCAAATTTGGTCTCTCACTACAATGTTTACGCTGAATCCACCCCGGGCGTGGTTTACCAAATAGCCGTAACAGTAGTTAATACAGCAGGAGCAGAGAATACTGCTGTAGCAAGTTCTGCAGGTATGCCAATTGGCGATACTTTCGGCCCGACTATTACCAGTATTTTGTGGAAGGATGGCATTGATACGATAGATATTACCAGTGGAGGTATCGTTAAACGCGAGGGGCAACTGGAAGTTCAAGCGACAGACCCATCCGGGATTAATCGTGTCGTTTTCGAGAAGAATGCCGCCCCCTGGGGAGTCGACTTGTCAGGTTCGCCGCATTTTGAGCAGCCCTGGCATTTGGTTGACGACGCAGATGGCGATTATACCATCAAGATTACTGTTTTCGATAATCATAACAACGCCACCAGTCATACATTGACCCTGGATGTCGCCTTGCTTCCTCCCTCGCAGCCGTCAATCACTCTGCCCGCCAGCGGATTGGCAACTAATCAAGAGGCGGTGACGGTGACGGGTACCGCCGAGCCGGAAACCATCATTCAGCTGCAACGAAATGGCGTTTCGATAGGTTCGGAATTCGTGGTCTCAAGTGGCGGAACGTTTACAAATGTCGTTACATTAGTTGACGGAATGAATGAACTCACCGCCATGGCCCGTTTCGAGAATCGATTTGCTTTTAGCCAGGCAAGTGCACCCGTTTCTATTACTTTTGATTCATCCATTCCAGCCACACCTGAGAATTTAGTCACCACGGCCAGGGCATTGGGTAAAGTGACCCTGTCCTGGTTTGAAGCCGATGACGATACTGTCCTGGGTTATCATGTTTATCGTTCAAATGATCCATTTGTGTCTGTGTCGGAACCAGGTGTTGCCAGGCTTACTTCTTCCCCACTGGGCACTCCCAATTATCAGGATGTACCCATTGAAGATGGCACTTATTATTACGCCGTGACCAGTGTCAACGGGGTCGATACCGAAAGTACCCTGAGTACTGTCAGCAAAGTGGATGCCGATAGCCAGGGGCCTCAAGCTCTGACGATTGAATACCAGCCACAGGGTTCGTTTGATTCTGTCACCGGCCGTTATGGCGCAGGTCGACTAGGGGTCACTATCACCTTTAATGAACCATTGCGTAACACACCCTTTTTCGCATTATCCACCTCCGGCGGTTTGCCCTTAACCGCCTCGCTGGTGAAAGACTTTTCAGACCCATTGGTTTACAAGGGGGAAATCGAAATTACCCCCACCACTTCGTCTGGCGTCGCGGTAGCCGTGCTATCTGCCTTTGATTCGGTTGGCAATCGGGGAACGGATGTAATCTCTGGCGAAGAGATCCTCATTGATACTCAGGCGCCGAAGGTTACGCAACTGACGGTAAACCCGAATGCCCCTATACAAAATGTATTGAGTCCGGAAACGGATGTAGAGGTTGAAATTACCTTGGCGGAGGAAGTCAAAGCCGGCACACAGCCCACCTTGATCCCCGTTCTTTTAGAAAACGGGATATCCGCGCCAATTGTTGGCCTTGAAGCTGGCATTGCCTTAACCCGGGAGGCCGGGGCAGGGCAGCCGCGTTATACTGGGCAGTTCACTTTGCCACCAAATGCGGGCGTTGATGCGGGTGGTTTGCCTAATGCTGAATTATTGAGTTTTACCTTTGAGGCTTTTGATGATTTGGATAATCGTGCAACTCATATTCAGGGGAATACGTCCTTTCAAGTCTATCAGGGCGATTTACCTCCGTTGGATGCACCCACAGGCCTGACGGCGCAGGCCTTGCCAGGGGGGCAGGTGAGTCTGAATTGGCAAGCGGTTCCTGAAGCCGCCGGTTACCTGTTACATCGCCAGGCACCGGGTGAAACCGAACTGACTGAATGGGTTCAATTTGACAGTGGTGTAACGACAGCTTTTCTCGATGGTGAGCCGGTACCCCTGGACGATGGAGATTATCACTATGCCATTGCCTCATTACGTTCTGCCAATGGCCAAAATGCTGTCAGCGCCTACAGTCCGGTTATTATCGTACCGGCCGATGGCCTGGCACCTGCACCGCCAGACAATCTCATTGCGGAACTCAATGGCGCAGGTGTGGTATTACGTTGGCAAGCGCCTGTCGCAGAGCCGCAAAATGAGCTGCTGCGTTACAAGGTGTATCGACTCGATTTACCTCAAGGAACAGAGGTGATCGATCTAAGTGGCGTAGAGGCACTTCAGGAGAATATTCCAGAAGTGATTGCTCTGGATAGTACCCCTTCCACAACCGATCATCTGTATGTTGTCACCGCTGTTGATTCAGCGGGCAACGAATCCGCGCCGTCCAACAGTCAGTATATCAATGTGGATCTGCTCCCCGTAAAGGATCTGCATATCGATATGACTGTCGGTCAAGCGCCAGAGATTCAGTGGGGCCATTCCAGCCCAGGTATTGCCGGATTCGAGCTGGCAACGGGGCCGGATGGCAACCTTATACCTTTGATGAATGTTGATGGCGGTGTATTCAGCTACGTTGATTCCACCTACCCGGGTAATGCAACCGTGGCTGTTGAGCGGCGTTATACTGTGATAGCGAAAGACAATCAGGGTATGGCCAGTCTACCCCATAGCCTGGTGCTGCCAGCAGTAAGTGTTGCGCTGTCTCCGATGAATGCGACGCCCCCGATTCAAAAGGGGATCATGAATCGTGTGCTCTTTCGGGTAGGGAACAGTGGTGCCACGCTTATAAACCAGGCACGACTGCTGGTTGGCATACAGGTCGATGGTCAAACACGCTTGCACCCCTCCGCCCCGTTTTCTGTTCAGCCAGGTGGCTTTGCTGATGTCAATGTCGTAGTCGGGGGCTATAACTCACTGGATGCCATTGTTAATTTAAATGTTTCGCTCCTCTGGCAGCCTAATGTTGGTGAGCAGGTGACGATCCAGCAACCGATCGGCATTGAAGTCGGGCAATCCGGACTCGTCGCGCGATTGGAGCCAGAGGCCTTGATACGGGGAGGCCTGGGTAAGGCGCGGCTGATCCTGGAGAACATCAGCGATGTCGAAACAGAGATCCTGCTTGCCGTTAATAATGGCAAGGCCGATTCACCCGATGTTCGCTTTGTGCTCGAAGATATGGATGGCAATCGACTGAGCACCACTGCAGTCAGACAGGTGAGCGGCCAGGTCATCAGTGTCAGCGATGGTTCAGTTGTCGCACGAATTCCGGCGGGAGAAACCTATCTGTCTGATGTGTTTGACATGCAGGTGCCCGCTTCGGCTCCTGACGATGTGGTTCTGAAACTGGAAATCGATCAGTTCCATTATCAGGTAGGACGGCGCAATCATGTGGTGATTATTGGTACCACGGCAAGCCAGGCCGTCAACCTGGTGGAAACGCCGTATTATGGTCGCCTGGACAGCATTACGCCAACTCGGATCTACGCCGGTGATCCTGTGACATTCCAAGGTGTTGCGCTGGATCGTGAAACCGATGTCGCCTTAATTGGGGTGCCGTTGAATTTGGTTTTGACATCACAAGGATTTGAACGTAGCTATCCGGTTATTACCCGCCCGGATGGAACTTTCAGTTTCAACTGGGTGCCGACCTTGGCAGAGTCGGGAGAGTACCAGGTGTCTGTGATTCATCCGCAACGTCTTGATCGACCGGATCATGGTCATTTTGTCGTAGAAGGCGTGACGGTGAGTCCCACTCAACTTGAGGTATCAATACCGCGTAACTTTACTCAGGATATTGATTTGAAAGTGACTACAGGGGTGGGCACGACGTTGCAGAATGTTCACCTCAAGCTGGTCAAAGCTGAAAATGCCAGTGGCCAGGACGTGCCTCTGCCAGAAGGTGTGAGCTGGAATGACTATACCATTGCGCAGGTGGCCTCCGGGGTAACCGGGTATCTGAAGTTGCAGATTAATGGTAACAATCTGGCACCGGAACGAGGCTATCTGACCTTTGATGTCGTGGCTGATAATCTTGGCCAGACATTGGCGACTATCCGAGCCGAGTACTTCTTTGCCGAAGCCTTACCGGTTCCTAAAGTGAGCCCGAGTTTCATCACCACGGGCACCAGGCGGGGCGGCAATCAGAGTGAGGTATTTACCTTACGTAACGAAGGGTTGGCGCCCATCAGCAATGCCCACCTGACATTGGTCAATGAAGATGACACGGCTGCACCGGACTGGATTCGGCTGGCGGGCACCTCGATTCTGGGCGATATTGGAGTGAACGAATCCAGGGATATTCACGTGTTGGTCACTCCGGATACTGGCGCATCGAATGGGGACTACCGCTTCAAAGTGATGATTCAGGGTGACAATATTCCTGCGCAACCGTATTACGTGGCTGTGGCCGTTACCGATGCAACTACAGGCAGTGTGGTATTCCACACCCGTGACATCTACACCGCCACGCTGGATGAGCAGGGTAACCCGATTCCCGGATTGGGGCAGGTGAGTCTCAAACTGCAAAACGAAGAAGTACTCAGCGCTGTCTTTGAGGTTCAGAGTGATCAAAATGGCGATGCCGTACTGGATAACATCCCCACCGGTTCGTACTTTTTCCGGGCCAGCGCCTTTGATCACGAAACCGTCACTGGACGCTTACTTGTCAAACCGGGAACGACTACCTATGAAGGCGTATTCCTGATGAATAAACTGGTCACCGTTGAGTTTTCAGTGAGGGAAATTACGCTGCAAGACCGCTACGAGATCGTACTCGAATCTACGTTTGAAACCAATGTTCTCGCACCGGTAATTATTTACGAACCTGCGGCGGTGAATCTGCCGTTGATGGAGAAAGGACAGGTGTTTTACGGCGAGCTGACGCTCACCAATTATGGGCTATTGCAGGCTGATACCGTTACGACACAGTACCCCAAAGGGGATGAATTCACCCGTTTCGAATTTTTAGCGGATACCCCGGAGACCTTGGGTCCCGGAGAATTTGTAGTGATTCCCTACCGGGTGATTGCGTTGCAAAACTTTGATCCCGGTCTGGATGGTAATGCTACCGGTGGTGGTTGCGTCAATCTGCAATACCAGGTGAAAACAGACTGTACAGCTGTGTGCTTGGGTGGTGATACCACGACCACCTCCAGTAGTTCCACGTTCAGCGTCAAAGGCGGCAGTTCCTGTGGTGGATCAGGCGGCGGCTTTGGCGGCGGGTATGGATTTTACGGTGGATTTGGCGGGTCAGGTGGCGGTGTGTCCCTGATACCGAAAGGCCCGGATACGTTAGAGGATAACGAAGAATGCGAAACTTATGGCTGTGACAGCGCGAGCTGCGCCTGCCCGGAAGGGAGCGCAGACTAAATGACTGATAGTGTAACGACACCCCTTGACAAAGGTAACCCAACAGGAGCACCTGCCATGATAATCCCTCCCGCCTTGCGCTCT
>PDPE01000015.1 GCA_002747395.1 Pseudomonadota bacterium
CAATGGCGTTGCCAATGCCGAGTCAACTCGTCATCCACGCCCCTTTATGGTGTGGAAAATGAAACGGGTCGGCCTGCTGGTGGCCATACCGGATCGTCCTGGTTTGAGCGGTTGCGGTACAGTGACCGGAGTGCGCGGACAAGAGACCACCTCCCGTAATTTGTCCGGGGAGGCGGGAGTAAAAACAGTGAGCAAAAACGCCAGAATTTCAACTTCCTATTGTTTTTCCGATGGAATGATAATCAATTCCTCGGGGCGAAGATGGAGGTAGACACTCTGACCGTGGTCAAACTGCTGCTCATCAACAGGAACAGTGGTAAATAATTCTCCTATGGGAGTAGAGATAAGATATTCGACTACCGGCCCCATATAGGAATTGTGAGCTACTTTTCCCGGCACATCGACCTTCGGATCTCCTTCTTCCCGTAATTTGAACATTTCCGGGCGCAATGACAGTTTGATCTTTCCGGGTTGAGCGTTGACTTTCCGCTGGCCAAGATCAATAGAGGAGTCACCGAGTAATACCCTTGGGGTGCCGGTAGTCATATCCAGAGTCGCCTCGACCACATTGGATTCGCCGATAAAGTTGGCGACAAAAGCGGATTTGGGATTTCTGTACAGGTCTTTGGGTGGCCCTTGTTGTTCAATTTCCCCGCTCCTCATAACCACAACCTCGTCGGAGACCGACAGGGCTTCACCCTGGTCGTGGGTGACATAGATAGAGGTAATACCGGTTTTTTGTTGCAATCTGCGAATATCGTCGCGCATGGTTCTGCGCAGTTTTGAGTCGATATTACTGAGAGGTTCATCAAAGAGCAGCACCTTGGGTTCCAGTACCAGAGCTCTGGCTACTGCAACTCGCTGTTGTTGCCCACCCGAAAGCTCATCCGGATATCTTTTTTGATACCCTTGCAGGTTTACCGTCTCCAGTGCCTGGCTTACTGCATCCTTGATGAATGCCTTGTCTTTCTTGAGGATGGTCAGGCCATATCCGACGTTTTCCTCTACCCGCATGTGGGGGAAGAGGGCGTAGGACTGGAAAACCATGCCCACATCCCGGTGGGTGGCTGAATATTTGGTGACATTTTCATCACCAAACCAGATTTCACCTCCGGTAGGTGCTTCAAGCCCCGAGACCATTCGCAGTAACGTGGTTTTTCCGCATCCTGATGGCCCCAGAAGGGTGGTCAGAGTGCCCGCCTTAAACTCGATATCAAGGTTGTCGATGATCCGAACCTTGCCAAAGTGCTTGGAAATATTTTTGAGCGTGATTTGTATTGATTTTTTCTCAGCCATATTATTTTCCTGGAGACTTACGTCCGTTTTTCAACACGGGATTGTCCGGTCACAAACTGTATCAAAAGGGTAAAAACAAGCATCGTTAAAATAAGAACCGAGCCGTAGGCAACAGCCACACCGTTATCGCCACTCTCCACCCTGGAAAGGATATAGGTTGTGGCGACGTTCGTTCCGGCAGAAGCCAGGAAAATAACTGCGGACACGGTAGTCATTGAACGGATGAAACTGTAGGCGGTTGAAGAGATGATCGTCGATTTCATTAACGGTAACAGAACTGATCTAAGTGTCTTGAATGTTCCGGCCCGTTGCAAAAGGGACGCTTCTTCCAGGCTGGTGGATATCTGGCTGAGGGCAGACATACCCCCTCTGATGCCTACCGGCATCGACCGGATGGCCATGGTAATAATAAGCACAATCGCAGTTCCGGTCAGTTCTATGGGAGCGGTATTAAAGGCCATTATATAGGCAATACCGGCTACCGTGCCGGGAACTGCAAAAATGAGCACCGTACCAAAATCGATCAGGCCATGACCAATAAACTGTTTTCGAGTCAGAACATAGGCAATCAAAATACCCAGCAACGCGGTTATTGGTGCGGCGATAAAGGAGAAGAGCAGTGAATTGGTAAAGGACGGCCATCCGCCTGAAGAGAAACCGTTGGCCCAGAGGCTCTGGTGATGAGCCAGAGTCAGGGTGTAATCTGCCCCCCATTGCTTGACAAAACCGCCCAGGAAGATACTCGCATAGAGTATGCCGATCAGTGCCAGCCAGAAGCAGACGAAAACCGTCAACCCTTTTTGCAGACCGACAGGCAGGGGAGTTACATTGGCGGAAGTCTGTATGCCTGTTACGGTTACATAGGACTTTTTACTCAGGTATTTTTTCTGAATCATAAAGATCGTCAGCGAAAGTATCAAAAGCAAAATGCCCAGTGCGGCAGCCTTGGCGAAGTCAAGCTGGGCCCCGGCTATGGAAAAATAGATTTCAGTAGACAGGACATCATATTCACCGCCAAGCACCAGGGGATTACCAAAATCGGCAGCCGATGAGATAACACTTAACAAAAATGCGTTGGCCAGACCGGGGGCCAGCAACGGCAGCGTAACCTTTTTCAGCGTTGTCCAGCGGTCTGCACGCATGGTCAGTGAGGCCTCTTCCATCGCAGGATTGATGGAGCTGAGCATGCCGACGATGACCATATAACTGATCGGGGTCAAAGAAAGAACCTGCGCAAGAAAAATTCCGGAAAATCCGTAAATATATCCCGAACGCTGAAAAATGCCTTCCGCCCCCTCTGGAATAAACAGACCGCCAGTACCGAACAGGTACATCAGGCCGTCATTGAGAATACCGGCTCTGCCGAACAGAAGGATCAGCGACATACCAACTACAAATGGTGGCGTTATTATTGGCAGAATATAGAACACCCGCATCAGATGTCGCAGTGGCGAGGTGGAACGGATTGAGTAGAGGGCAAAAAGCAAACCAAGCAGAGTGGTTACGATTCCTACGGAAATTGCCAGAACAAGTGTATTGATAACGACCCGGCTGATTCCGAAAGAAGTCATAATATCGAAAAACTGCATCGGCGCAAAACCGCCATCCTTGCTCACCATTACCTTGTAAAAGATGGTGAGAACAGGGAAGAAAATAAAGACACCGATGACAAAGATGATAAAGACAACGGCACCGGAAATAAAGGTATCTCCCTGCAGAAATCCCAGGCGGGCAATACCGTATGAAAACAGCGCGATGAGCGTCAGAAGAACGACACCTGCACCCAGCCCCATGGAGGAGCCGGTGCGCAGAAAATCAAAAAAGATCAGTAAAAAAAGGAAGGAAGACAGGCCGGTAATCAGCCAGCCCTGGTAATTCCTGGCAAGCGTGAGCACGCCAATCGGCAGAAAGGCAAGCAAGAGGGCAGGGACGAAAAGACTGATGAGGTTTTTTTGCCATCCCAGAGCCTCGTAATATTCATCGGCCGTTGAATCAAACAGCCCGTATTCAAGCCCGACCCATGGCAGAACGCTATAAGCAACCACCCCGATCATGGCCCAGATTAAAATGCCGGCCCTGAAAGACCGCTCTCCGTATGAAATATTCATTTCCAATAGTTCCTGTTCAGAGGTGTCGATTGAACCGGCTATCTCTTGTTACCAGGTACTCACTCACGCCGCCGTTGCTGATACCGGCGGGTGAGCAGTCAGGTTACCAATTTTACTTTGTTACCAGACAGAAACTGTCACCAGATAAGAGCTGTTACTGCTGTCAGTTATTCCAGATGGTCTATCGCTGCAGAGGCTTGACTTCCTTAACCCAGCGATCAATGAGGTGACGCCTCATCTTCTCTGTACCGTATTTCACGAAATCATAATCAATCAGCTTGACCTGATCAAGACGGATTGCCTCTTTTGGAATGGCGGCATTGACATTGGTTGGAACCTGAAACATATCTATGGATGCACCTATTTCCTGTCCCTCTTTTGACAGCATGAAGTCAACGAACTTCCTTGCATTCTCAGGGTTTCTGCCATTTTTGATGATACTCAAACCACCGATTTCATAACCGGTGCCTTCAGCAGGGACAACAAGCTCAAGTGGAAAGCCGTTTTTGATCTGCTTGGCATGATCATGCAGGAAGCCGATACCAATCAGCGTTTCACCCCGGGCCGCTGCCTTGCCCGGTGCAGAGCCGGATTTGGTATACTGGGCGATGTTTTTGTGCAGTTTTTTAAGGTAATCAAACGCCTTGTCTTCTCCCCACAACTGAACAAAGGTGGCCAGAGCCGTATAGGCTGTACCCGAGCTTTGCGGGCTGGCAATCTGGATCAGCCCCTTGTATTCCGGCCTGGTCAGATCAGCCCAGGAATGCGGCATGGGTAATTTGTCTTCCGCCAGAAGTTTGGTGTTTACTGAATAGCCAAGGACACCCGCATAGACCCCTGTTGTCTGGTTGGCCTTATTCGCCGCAGGGTTTTTGAACATTTCACCGATTTCAGCAAGCATGGGTGACTTGTATGTTTCAAGCAGACCGTTCATACCCGCCTGGGAGTGAGGATCCAGAGTGCCAGCGTACCAGACATCGGCCTTGGGGTTGTCTCTTTCCGCCAGAATTTTTGCGTAGGTTGAACCTGACCCTGTTCTGGTCATGTTCACTTTTACATCGTACTTTTTGGAAAACAGGTCAACGGCTGTCTGGCATGCATCGGGCTCGTTGCTGCAGTAGACAACAAGCCGACCACCGGCCAGAACCGATGTAGTGGCCATCGCAAGTGACAGTCCGGCAAAAGCGAGTAATTTGTGCAATTTCATAGTCTGCTCCGTTTGTGAAAAAACATAACTGTTTGCTTTTTTTATTGTATCAGGGCAAGCCTGACATCCATCGGTTGTTCAAGCCTAATAATAGGCTGTAATAAAAATAAAACAAACCGGCGAATAAAGCACACCTTACACCGGTTTTTACTACGATTCCAGGTTATGCCTGATGTGAGCTGACTGATTGCTGTGGCTGTCTGGCATTGAATCAGGTATCTGATATTGAGGTTTGATTTTCCAATTGGTTGACTCGACGATTGGAAAAGCTGAAACTGACAGGAGCTTTCAGATGCCTTGGCTAAACGGGTTTTTTCATACTATTCCGGGGGTTGGCGAACAGGCTGTTCCATGACTGGCGAAAAAGATTTACAGACCATACTCAGATTTATATCCCCCTGTCTGATGGAGGGAGAATATGTGTTTTGCACTTTCCCGGGTGCTCGATACGGGGATTACTCTGAACTGAACCCGATAGCTGCAATCGCTGAATCAGAGGGGCTTACATTGATTATCCCCAGGTCTGAAGCAGATAAAAGCGGCATTGGTTATGAAACAGTGTTCAAAGGCATCACTTTAAATGTTCACTCAAGTCTCGATGCCATCGGGCTGACGGCTGCATTTTCAGATAAACTGGCGGAAAAGGGAATAAGTGCAAATGTTGTTGCAGGTTATTACCATGATCATATCTTTGTTCAAGGTGAACTTGCAGAGCACGCCACTGAAGCGCTCAATGAACTTGCCCGATAACAACAGAAAAACCACCCGACAGCAATAATAATTCCGCAAGCCGGATGGTTTTGCTCAATCACCTCAACCGATGCCTACACCGAAATCGACCCCTTGCGGAAATCAGACCTGGATAAAATCGCGTTAATCAGGACAGGTTTACCCTGCCTGGCCAGTTGCTGTGCCTGTTTCAGTGTTTGTTCTATTTTGTCCGGGTCATCCAGTAACAGCCCGACACCGCCAAAGCCTTCCGCAACGGTATGGTAATCCGTGTGCCGTAATACGGTACCGACATCGTCTTTCAGTATGTCCACCTGATCCCGTGCGATCTGGTTCCAGCAGGCATCGTTGCCGACGATGGCAATCAACCCGATACCGTGGCGCACGCAGGTGTCAAATTCCGCAATGCTGAAAGCAGAAGAGCCGTCACCGTAGATCAGCCAGACTTCAGAGCCGGGGTTGTGCAGGGCGGCACCGAGGGCAAAACCGCCACCGACGCCCAGGGTGCCGAATACACCGGGGTCAAGCCACTTTAGCGGTGCTCGTGGCTGCAGCGTGTAGGCTGCGGTGCCCACAAAGTCACCTCCGTCGGCCACAATAACGGAGTCATCGGGGAGCAGTTTGTTTAACCGGGTTAGCAGATCCACCGGGTTAATGTGTTCGGTTTTGGCCTTGGCCTGCTCGGCGATTTCAAGGTTTCTTTCTGCATCCCTGTCCTGGAGCTTTTTCAGCCATCGGCTTTGAGAGGTTTCATTGCAGCCCGGAAGAAATGCAGCAGCCAGGCATTCCAGAAAACAGGTCGGGTTGCTAATGACGGCAATATTCGGGGTGCGGTTTTTGTAGAGATCCTCCCGGCTGAGGTTGGCAGAAACCAGCCTGGCCCGATAGGAAATATGGTTGCCGTAGTCGAGACGAAAGTCACAGGGTACACCGGCGAGAATAACCAGATCGGCTTCCCTTAACGCATTTTTTCGTTTATGTCTTAATTGCAGTGGATGATCCTTGCCGAGCAAACCCCTTGCCATGCCGGACAAATAGACGGGGATGCCCAGAGTCTCGATAGAGTGCACCAGGCTATCAATGTATTTGTGGTCGAGCGTTGTCTGGCTTCCCAGTACCATGACCGGCCGTTGGGAGGCCGCAAGCCACTCTGCGGTCTTGTGGGCATAGTGTTGATTTTGCAGGCTTTCTTTGCCGATATGTGCCAGGTCTGAAACCGTGTCTGTGACAGTTTCGGCGATTTGACTGGCAAACTGGGGAATACCCGGTTCCCTGAACATTTGTTGTGCATGAAAACTCAGGTACATCTGAATCGCTTTTTTGCCCAGTGAGCCTGCGGCCTGGTCTCCACCTTTTATGCCGTACCATTCCTTTACCGTCGCTTCGGGGTAGAGCAGGTCAATCGGCAATTCCACGAAAACCGGCCCGGGTACGCCTTCCCGCGCGATTCTGAATGCTTTTCTTATTTGAGGCTCGATGTCTCTCACCTTTGCCACGCTGGTCGCGTATTTTACATGGGGGCTGATCAACTTGAGCTGATCGATATCCTGCAGGGAACCCCGGCCACGCAGCACAGTGGCACTGGCTCCCCCGAATAACACCAGTGGCGATTGGGCCAGTTGGGCATTTTTGATTGCGGTGATGGTGTTGGAAACACCCGGGCCGGCGGTAACCGCTGCCACGCCGGGGGTTCCGGTAATGCGTGAGGTGGCATCTGCGGCAAATACGGCATTGGCTTCATGCCGGACATCAATCACCTTTATTCCCTGACTTTTGCAGCCGGTCAAAATGGGTGATATGTGGCCTCCACATAAAGTGAACAGGTGTGTCACTTCCAGGTCGGTCAGGGTTCTGGCGACGATGGCTCCACCATCTGGTTGCATTGTCATTCTCCTTAAACGTACATCGGCGGGCTTTTTCGCCCTGTCTTGTTCATTCAGTTTGCCACTATAAAACTGTCGGGAACAGTTTGCCAGATCAATGTCATTGATTTGCCGGGTGTTGGCTGATTTTAGCTGATTTGTGTAAAAACGCTCCATCGCTTCCAGGAAGGGGTATTTTCGCGTAATATGTCCGCCTCTTTTTTACATACAGGTTGTGCCCGCAGGGTATATTCCGGAGCGCCGGGGAAGGGATGTTGTCTTTCTCCCGGCAGGACATCGAAACAATAGCATTGAGGCAAGCAAACATGACACAACGAGTTCAATCAGGCGGCCTTCAGGTTGCCAAGGCGCTTTATGATTTTGTCAACGAAAAAGCGATTCCCGGCACGGGGGTGGCAGTCGATAAATTCTGGTCCGAATTTGATTCAATTGTGCACGATCTGGCACCAAAGAATGCGGCACTGCTTGCCAAACGAGATGACCTTCAGGCCAAAATCGACGCCTGGCATAAAGAAAGAAAAGGTCAGCCGCATAACGCTGCCGAATACAAGGCATTTCTTGAAGAAATCGGTTATTTGCTGCCGGAAGGGGATGCCTTCGAGGTTTCCACAGAAAATGTAGAACCTGAAATTGCCACCATGGCAGGGCCGCAACTGGTTGTACCCGTGATGAATGCACGGTTTGCACTGAATGCGGCAAATGCACGTTGGGGTTCGCTGTATGATGCGCTGTATGGTACCAATGCGCTTTCCGAAGAAGGCGGTGCAACCAGAGGAAAGGAGTACAACCCGGTACGCGGTAACAAGGTCATCGAGTTTGCCCGAAACTTCCTGGATGATACTGTGCCACTGGCCACCGGCAGCCACAAGGGTACGACAGGTTACAAGGTAGAAAATGGTGAATTGGTCGTAACCCTGGTCGATGGCAGCACGACCGGCCTGGCAGACAAGACAAAATTTAAAGGCCATACCGGTGATGCGGCAGCACCGACAGCTGTGCTACTTGAGAATAATGGCCTGCATTTTGAGATTCAGTTCGATGCAAATTCTGACATTGGCAAAGCTGATTCGGCAAACGTCAAGGACATCCTGATGGAAGCCGCCTTGACAACCATTATGGACTGTGAAGACTCCGTCGCGGCTGTTGATGGTGCCGACAAGGTGGTGGTCTACAGTAACTGGCTGGGCCTGATGAAAGGTGACCTGGAAGAACAGGTCAGCAAGGGTGGCAGCACCTTCACCCGTCGAATGAACCCGGATCGGGAATACACCGCAGCCGATGGTTCGAGCTTTGCGTTGAAAGGCCGTGCCATGCTGTTTGTGCGTAATGTCGGTCATTTGATGACCATCAATGCCATTCTCGATAAAGATGGCAATGAAATTCCTGAAGGTATCATGGATGCCATGATCACGACTCTGATTGCCATGCACGACCTGAAGGGGGACGGAAAACTTAAAAACTCCTCTGCCAGCAGCGTCAACATTGTCAAGCCAAAAATGCACGGCCCGGAAGAGGTCGCGTTTTCTGATGAACTGTTTGGCCGCGTTGAGGATGCGCTCGGGCTGCCGCGCTTTACCATGAAAATGGGCATCATGGATGAGGAGCGCCGCACCACTGTCAATCTGAAAGAGTGTATCCGTGCTGCCAAAGACCGGGTCGTTTTCATCAATACCGGTTTCCTTGACAGAACCGGCGATGAAATTCACACCTCCATGCAGGCAGGCGTGATGATTCCGAAAACACAGATGAAGCAGCAAAGCTGGATTCTGGCTTACGAAGACTGGAATGTGGACATTGGTCTGGAATGTGGCCTTCAGGGACGCGCCCAGATCGGTAAGGGCATGTGGCCTATCCCGGATGAAATGGGCATGATGATGGAACAGAAAATCGGCCACCCCAAAGCCGGTGCCAATACAGCCTGGGTACCATCGCCCACAGCTGCGACCTTACACGCTCTGCATTATCATAAGGTGAATGTGTTTGCCGTCCAGAACGAATTGAAACAGCGTCAGCGTGCGTCTCTGGATGATATTCTGGCCATCCCTGTCATGACGGATCCGGGTTCATTGACTGCGGATGACATTCAAAAAGAACTGGATAACAATGCCCAGGGTATTCTGGGTTATGTCGTTCGATGGATTGATGCGGGCGTAGGTTGTTCCAAAGTGCCGGATATTAACGATGTCGGCCTGATGGAAGATCGTGCCACCTTGCGTATTTCAAGTCAGCACATGTGCAACTGGCTGTACCACGGTGTGACCAATGAGGCTCAGGTGATGGAAACCATGAAGCGCATGGCGGCTGTGGTTGATCGCCAGAATGCCAGTGATCCGACCTATCGCCCCATGGCCGCGAACTTTGATGACAGTGTGGCTTTCCAGGCAGCGGTTGATCTGGTTATCAAAGGGGTTGAGCAGCCCAGTGGTTATACAGAGCCCCTTCTGCATGCCTATCGCATCAAGGCCAAGCAGAAGTTTGGTCTGTAATCGGTAAAATACCTTTCTGTGATAAAAAATGCCGGGTTATTCCCGGCATTTTTGACTTGAATATCAATACCCTGATTGGAATCCGGTTTATGCCGCTTTTGTCACCAGATCGAGTATGGCTCTGATTTGGAACAGTTTACCTGTCGTGTTCCGGTAATGAAGGCAGGTTTTCAGGTCGTTTTCGGAGCAGGCGTACCTGACGTGATCAAAATGTGATTTTTATTGGCCTGAACTCACCGATAAGTAGTAATATACTGCCAGCACCGGTACTTCAACAATTGCTACCTTAACAATTGCTATTTCAACAACTGGTACTTCGACATAAATAAAACTGAAACTTACTAACTGAAGGGAGCCCCTCAAAACCGGCTCAAACTGTGGCTGCCGGTTCGGGTTCAAACTTTTCTCATGCCTGAGACAAAAAAATCGAACAGGAGATTTGCCTATGTCTGTAGAGAACATCCGTAATATCGCGTTTGCCGGTCAAGCTGGCGCAGGTAAAACCACTCTTATTGAACGACTGCTTTTCGAAACCAAAGCCATTGTACAGATGGGTGAAGTGGAACGTGGTACCACGGTGTGTGATTACGATACCCAGTCAAAGAGTCGTCAGCATTCTCTCAACCCGACACCGGTTCACTTCAAACACAATAACCATCAGGTCAATATCCTTGATACACCGGGAATGCCAGACTTTATCGGACGATCAATCAGTATACTGCCTGCTGTTGAAACAGTGGCCATGGTGGTAGACGGACTCAATGGTACTGGCATACTGACAGAGCGTATGTTAACAGTGGCATCCCAAAGAGATAAATGCCGACTGATCGTCATCAACAAAATTGACGCAGAAGAAGTGCAGTTGGCCGAGCAATTGAGCGCATTGCAGGAAGAGTTTGGTGCCGAGGTGCTTCCCTTGAATCTGCCTGACGAGTCCGGTCAGGGTGTGGTGGATTGCTATTTCAAGCCGGACAACAATGCGGCTACCCTGTTCAGTTCGGTGCAGGAAGCGCACGACGCACTGGTGGATCAGGTGGTGGAAGTAGATGAAGAACTCATGGAAATCTACCTGGAACAGGGGCAGGAGCTAAACCCTGACCAGCTACATAATCCGTTTGAGAAAGCACTTCGAAGCGGGCATCTCATTCCGGTTTGTTTTGTTTCTGCCAAAACCGGTGCCGGTATTCCCGAATTGCTGCGCATCATAACAGAACTGATGCCGACTCCACTTGAAGGTAATCCTCCGTTATTTATGAACAATGACGAGGAGGTGAACCTTGAGCCAAGCGAAGATGGCCACGTAGTAGCGCATGTGTTCAAAGTGGAAGTTGACCCCTTTATGGGGCGCCTGGCGATGATTCGGGTGCACCAGGGTACGATCACAGCGGCCAGTCAGTTGTATATTGGTGATAGTTCCAAGTCGTTCAAGGTTTCGCATCTGTTCCAGATGCAGGGCAAGGAACGGATCGAAATAGAAAAGGCGGTGGCGGGTGATATCTGCGCCATTGCCAAGGTGGATGAACTTGAATTTGATTCTGTCTTGCACGATTCGCATGATGAAGACCATTTTCATTTGAAATCACTTGAATTGCCTCCCCCCATGTTCAGCCTGGCTATTCAGCCCACTCGCAGGGGAGATGAGCAGAAATTGTCCGAAACCCTGAAAAAAATTACAGCGGAAGATCCCAGTCTTGTTGTGTCGCACCGTGTAAGGCTGAATGAAACCTTGTTGACCGGGGTTGGTGAATTGCATTTGCAGGCTGCTCTGAATCAAATGGAGGAACAGTTCAAACTGGTAGTAAAAACCTCTCAACCTTCTATCGACTATCGGGAAACCATTACCCGGGCTGCAGAAGGTCATTACCGACATAAAAAACAGACTGGTGGAGCCGGTCAGTTCGGAGAAGTGTATTTGCGTATCCGCCCGCTGCCCAGGGGCGAAGGTTTCCGTTTCCTCGACAAGGTGGTTGGTGGAGCCATACCTGGTACCTTCATTCCGGCCGTTGAAAAAGGCATTCGGCAAATAATGGAGGAGGGAGCCATAGCCGGTTTTGAAATGCAGGATATTGAGGCCGAAGTGTATGATGGCAAGCATCACAGCGTAGATTCGAAAGAGATCGCTTTTGTTGCAGCAGGACGTAAAGCCTTCCTGGAAGCGGTAAAGGCGGCGGGGCCAACCATACTTGAGCCTGTGGTGAATGTGACGATAACGGTACCTGGCAGCTATATGGGGGACGTCTCGGGAGATATCGCTACCCATCGAGGAATAATCACTGATAGCCGGATGGATGGTCAGAATAATGCGGTTCTGCTCTGTCAGTCTCCGATCAGTGAAATGGGTGATTACTCACAGCGACTCAAGTCACTGGCCAGTGGCGAGGGTACCTTTACCATGGAGTTTTCTCATTTTGATCCTGTGCCCAATGCCGTTCAGCAAGAGCTGTGCAAGGGTTACGAAGTAAAAGAGTTGGCCTGACCGCAAGCCGGACATCATCCGTTATACAGAGGGTGTCCGGTTTTTTGCCCCGCTTCATGGTAATTTTGCTCTGTCAGTGCTGATTTCAAGAAATGGAGTTTTGCAATGAATATCCCTTCAATGTTTCGCCACTCGACCCTGATTCCCGCTCTTTTCGCAGTGTTGTTATTGGGTGGGTGTGTGCCTGGTACATTCGAATCAATAGGTACGACGCTTTTTATCTACGAAAAAGACCTGGACTCCAGTTACAAGCATGATGTCGAGTTTCTCGTTGACAGCTATGTGAATGAATTGGCAGATTCACCCTGCCCTATGGGCGAGGTTCGGCCAATCGATCCCATCGTTCAACAGTTGAAGGAT
This sequence comes from Pseudomonadota bacterium, assembly GCA_002747395.1. Lineage (GTDB taxonomy): Bacteria > Pseudomonadota > Gammaproteobacteria > Pseudomonadales > Oleiphilaceae > LZORAL124-50-18. The sequence goes on from PDPE01000015.1 coordinate 12,546, forward strand.
CACCGATATACCGGTTTGACAAGAGTGTTGTCGCGGTTAAACGAGATTGCCAACGATACAGACAATACTGATGCTGTCAGAGCATCCGCTTTATATTATCAGAGCGTGATATATGCAATGGCCCACAAACCTAACAAGATTCTTGCGATCAGTCGCCTGAAGGAATTGAAGCAATTGTATCCGAACCACTATACATGTCTGTTTGAAAGGTCTGCCTGGCGCGATCGGATGATCACCAGGTACTTGTTGGCACCCGGTCAGACGCTGGAACAGTTTGAAGAGCAATTTAAAAAGTATTAGGAGCGGTAACGCATTAAAAATATAACGTATTAAAAACAAATTGCATTGGCCGACACATCAAGTATCGCCAGCGCTTCGAGACGGAATACACAGCACCGGCGATTGTGTCTCATTTTTCCTGGTTCGCGCTTTTTTGCGGAAGTTGAATGCGAAAGCGCGTCCCCCGGTTCACCTTGCTCTCAATATCAATGGTTCCATTGTGTTTTTCAATCACGATCTTGACAAATCGAAGGCCCAGGCCAACACCGTGATTGCCTTCGGTTTCGGTTTTTTTCTGCCGGTGAAAACTGTCAAAAATAAAGGGAATCTCCTCTTCATCAATACCCTGGCCCTGGTCTGCAACTTCAATATGCCAGTTCTCTTTTGAGCCGGAAAACACGGCCAGGGACACCTTTGTTTTTTCCGGGCTGTATTTGATTGCGTTCCCGATCAGGTTGATTAACGCTCTTTCGAGCAGCCCCGGGTTGCCATTTGTCCATGCCTCATCCATGTCGGGCTCAAATTCAAGCTGAATGTGTTTTTGGCTGGCACTATGAATTGTCGAGTCCAGTGCATTGTAAATGATCGTGATCAGGTCACATTCATAGAAGCTGGTTTCCCGGGTTTGTTCCGCTCTTGCGACTTGCAGAAACTGTTCGGCGAGGTTCATGCTTCGTTGGGCATGGGAACGAATCTGGGCAATCAGATCCAGGGTAAACTCCCGCTCGTTACGCGAAATGTTATCCAGCAATGCCAGTTGGGATACAAGGGGTGAGCGCAGGTCATGGGAGAGAAAATCGATGGTTTCGTTTTTTCGCCTCTGTTCTTCTTTCAGTGTGGTGATATCTGAAATATTGACAATCATGCCTGATTCACGAGGCTCTGCAGGAATGAAGGGCGCAAACTGTAGCATGATATCGGAACAGGATAGCCGGATTTCTGCCGAGACAGTCAGGTTATTGAGCAGTACCTGGCTGAATATATCCTGCCAGTATTTTACATCGGTTGAAGGTAATGTGGACAGAATAGTGATCAGTGGCAACCCGATGAGGGAACCTTCAGGTGAATTTAGCAGTTTTTCGCTATGGCGATTGGCAAAGATGATGCCCCCGATCGGGTCGGTAACTACCACACCATCAGGCATTTTGTCGAAGCCTTCCGACACAAAGTGTCGCATATGTTGCATACTTTGAATCACGTTTTGTACTTGCTGAATGCGTCGGGTGAGCCTTTCAAATGTCGGTATATAGGGCTTTTCATCTGCCGGGGTGATGGTGGAAAACTGAATGCGGTGCAGGTAGGCCCGTTTTTTATCTCTGAGGCTGTCTTCATCCCAGAAGAGTCCTATGGTCCAGGGCGTTTTTTCGTGGAAAAAGACGATCCACGAATTTGCTCCCTCGTGGCTCCAGAAACCGGGCTCAAGTTTGACACTGGGGGTTTGACCATTGTAGTGCTCGGCTTTGTTGACGATACCTTTCTGGAGCAAGACCCACCCCCCGGGTTGCAATAAGAAGGCTAATTGCCCGATCAGTTCACCGGGTTTCAGATTTTCCAGGGATAACCGAATGAGTTGCGGCTCTTTGGACAGGGTAATCAGCTCTTTATTGAGAAAGCTGTTCAACTGCATGATTCTCCGCCATGTCCATAACGGGTATACGATGATGATGCAAATGATAGCTGTAGATGGCTGAAACCACAGGTTGAAGCTGTATAACATAAAAAAGCTGAACAGACAGGTTGTCAGGAGAACCAGCAATACAGAAGGCAATGTCCGTTCAGGTCTGATTCTCGGGATCATCAATACCGCGACAAGTACCAGAGTAATGGAAATCAGATATTGCCAGAAGGACGGCATGATCTTGATGGTCTGGTTGTTTTGCAGTGCGTTAAAGACATTCGCGTGAAACTCTACGCCTGACATGGGAGAGGATAGCCCGGAGACCGGAGTCGAAAGGAAATCACCCAGACCGGCTGCGGTCGAGCCAATAAAGATAAATCGGTCTCGAAAGGCTTCCTGGGGAACGGTGCCTGACAGAACATCGATATAGGACCAGGTTTTGATTGACCCGGCTCCACCGGAAAACGGAATAAGACGATAGTCTTCCCGCACGTTGATGTACGGGGAGGCGTCTGATGTGTTAGCCCGGGATTCCAACAGTGCGTTTTTCTCGCCTTCATACCATTGGCGCACGGCAAGAGACAGGGCAGGCCAATAGGCCTTTCCCATACCTTCTCTCAGGTACACTCCTCGGGCAATACCGTCAGAGTCGAGCTCGACGTGAGCATGGCCGACACCCACAGCCTGTTCTGCAAGCGTTTTTATCGGGGGGATTTCCGATAAGCCGTAGCGGTTGCTAAGCGGGTGAATATGAACCGGGATGATTACGTTGCCGGCTTCCTGCATTGCCTTTGCCAGTATCTCGTCATCCCGCGGGCTGGCCTTGTCAGGCTCGGCGAAAAGAATGTCGAAGATAATGGCAGCCGGATCGCCGGGGCTTAAATAACGTACCAGCTCGGCATGCAGCGATCTTCTCCACGGCCATTGGCCAAGGGTGGCGAGACTTTTTTCGTCCACAGCGATGATCACGGTATTGTCAGGAACTGACATCGGAACATATTGGGTATAGGTATCGTAGAAAATCTGGTCGAGTTTGCGTGCCATGCCAAAGGTCTCGAACAAGACAGCAACACCAATCATGGTGACCGCGAGCAAGAATGGCTCAAACAGCGATCGGGAAAGGCCGGGTTGTTTCAGGCTTGTGTGATTCAATGAGCGGGATTCATCGCTATTGGTCGGCTTGAATGAAGTCATGGTCGGCTAGAACAAAGTTATGGTCAGGTTGCTCGAAGTAACAGATAGTGCGAATACAATTCATCAGTGAGCCCATGAAACCCTGGTAATGTCGCTGGTTGACGGTCGATAGTATCTGGAGCCGGTAGCCCGTATCCGCAGATAACAGGACATGCCGGGTTTCATTTTCAGGGGTAAACTTGTTTCATTGGTCGTTTTTTCTTGCAAAATGGTGCCGAAGCTGTGTGAGGAGGAGAGTTGAACGGTGTAGGACTCGGCCGCAGTAACCGCTTCCCAGGAAACAGTTGCATTGCCATTCTTGTAGTCAATTGAAATGATTTTGGGCTTTTCCAGCGAGCCCGAAATAGCAAAGGTGCGTACTTCGCTGGAGGTGATGCCTTCTCCACCGGCCCGAGTGAGCACTCGCCAATAGTAGTGGCCGGGCTTCAGCGTCGTATCCAGGCTTCGGTTGTGCTGGTAAATATAGCCCGAATCAATCACAGGTTCCGAAAAGTCTTCGCTCACGGCAACTTGTAATCTGGCCTGAACATTTGAGGTAATCGGTTTCCAGCGAAAAACCGGAGAGGTATCGTTAAATTGCTCTCCATCCACGGGAGATATCAGGGTTGCGGTGATGGCTGGTATTTTGATCCTGAGTGGTTGAACCTGGTCCATCCCGTGAATGCCCGATCCCGTTATGGCTCGCATGGTCAGCGTATAGGCCCCGTTATTCAGATGGTTCAGTGTGATCCGGGGTGTCGGGGTCATTCTTCGGAGAATCAGGTTGCCGTCATGCTGGCTCCCCTTATACAAACTGTACTGGTACTTCTGCGCCCCGTTTACTTCGTTCCAGGTTATAGTAACCGGAAGCCGGGTGACAGGAGAAGGAATCTGTCTGACCGAAGGAGGGGGAAGGAGCCGGGCGGCTGTTGACAGTTTGCCACTGCCGCTGGTGCCTATCGTGTACCCTGCGGGAATATCGACGGTTTCGGAAGGCGACGAAAGGTTAACTGTGCCCTCCACAACTTCCAGGTCGGTTTGCCTGCCATTGGTATGCAGGCGGAACTCTGTGCCCCTGACGGCGGCTACCGCCGAGGGTGTCGATATCTCGTATCGACTGCCATTGACCTTGACCGGTGCCACCTTGGTGGAAACCCGGCCCTTTTCCAGGCGCAAGCCGGTGTCCGTCATACCGGATTTGCCAAACTGGCTTAACCGGTTAAACACCACTTTTGTGTTTTTATCCAGTCTGAGAACAGACTGATCCGCAAACCGGATCAATACAGAGCCATTGACTGTCTTTATGGTGTCGCCAACCCGCAGGTGTTGCTTCGGTAAAAGCGGTTTCCACCGTGTCTCCTGACTTTTTTTAATCAGGACTTCGCCGGTTATTGAGACAGTGAGTGCCGGTGCCGGCTGTACCTTGAGCCAGTTGAACGGAATTTGCAGCAGGGTACCGGGGGCGGTCTTACCCGGGGCGGAAATATGATTGTGGCGAACCAGGTCTACCCAGCTTTTGCCAGGCTTGAGATAGTCATTGGCAACGCTCCATATGCTGTCTGACGGTCGTAGCCTGTATTCCCAGTCACCAGTTGAATTGACTGATGAAGGGGGCTTGACCGGTCTTGGACGGAGATCCGGTTTTCGCAGGTATGAACGGTCGTTCTGGCCTGAGTCGGCTCGTGCGATACGCAACGTGTCTGCAAGTGCGTCCGTTGGCAGTGCAGCCAGGATAGTGACAAAAATCAGCAGAAAAACAAGACTCGCGGAAAGCGAACGAGGCAAGCGTACCGACGCCCTGTTCACATCGGCGCTTCTTTTTGCATAGTTCTCATTCTGTATGTTTTTTTTATTCTGAATTGTTTTCATTCACTTCTTCAAGCCGGTATCCGTGTTGATAGACAGTTCGTATACGGAACCCGTTTTCGGGGTTGATTTTGAGTTTTCTGCGGAGGCGACTCATGTGGGTATCTACCGTCCGCGTGTTAACACTCCCGTTTATGCCCCAGACACTTTCCAGCAGGTATTCCCGCGATAACAATCGTCCGATATTCTGGAATAAAAATGCAGTCAACTCAAAATCCTTATCCGTCAGGGAGACACCCTGGCCGTGGCAGGAAATGGAACGACTTTTCATATCCAGTTCAAACGGGCCTCGCTTTACCTTGTCCACCTCCTGTTCATCTGTGCCGCCGCGTCTTAACAAGGCGGAAAGCCGGGCAAGCAATTCAGCAGGCCGGGGAGGCTTCACCAGATAATCATCCGCTCCCGACTCCAGTGCGTGCACAATATCCTCCTCCTGATCCCGCTGGGTAAGAAACAATACGGGTACATGCCAGTTTAACTGTTGCCGGATTTGCCTGAGTATATCCGGCCCTTCGGCATCGGGGAGTTGCCAATCCATGATCAGCAAATCGTAACTGTTGTGAGTGACCGCATACAAAAAGGATTGTCCGGTGGCGAAGTGCTCACAAACGTGGCCTTTCTCGCAGAGCAACTGTTTCAGGTTTTCTGCCTGGTCGAGCTCATCTTCCAGTAATGCTATTTTCATGGTTTGCCCTCATCGTATCTCGCCGGTTTTTGCAAGACTATGAAACGAGTGCCGAAACAAGGGTAGTGTCGCTCGCTGTGCGGTTGCCCTGAACCATCATCTCACGATGAACCCTTGCCGTCATTGATGCTTTTGTTGCTTTTCGTTATCGTTCAGTTTAGACCAGTATTGTTGGTACTACTAATGCTGGAACTATTAATGCCGGTACCATTAATGATGGTACTACTAATAATGCGGGCTGCCAGCTCACTGCGCTATATGCCTGACAGCCAGGTTTTTCAGCCCTCGGGTAAAAAATCCGCGTTGATGGTAATAAATAGCTTTGGCTGCCTATGGTATGCCCGGGCTAAAAGAATTAAACTGGCTGCCTGTTTGGGTAAGGGTAATCATGGCTGATCCGGTTCTATGGATGTTCAAAGAAGAATAATTGACAAGCTCCAAAACGCATTCGATATTCATGTATTGAATGTCATTAATGAAAGTGGCACGCACAATGTTCCTGCCGGCTCGGAAACTCACTTCAAGGTGGTGGTTGTCAGCCCGGATTTTGATGGAAAAAGAAAGGTGGCACGCCATCAATCAGTGTATCGGGTTTTGGAGGAAGAAATGCAAAATGGCGTTCATGCGCTGGCGCTTCAGCTCTTTACTCCGGACGAGTGGGAACAATCTGGCAAGTCTTTACCCGATTCACCAAACTGTATGGGAGGTTCGCGATCATGAGTCAGTATTTTCAGGTACATCCTGATAATCCTCAAAAAAGACTGATTAATCAGGCGGTGGAAATTATCAATGAAGGAGGAGTGATTGCTTATCCAACCGATTCAGCCTATGCCATCGGATGTCGCATTGGTGATAAAAAAGCGACAGATCGTATACGTCGAATACGACGGCTGGATGACAAACACAATTTTACGCTTATTTGCAAGGACTTGTCTGACTTGTCTGCCTACGCCAAAGTCAGTAACACCCAATACCGATTGATCAAAAATCACACTCCGGCAGCCTATACCTTTATATTGAAAGCCACAAATGAGGTGCCACGGCGCTTGCTGCACCCCAAACGAAGAGAAATCGGGCTTCGAGTACCGGACAACAGGATTGCACTGGCACTATTGGAAGAACTGGGTGAACCGTTAATGAGCAGCACCCTGATTTTGCCCGGTGAAACTGAACCTATGACTGATCCCTATGAAATCCGGCAAGTGCTTGAGCATGAGTTGGATTTGGTCATTGATGGTGGGTTTTGTGGTTTTGAGCCAACCACTGTGGTTAACCTGGTGGATGAAACACCCATTGTAATTCGAGAAGGCAAAGGTGATCCCGAGCCGTTCAGCGTTGACTGATTCGCTTTCAGTTTTCGCATTTCCGGTCGGACTGACCTGAATTTTCCGGTAAGCTTTTCATTTGTGCCAGGTGCGTATTTCAAACTTGGCTCGTTCATTGCTTGTTCTTCTGTGACGACGATTTTTTAGCGTTCAGGGGGATAACAACAATGGCATTACTGGATCCATCACGCGCCTATGGAACGGCTTTTCAGGAGCCTGCCCGCACCAGAGCCGGTTCACCCGGGCAGACAGCCGGTGTAGCGACTGCCAGGGAAGATCAGGCTAAATCAATTCTGCCGGAAGATATGGTCAGGCTTCATCGAAATATTGACTATACCCAACCTCCCCGAATCAAACTCAATGAATATAAGCAGAACGTGGGGCAGGATATCGCCTACATCAAAGAAACATTGAGGAACAAAATTGCCGAATATCAGCTACCCGGCAGAACACGGCTACAGGTTACCTCGGATATTCTGGGAAATCTGAAACTTGAAGGGCATGTACCCGAACCCTTGAAACAGCGAATCACTGACGACCTGAACAATAACCGGGCCATGAAAGCTGCCTATTCGAGGTTAAGCACCAATGCGCCTACCCTGGACTATGTGGATAACGTAATGAAGCTGTCTGATACTTATGGCGTTAAAAATAGTCTTTTTGATTCAATTGTCAGCGAGAGCGGCGAGCACAACGGGTTGAATGACATTTCGTTACGCTTTGATCGTGTCAAGCAGTCGGTTCAGGAGTTGGCGCAGGGGAATGGGCAAACTCACTTGTTTGATGTCGCTGATACTCCCCGTTTTTCAGTCAGTGCCTGAACCCCGTATCCGCCCACGCCTGGGTGGGTAGTCTGTGCTGGAAGACGCCGTGAATACATCCCTGTTGGCTCGACTTTGGCATCCATGCCAAAGACGCTTCCAGCACAGACTACCCACGCAGACGCAAGCGGATACGGATACCCCCACACTCAGGCGGGGTAGAGATTCGTCAGGTCATCCGGGTTTGGCCTGTTGCTGTGAGAATGCGCATCCAGTGATTTGAGTTGCCTGATCAGTGTTTCAGTGACCTGGTCTGGAATGGCCCGGTCTGATTCCTTGCTGAACAAAGCCTTCTCATATTGCCTGATAGCCTCCGCCAATTCCTCGTTGGATGAGTAATGCTGTATCACGTCCTGAATACTGTCAATACTGCTGTTTGGCAGGGTGCCCTGTGCCCAGGCAACAATCTGCTGCAAGGCGTTTGGTCGCTTCTGTCTCACAGCCTTTATCATCTCTTTTTTTGAATAAACCGGATGTTGTATGGGGCCGGGTTGCCGGGTTGCCCTGATTGGTGACCCGTTTTTAATCAGGTAAACCAGCACCCCCAATGTGACTATCCAGAGCGCGGTTGTGGACAGGCCAATCAGTTTCCATATGCCGGATGTAGTTGGTGTATTGGCTCCTGTTTCATGGTTTGATGCGGTTTCCCCGGTTGTTTCTGTGGCGGGGAACGAGTTGTCGGGTGAACGGTAGCCTGCCTGGTCGGGTGAAGGTGTTTGAGCGGTGATTCCGGCAGGGGCAACGATCAGCTTGCGGGCCGGAATAATGGCCTCTCGCTGCACATTGTTGACGGTATCCCACCAGGGAATACGGATTTCAGGGAGCCAGGCTTCGCCCGGATTAACGGCGACCAAAGCAACGGATTCAGTATAGGTGGACTGGACACCGGAACTGTGTCGGGTGGACTCTCGTTCGGGTGGCTCCGGGTAGGCCTTCAGCCCTTGGGGTTGACCGATATCCAGGTCGGGAATGGCGGAACCGAGCAGTCCTACTGCTGTCAAATGAAGGGTTCGGGTAACAGAATCACCCTGTTTTATCTGATCGATCGGGGCAGAAAAATTTTCCGTCAACTCGATGGCCAGCGCGGGCAACCAGGTTGAGCCGGTAAATTGGGTCGGGATTGGTTTGATGGTAACGGAGGCGGGTTCGGATCTTTGTGTGGTATATCGTCGTTTTCGTTTTCGCTGGTCAACCACTCTGCCTTTGAAAGAAAGCGCCGGAATCTCCAGTTTCCCACTTTTTTGAGGAAAAATGACGTATTTCCGCTCGATGACATCATAGCGTCGGTTGTATCGCATCCGATAGGTGTTAACGCCTTCTCCGAGTTTTTCCACTATGGCATCTGGCAACTCGGGTGATTCCAGGTCGCCGGAGGGGCGGGCGTTCAGATGGTAGAGCCGGACAGTAAGGATAATCTGTTCCTGAATCCAGGCTTCGTTCTTGTCCAGCTCGGTTTCCACAAATACCAATGGCGGTTCTCCGGAATTGTTCTGCTTCTTGCTCGCCGGCAGGACGGTGATTGGAACGGGTTTTGATACCTGATTTTTGAAGCTGAGTGCGGGAATGACCGTGGTACCTTCTGTTTTTGGCATGAGTTCGTAAACCCAGGTAATTTGTGCTGTGTTCTTACCATTCACCGATCGTATATTGTATTGTTGCTGGCGATTGACAATGTCAAAGTTTTTACTCAGTTCGGTCAGGTCAGGCTCCGGGATATCGAGGCTGTTGAAGTTGAGCAGGCTGCCGAAATCGAATTTGAAATCAACTTCGCCGTTGACTCTGAGTTCAAAGGTTTCGTTGAGATACACCTGGTTTCTGTCGATGGATACGGTCAGCTCGCCTGATGCTGACGTGCCTGATACCAAAGTAAGGAAGCCTGCCAGTAACAGGCGGGTGATGACACCTACGGTCGAACGTGGTTGTGATGTAGTTACCATAGCGGTCGGTTTTCCTTTTGTAGTTCCTGGTTGTTGCTTTGCTCGAATTGTTGTGCGAACTTTCTGCGCAATAGTCCGGACGGGTCATCGGGAACCCTTCGCATCCATTGCTCAAATGCCCGGGACTCCTCGTCTGACAGAGGATCGGCGGTGCTCAAACCGGTTTGTCCTGCTCCTTCTTCGCCCTGTTCCGAGCCTGGTTGTACCTGAGCCTGCTGCTTTTCTTCCCGATTTTCTGATTGTTCACCATTCTGGCCTTCTGCTTTCCGAGAGTCAGCGTTTTGACCTTGTTCTGACTGTGCTTGCTGTTCCCGAGATTGTTGTCCCTGAGATTGTTGTCCCTGAGACTGCTGCCCTTGAGATTGACCGCCGTCGGCGTTTTGATTCTGTGACCTGTTTTCGCTGGAAGACTGCGGGTTTTGGCCGTCCTGACCCTGTTGATTCCGGCTTTGTCCATCCTGATTCTGACCATCGCCCTGGCCCGACTGCTGATCGTTTTTCTGTTGCTGACCGCCTTCCTGTTTGTCTCTTTGATTGCCTTTCTGATTGCCTTCCTGATTATTTTTTTGATCGTCTTGTTGGTCGCCTTCTGAATTGTCCTGCTGCGGGTCTTCCTGTTTATCCTGCTCAGTCTGCTGCTCTGCAAGCAGATCCTCAATGATTTTTTTGTTATATGCCGCCTGTTCGAAATCCGGCTTCTGTTCCAGGGCCTGTGTATAGGCCTGTATGGCTTCTTCAAACCGATGTAAGAAGGCCAGAGTGTTGCCCAGATTGTAAAGATTGTCGGTGGAGGTGTCCTGTGTCAGCAATTTGTCCGCCTGTTCGTAGTTGCCCGCTCGATAGTGCGCCACCGCCGCCCATTGGCTGTTCTCAAACAAGTCTGCCGCTCGTTTGAACTGTTGGTTATCGAAGTGAGCCATGGCTTGCTGGTTTTTATTCAGGAAACAATTCTCCGAGTAAGTTTCCCGGGCTTCCTGATCCGCCTGAACGGGTTGCGGTTGTGACAGTAGAATCAGTGCGACAGGCACCATCAGCAACTCCTTGCGGTAGGCGACCAGGGCCAGTGGCACCAGTAACAGGGCAAAAAGATAGCCTCTGTCCTTCCAGTCAACGAAATCGGGTGTGGTCATTTCGCCTGTATTTGCCGTATCACTGGCAAGCGAACCATCAGACGAGCCATCAACATGCAGGCGTTCCAGATCCTTGTTATCCAGGGTCATCCTTGAGAAATCACCCCTGCCTTTTTCAGCCAGCTCTTTCAGTCGATCGAAGTGTGTTTTTGCAATAATGACTTCGTTATTGTTTTTGAGATAACCACTCCGGGGAAGGTCAATGGGGCCGCCGGCCTCGGTGCCGACTGCCAGAACCGAGAGTTCAATGCCATCCAGTTCATCGGTAACCGACGCAATTTGCCGAGGCTCGATATCATCAGCGATCAAAAGAATCTGCTTTTTACCCGCAGGCCCCTGGCCGAGAAGATGTACGGCCTTTGTTATCGCCGTTTGGGGTTCACTGCCAGCCGCCGGCATAATATAAGGCTCAAGTGCCTGTAACATGGACTCGATCGTTCGCCGGTCATCGGTCAGGGGGGTCACAACATGAGCGCCAGCCGAGTAAACAATCAATGCAGTGTTGCCTTCTTTTCTGTGTGCCAGCAAATCCTGAATCTTCTGTTTTGCCCGTGTAATCCGGTTTGGAGGTAAATCGGTTGCATACATGGAAAGGGACAGGTCGAGCACGATAACCAGATTATCCGATCGCTTGAGCAGGGGTTTGTCTACCTTTTCCCAGGTGGGGCCGCTGAGAGAAAATGCAGTGATAGCGAATACCAGGCTAATCAGGCCGAGAGATTTTCGGTTTGCCTTTTGGGTCGAATTTTTTACCAGGTGCCGGAGCAGGGCAGGAGAAACCGTTGCTGCCCAATCGGAACCACCCTGATGCTTCAAGCGAAAAAGCAAGGGTAACAACAGGGCTGCAATGCCTGAAAGCAACCACCAGGGACGAAGAAAGTGGAAGTTGAGTACTCCTTCAACAAAATTATCCATCCTGGCGTCTCCTCCATCGCAGTCGGGTGGCAACATGAACCCCCAACAGCACGAGTGCGCCGGTCAGAGGCCAGAAATAAAGTTCCTTTTCAGGTCGATAGACTTTGGCTTCCCGTTCTGTCGGCTCCAACTGGTTGATGGCTTCATACACCAGCTCCAGTTCGGGGGCGCTGCGTGCGCGCAAGTATTCGCCCGAGGTCAGCCGGGCGATTTCTTTCAACGTATGCTCATCCAGGTCCGAGGACGGCCTGATTGAAAACAATCCCCTTCTTGCCCCTTGTTCCGCTCCCATGCCAATGGTATATATTTTAATTCCTTCTTTGGCTGCCAGTTGGGCGGCCTGGATTGGCGGAATTTCGCCTGCCGTGTTCGCTCCATCAGTAAGCAGAATCAGAACCCGGCTTTCGGCAGGGCGGCCTCGTAACCGTTTTACTGCCAGCCCGATAGCATCGCCTATTGCCGTTGCCCGGCCAGCCATCCCCGGCATGGATTCTGCCAGCAGGGTGTTGACGGTCTGTCGATCAAAGGTCAGAGGTGACTGAACATAGGGTTGTGAACCGAAAAGAATCAGCCCGACACGATCTCCTTCCCGCTGTTTGATAAATCGACCGACAACAGATTTGACCGCTTCCAGGCGATTGACCTGAAACCCTTCTATAACCATGTCCTTTTCTTTCATCGAAGGCGATATATCGACTGCCAGCATCAGGTCTCGCCCGGATAACGCAACTTCCACAGGGTCACCGATATGTACCGGGCGGGTCAGGCTTGTAATCAGGCATAGCCAGGAAAGGAACAGCAGCAGCTTGCGCCGAATTGACGAATTGACTTGTTCTGAACTGCCCGGATGGTAAGTTGAAATCATTGCCTGGTAGAAAGGAACGCGGGCAGCGTTGGCACGCGGATCCTGCTGATTGGAGCGGGGCGTAAACAGTAAGGGCAGTGGCAGAAGTAACAGCAGCCAGGGCCAGTGAAACGTCAAAGAGCTCATGGGCAGCACCGGATCCATTGCTTGAGTTGGTGAAAAAGGTGTTGGCATTCATAGGTCGGCGAGGGCTGATAACCTGCTTCTGATAGTGCAGACAGATCAAGCCCCGGCCTGGCCGGTTTGCAATCGGCATAAACGCCTTCAAGAAAGTTGACCCAGGACTCTCCTGAAAGACTGGCGGGGTCGGTTACAGGGTTGTTTGCCCCGTATTTTTTTGCAATAAAGGGTTGCCGCTGTATCACCAATGCCTTTACCAGTGTGTTGCACGCCTCGGCGGTGGATTGAAGCCGGTTGGCTTGCAGTTCGCGCCCGGTATTGTCTGTCGCTGGAGTGCCATGTGTTTTTATAATCTCGTCCAGTTGTTTTAACGCTGATCGCCGCCACCGGTTTTTCTTCCGGAACCAGGCGAACAGGCCGAGGGCGATCAATAGCATCAACAGGGTAACAATGGCAGCAATGGTACAGGTTGACAAAGGCCACCAGCTTACCGGTTCCGGGAGTTGGATATCTTTCAATTTTGCCAGAGCAGCTTCTACTTTTGCCGGGTCAATAGCTTGTAACGGTTCAATTGCGGGTTGTGTGTTCATGGGTTAGCATCTGTCCTGACGCAGAAAAAAGCCGTGTTTGAGAATACGAACCGGGTCATCCCGGGTTGACAGGGAAATAAGCGGAGTGGTCGCACTGTCACAGATATCCTTGATCAGCTGCTGTTGTTCCTGTGCCGCACTTTCGTATTCACGACGAAACGCTTTGTCGTCGGTTCGTATCATGGCTATATCCTGCCCGTTACTTATCGGGTAAATACCGGGAGGGGGCAGTTCCAGCTCAATCGGGTCATAAACCTGAATGGCAACCAGCTCACTGTGTTGAGCCAGTTGATGCAGAGTGCGTCTGGTGTTCTCGTTGCTGTCCTGAAAGTCGCTGATAATAAAAATCAGGGCGCCAGGCTTGCTGATTCGCCTCGCTTCCTGCAGTGCCTTGTTGAGATCCATTTCGGGAAAGGCAGTATCCAGGTCGGCAGATAAAACCTGGTTGTATTGTTCGAGTGCCTTGATCAGGCCCATAACGGAATTTCTGTTTCTTGTGGGTTTTATCTCATAATGGCGACTGTCCGAGAAGACGATTCCACCCACCCTGTCCCCGTAAAATAGTGCCGCCCAGGACAATAAGGCGGTAACCTCCGCAGCAATCACCGATTTAAAGGCCTTTTGGCTACCAAAAAACTGCGATATGGACTGGTCACAAACAATGAATACCGGTCGCTCCCGCTCTTCGTGAAACAGTTTGGTGTGTGGTGTTTTTCGTCTTGCAGTAACCCGCCAGTCGATACTTCTTACATCATCACCCGGCTGATAAACTCGCACCTCGGCAAACTCCATGCCCCGGCCCCTGAATCTGGAGCGATGTTGCCCGGTTTGCTGGCGTATCCCTCGCTTCGCCGAAGGCATTTGCAGCGCCCTGGCATCGAATCGCAATCGCATCAGGTCATCCATCGAGCAGTAGGCCCGTTCAATCGCCTGGCTGCCGGGTGGTTTCTGTTGTGATTTGTACTGTTTCATTATCGTTGAATACTGCGATGATTGTTGAGTATTGCGAAGATCGTTGAATTTCGCTGTCAGCCGACTGGTACCAGACGAATCAGCTCGTTGATAATGTCGTCGGTAGTCAATCCTTCGGCCTCTGCTTCATAGGTGATAAGCAATCGATGTCGGAGTACATCATGGATAATGGCCTGCACATCATCGGGGCTGACAAAATCCTTACCTGCCAGCCAGGCATGGGCTCGTGCACATCGGTCAAGGGAAACGGTTCCGCGCGGGCTGGCACCATAATCTATCCATTTGCGAAGATCGTCGCTGTAGTTGTCCGGGCGCCGGGTTGCGATAATGAACTGGACGATATATTCCTCCACTGCCCCGGACATATAGATTTCGGCCACTTCTTTTCGGGCGGCAAAAATGGAGGCCTGGTTGACGAGGTCGTCTTCCTTGGTTTGAGTGATCGGGTCAATGGTCTCGGCACGCACCAGCTTGAGAATTTGTCGCTCTGCATCCACATCGGGGTAGTCAATCTTTACATGCATTAAAAAACGGTCAAGCTGGGCCTCGGGCAGAGGGTAGGTGCCTTCCTGTTCAATCGGGTTCTGGGTGGCCATGACCAGAAACAGCTCATCCAGAGCCATGGTGTTCTTGCCCACGCTGACCTGTCTTTCTGCCATGGCTTCCAGCAATGCCGATTGTACTTTTGCCGGTGCCCGGTTGATTTCATCGGCCAGAATGAGATTGTGGAAGATGGGGCCGTGCTGGAACTGAAACGAGCCATCTTCAGGCCGGTAGATTTCTGTGCCGGTTATGTCTGACGGAAGAAGATCCGGGGTAAACTGAATACGCTGGAAATTACCTTCAATCTTTCGGGATAAATCCTTGATCGCCCTGGTTTTGGCCAATCCCGGGGCACCCTCTACCAACAAGTGCCCGTCGGCTAACAGGGCGATTAACAGGCGATTAACAAGGTGTGACTGGCCTATGATATTGTCAGACAAATACTGACCAAGCTGTGCAAAGTCTTCCCTATGAGTCATGGTTTGCTGTCTATCCGGGTATGGGTGGGTTGTGCGAGTATAATGACACAAAAGGCAGCCCGGCAACTTAAAATCCGCATTAAGAATGATTTAGAATGGATTACCTGGTTATGACTTTTTCTCGTCAGGAGGCCCGGGTATGCCTTTGGTGAAACAAAAGGTAACCGAAGACCTGTTATTGATATATTATTAACAGGTTGCCTGATCAACATAACGAAAATAAAAAACTAATAATCAAAATAAGAGTACTTTTACAATGAAACTGGTCAATTCGGTCGATAGAAAAGAGTTTTTTAGTGCGTTGGTTTCAGCTTTCAACGAAAAATTACCTGCAACGGTTGCAGCCGAGGTTTCCCATTTCACCTCCGTGTACCTTGAGAACCTGCCGATTGAGGAAGCCGCAGGCAGGCGTTTCGATGATATTTACGGTGCCATTCTTTCCTGTTGGAGCTTTCTTCAACAATTTGAACATGCACACCCCAAAATCCGGGTATTCAATCCGGATCTTGAGGAAAATGGCTGGCAGTCTACCCACAGTATTGTCGCGGTGATACACCCCAATATCCCGTTTCTGGTTGATTCCATTCGTATGGTCATT
Organism: Pseudomonadota bacterium; assembly: GCA_002747395.1. Taxonomy (GTDB): domain Bacteria; phylum Pseudomonadota; class Gammaproteobacteria; order Pseudomonadales; family Oleiphilaceae; genus LZORAL124-50-18. The sequence goes on from PDPE01000015.1 coordinate 28,462, forward strand.
AACAGCCAGGAGTTGACGGTTCACTCTATCCATCATGCTGTGATCAATTGTGACCGCACCCGTTCAGGAAAACTGAAAAGGGTGCTAAGTCGCGGTGATAGTGACTGTTCGCCAGAGAATGCGGAAGCGGTGATTTATGTGGAAGTAGATCGTCGCAACAACGCGGAAGCGCTGGAGTCTCTCAGCGAGGCGATCACCACAGTGCTCGGTGAAGTGAGGGTGGCCGTGGGCGATTACCCGCAGATGCGCAACCATGCGATGGAGTTGGTGGAGGGTATCAACAAAGCGCCGAAGTCTCTGGGCAAGGAAAATATTCAGGAGGCACTCGACTTTGTGGCCTGGGTTGTGGACGATCACTTTACCTTCCTCGGATATGACGAATATGACTTTAAAACCGTCGGTGATGATATTGAAATCACTCGTGTCAACAAGTCGGAACTGGGGATTTTAAGAAGTCACAACGAACTGCGGGCGCAAGTCATGCTGAGCGAGCTACCCCGAAAAACCCAGGAACACCTGCTTAAAAAAGAGATATTTACCTTTGCCAAATCTGCCCAGCGCTCACGCGTACATCGGCCGGCCTATCCCGATTATATCTCGGTCGCCAAATTCAACAGTGAGGGCGAAGTGGTTGGTCTGAAACGCTTTCTCGGGCTTTACACGGCAGATGTGTATAACCAGAGGCATAGCAGTATCCCCATAGTGCGCCAGAAAACCCGGGCTGTGTTGCAGCGTTCAGGTTACGGTGAGCAGGATTATGGTCTAAAGGAGATTAATCAGATTTTGGCGGTTTTTCCGCGAGATGATCTGTTTCAGATCGATGTGGATGACTTGTTTGAAGTGGCTATGGGTATCATGTATATCCAGGAAAGGAGAAAGATCCGCCTGTTTATCAGAGAGGATGCCTACAGCCAGTTTTACAGTGCACTCGTGTTCGTACCGCGGGAAATCTACAGCACTGATTTGCGGTTAAAAACAGAGGCAATTCTTACCGAAGCGCTGGAAGCGGTTGATGTCGAATTTACCACCTATTTCTCGGAATCAGTGCTTGCGCGTACCCAGTTTAATCTTCGTGTTCAGCCTTCTGATAATCGTCAGGTTGATGTGGCGGAATTGCAAAAACGTATTATCGAGGTCGCTCTATCCTGGAAGGACGGGTTGCAGGAGGCATTATACGAAGCTCATGGCGAGGAGGCGGCCAATGAGCTTATCCATCTCTACCAGAATGCCTTTCCGGCCAGTTACAAGGAAGTGTTTTCTCCCCGTCGGGCTGTTATCGATCTGGATCATATTCATTCGCTCGACGATGGTCGCAAGCTGGCGATGAGTTTTTACCGTGCGCTGGAAGAAGATGAAAGTGTACTGCACTTCAAGCTGTTCCACAGTGCCAGGCAGTTGCCCTTATCCGATGTATTACCGGTATTCGAAAACCTCGGTTTGAAAGTGATTGGCGAGCACCCCTACGAAATTAAGGGACGCAACGGCAATGTAACCTGGATCCATGACTTTACGCTGACATCGTATTCGCAGAAAAATGTCGATATTCATAAAATCAGGACGATATTTGAAGACTTGTTTCAGCGTGTACTGCTGGGCGACGCGGAGAATGACAATTTCAACTTGCTGGTGCTTGGCGCCTATCTGGATTGGCGCCAAATAGCCATGTTCCGGGCCTATGCCCGTTATATGCGGCAAATCCGGATCAGCAATTCCCAGGAGTTTATCGCGCAGACGCTATCGACTCATATTGATATTACCAGATTGTTGTGGGACTTTTTTGAAAACCGCTTTAACCCCGAAAAAAATCTTAGCCCGGCGAAAAGTGAGGCTGTCCGGCAGAAAATCGAGATAGAGTTCAATGCGGCTCTGGAGGAGGTATCCAACATCAGTGAAGATCGGGTGCTTCGTCGATATATGGAATTGATGCAGGCCACCCTGAGAACCAACTTCTACCAGCTTGATGCGGATGGCAACCCCAAATCCTATGTTTCCTACAAAATCAGTCCCCGTACCATTCCCGAGATGCCTTTACCCCTGCCCATGTTTGAAATTTTTGTGTATTCCCCGCGCATCGAGGGGGTTCATTTGCGTGGCGGCAAGGTGGCACGCGGCGGGTTGCGATGGTCTGACAGGTATGAGGACTACCGAACCGAAGTGTTGGGTCTGGTCAAAGCCCAGCAAGTAAAAAATGCGGTTATTGTTCCGGTTGGAGCCAAGGGTGGATTCGTAGCCAAGCAACTGCCCGAGGATGACCGGGAGGCATTTGTCAAGGAAGGCATCGAGTCGTACAAGGTTTTTATCAACGGCCTGCTGGATATCACAGATAATCTGGTTGAAAAAGAAGTGGTGCCACCCGCGCAGGTCGTGCGCCATGATGAAGATGACTATTATCTGGTTGTCGCTGCCGACAAGGGTACGGCTACATTCTCTGACATCGCCAATGGCATTGCTCTGGAGCGCGGATTCTGGTTGGGTGATGCCTTCGCGTCCGGTGGCAGTAACGGATATGACCATAAGAAAATGGGTATTACCGCACGAGGTGCCTGGGTTTCTGTTGAAAGACATTTTCGGGAGATGGGAATCAACACGGCACAGGAACCTTTTTCAGTGATCGGCATAGGGGATATGTCGGGAGATGTATTCGGAAACGGGATGTTGCTGTCTCCCCATACCAAACTGGTGGCAGCCTTTAACCATATGCATATCTTTATCGACCCTGACCCCGATCCTGCCAAAGGCTATCTGGAGAGAAAGCGGTTGTTTGAATTGCCCCGGTCAACCTGGGCTGATTATGATTCGTCCCTTATCTCCGAAGGTGGTGGCGTATTCTCCCGTTCAGTCAAGTCGGTTACTCTGACTCCGGAAATCAAAAAACGGTTTGGAATCAAAGCCGATCGTGTCCCTCCTAATATGCTGATTTCCTACATATTGAAATCCGAAGTGGATCTGCTGTGGATTGGCGGGATCGGCACCTACGTCAAGGCATCTTATGAAACCGATGCGGATGTGGGCGATAAAGCCAATGACGGAGTGCGGATCAACGCCAATGAGTTACGCTGTAAAGTGATCGGTGAGGGCGGCAATCTGGGAGTCACCCAGCGAGCGCGGATAGAATTTGCGTTAAACGGTGGCCGGTGTAACACAGACTTTATTGATAACGCCGGTGGTGTCGATTGTTCGGATCACGAAGTGAATATCAAGATACTGCTTAACGCCATTGTTGCCAATGGAGATATGACACAAAAGCAACGCAATCAAATTCTTTTTGACATGACAGATGAAGTGGCCGATCTGGTTCTGAAGAACAACTACAGGCAAACCCAGGCGATCAGCATTGCCAGTCTCGAAGTGTCACCACGTATAGAAGAATACAGGAGGCTGATAGATAGCCTGGAATCCTCGGGGAAACTGAATCGCGAGCTTGAGTTTATTCCCGACGATGAAACTGTCATAGAGCGAAAGTCCAAAGGCGGTGGTTTGACACGGCCTGAACTGTCGGTGCTTATCTCCTATGTCAAGGGAGATATGAAAGAAGAGCTGAGTGCAAGCAAACTGCCCGATGAAGAATCGCTTGCTAAAGAAATTGATGCTGCCTTCCCTGAACAGTTGGTCAGGAATTATGCAAAACCACTGCTCTCTCACAAACTGAGGAGGGAAATAATCGCGACACAAATCGCCAACGACATGGTGAACCACATGGGGATCACCTTTGTTGACCGTTTGCGACAGTCTACCGGTGCATCTGTTTCTGCGGTCGCACTGGCCTACATTATTGCCAGAGAAGTATTTCAGTTGGAGTCCTACTGGTGCAAAATTGAAGCGCTCGATTATCACATATCCAGTGAGACACAGATGGAAATGATGTCGGAACTGATGCGTTTGACGCGCCGGGCAAGTCGCTGGTTGTTGAGAAACCGTCGCAGTGAACTCAATGTGGTTTCCAATATGGGCAACTTCGCCGCAGGCATTAAGGAAATCAGCGAAAACCTTCCCGGTTTCCTGATCGGCGAGCAAAAAACAGAATGGCAGGAACGCTATGACCGCTATTTGTCCGAAGGCATTCCGGATGATCTGGCCAGCGTCGTTGCCGGAGCCAATTACCTGTACTCCGCGTTGGGTATTATCGAGGCACACGAGTTGACCCAAACCGGAATAACCGAAGTGGCACATACCTATTATTCTCTGGGTGATGCCCTCGACCTGGGCTGGTTCTCTGTCCAACTGAATTTGTTGAAACCCTCCTCGCACTGGCAGGCGCTGGCCAGGGAAACCTTCAGGGAAGACCTGGACTGGCAGCAGCGGGCGTTGACCGTCGGTGTGCTCAGAATGAAAAATGCACCTGACAACATCGCCGAAAGGCTCAAGGTATGGATGGATCACCATGAAGAGCTTATTGGTCGATGGCAGCAAATGTGCACCGAGATCAAAGCGACAAAAAGCCCGGAATTTGCCGTGTATTCGGTAGCACTGCGGGAACTGCTTGACCTTGCCCAGAGCACAACCTATGCGGCACCGGGAGGGGAGGCGTCCTAGCTCTCTTTGTTAACGGCTCTGGCGAGCCGTTTTTTCAGGTTAATTGTGAGGGGTACCGTTTCGTTTATTGCGAAAGGGTATCCCTTGTTTTTTGTGATTATATTCAGTGTAAGAGTTGTGTAACCGCTCAGACCAGGATGTCATTCATACCTCGGGTACGAGAGTCCGGCCCGGTATAAAAGTGAAATGATGCAGATGAAAAAACTGCTTAACCGGGGTGGACAGATTTGCTTGACCATGTCAGTTCTATCAGACCACCTCAATTTGAGTATCTCCTTATAAGTTCGTAGGTTCCGATAGCGCAGGCATTAGCCACGTTCATGGATGAGTTGTTACCCAACATTGGAATGTGTATCGACGTGTCAGAAGCATCAAGAAGCTCTTGGGAGACCCCACTATTTTCCGATCCTAAAATCAGGCATATCTTCTCTTCATTACCGAAATGGAAGTCTTTAAAATCGATGCTGGCCGATGTTATTTCCAGGCTGACTATTTTGTACCCCGCCTCCTTCAGGTTGTTTATAACCAGAACGGGATCTTCTTGATACTCGTACTCAACATACTTCTCAGTCGCTCTTGACGTTTTTTTAATTTTCGGGTTTGGCGGAACTGTTGATTTCCCTGTCAGAAATATCTTTTCAACTCCTAAAGCATCAGCAATTCTAAAGAAGCTGCCGATGTTCATAGGCACATCTATGTCATGGGCCAAATAGCATACAGAATACTTTTTAGATGTAGCCTTATGTGCGCTATGGTCCAATTGCACATTTTTCGAATTCAAATATTTCTTTTGAGGCATTATTGGTAAGCGTAAATTTTTCGCTCCTTGATTTAGTACATTAGAATCTCTTTCTCAGGCTCACCGTCAGCACCCTTTATCACCAGGTGCTTGTTTTCCGCTTGTGCTTTAGAGGCTAAATCCAGCAAATAAAGTGCTTTTCTTAACACTTCTGTCCGGGAAGAAGCATGGCTGCTTTCCTTAAGATCATCAATAAGCCGGGTGGTTCTTTCGTCGAATTGGAAGCTGGCTGCTTTCATAGGAATCCTCCAGTACAGTATAAGGCGAAGTATATACAGGGTAGTGACAATAGCAATACCTGGATCGGTTGCCACACAGGGCAGGGTGCGTGTCAGACCGCAGGCTCAAACGCCTGCATATCGTCAGCGGTGTACTCCTGCTCTGCTTGCCACAAATCGTATGCCATTTGCATTCCCAACCAGCTTTTTGCGCTGCCACCAAAGGCTTTAGCCAGCTTGATTGCCATTTTAGGGCTAACGCCACGCCTGGCGTTTACAATCTCTGATAGACTCATTGAATTATAATGAACTGTAAGTGGTTTGCCTTTTTAATTTATAAACTATTCGGGAACCTGCCGATGAAAAGCCTGATCGTTGATTTAACCATTTCGCCCGAAGAACTGGAGCGTTATTATCACGGTGTCAGCCGGGTCAGTGCTGTGACGCGTCAGGGTAAACGGGTGCAGTTTCCTGTCAGTATTCTGCACCGGTTTATTACCCATGCCGGAATTGTCGGTACCTTTGAAATCTATTTTGATGATAACAACAAATTTCAGCAGGTGGTAAAGCTGTAGTGTGGCGCGGGGTAGGGTGACGCTCATCCGCTTGGCTAGATATGTTTGACGAACCAGTATTTGTCCCAGGCGTTGAGCACTTTTTCGGGGTACCAGGTTTTGCCTGTGCTGCCATTGTATCGAGCCAGGGCGCGTGTCAGGTTACCTTTTTCCTTATTCATATAATACTTCAGAATAGTGCAGCCATAGCGCAAATTGGTGGCGACATTGGTCAGGTTGTCTTCAGGGCGGCCAATTTCCTTTTTCCAGAACGGCATGACCTGCATAAGACCCTGAGCACCCACCCGTGAAATCGCATATTGGTCAAAAAGACTTTCAACATGAATTACGGATAGCACCAGTTCAGGTTCCAGCCCGGCTTTTGTTGCTTCCTGATGAATCAACTTCAGCATGGAAAAGCGTTTTTTCGGGTTTTTGACATACTTTTTCAGGCGGGTTGAGATATCTAGCAGCCAGACCTCTGCATCCCACCGGTCATTAAAGCTCGATGAATCATTCACTGTTTTTTTGAGCAGGGAAACCAGTTCCTTGTCAGGTTTTTGTTCGGATGCGAACGCTGACGGGATGTTCCCCAGTAAATACAGAAAACAGAAAAAAACCGGTAACCATGCAGTCAACCAAAGCGGCAGGGCAAATGCCACTTTGGTTTTTTTACAGCCAGGTTTTCCGGCCAGGCTGGCCGGTTTCACCTGTCGTGGTTTCATGGTTGTCGTAGTTTCACGGAAAGTGGCTTCATGGAAAGTAGTTTCATGGAGAAAGTCAGGCGTTCAGTTTATCGGTGACAAAGGCCAGGATGCTATTTACTCCAACATCCTGGTTTTCTGCGTCGCCTCTGCCCTTGTACTCAACCTGGCCGTTTTTCAATCCCCGGTCGCTGATAACGATTCTATGGGGGATGCCAATCAGTTCCATATCGGCAAACTTGACACCCGGGCGTTCTTTTCTGTCATCCAGCAGGACGTCAACCCCGGCATTTAGCAGTTGTGAATACAGTTGATTGGCTTTGTCGGCGACCATTTCAGACTTGTGCATATTCAGGGGAACCAGGGCAACCTGGAACGGGGCGATAGCATCGGGCCATATGATGCCTTTGTCATCGTGGTTTTGTTCGATGGCTGCGGCGACAATGCGGGTGACTCCGATTCCGTAGCAACCCATCTCCATTACGACTGCCTTGCCGTTTTCATCCAGTACGCTGGCATTCATGGCAGAGCTGTACTTGTTACCCAGCTTGAATATGTGGCCGACTTCAACGCCACGCTTGATGGTGATGGTGCCCTGACCATCCGGGCTGGGATCGCCTTCCTGAATGTTGCGAATGTCAGCGACTGTTTCTGCGTCACAGTCCCGCCCCCAGTTCAGGTTGATATAGTGGAAGCCTTCTTCGTTGGCCCCGGCAACAAAGTTGATCAACTGTGCTGCCGAGCGATCTACAATGCACTGAATGGGTAAGCCAACAGGCCCGATTGAACCCGGTCTGCAGCCGACGACACGTTCAATCTGCTCATCGGTGGCCAATTCCAGCGGGCTGGCGACACCGGCCAGTTTTTCAGCCTTTACTTCATTCAGCGTGTGGTCACCGCGTAATACCAACGCTACGGGGGCGGCTTCGGCACTTGCATCTTCACCTTCGACATTTGCATCTGCACCCCTGACAATCAGTGTCTTAACCGTTTTTGCCGGATCGATATTCAGGAATCCGGCCACTTCCTCTATGCTTCTCTGGTCTGGTGTGGCCACCTTTTCGGTGGCTTGCGGGGTTTCTTTTTCCGGAATCAGTGCCACCGCCTCTGCCCGTTCGATATTGGCGGCAAAGTCGCTTTCGGTACTGAAGGCAATGTCATCTTCTCCGGAATCGGCCAGCACATGAAATTCATGGGAAGAATTGCCGCCGATACTGCCGGAGTCAGCCTGAACGGCACGAAAATCCAGTTGCAACCGGGAGAAAATACTGGAATAGGTGGCGTGCATGATCTTATAGGTTTTATCCAGCGAGGCCTGGTCAATATGGAAAGAGTAGGCATCTTTCATAATAAACTCTCTGGCTCGCATCACACCAAAGCGAGGGCGCCGCTCATCCCTGAATTTTGTCTGAATCTGGTAAAAGTTGGCGGGCAATTGCTTGTAACTGTTCAGTTCATTGCGTACCAGATCGGTAATGACTTCCTCATGGGTAGGGCCGACACAGAATTCTCTTTCATGGCGGTCTTTCAGGCGCAGCAGTTCGGTTCCGTAGGCAAACCAGCGCCCGGATTCCTGCCATAGTTCAGCTGGCTGAACGGCGGGCATCAGAACTTCCTGTGCGCCGGATTTATCCATTTCTTCACGTATGATGTTTTCCACCTTGCGCAATACCCGCAATCCCATCGGCAACCAGGTGTACAATCCTGAAGCGAGCTTGCGAATCAAACCGGCCCTCAACATGAGCTGGTGGCTGATTACCTCTGCATCGGCAGGGGTTTCTTTCAAGGTGGCAATAAGGTATTGACTGGCGCGCATAGCGTATCCTGAACTGTCCTGTAGGGGTGTATTGATTGGTTGGAAATGAAATCGCCCGATCCTGATGCCGCGGCGAACGCCATATTCTACGCACAGTCGTCCTTTTCGGGAAGTGTTTGTTGGCCCTTTGTTTTCCTTAATCTGAATCCGTGAGTTACAGTGCACCAAATCATCCGTTTGGCTCATGGCACAGTTCGGTATAAATTACAACAAGCGCGTCAAAATTGATCCAAACGAAATAGTTTCTTTCTACAGCCAGGATAATTTATCAGGAAAAATAGGAGGGTTTTCCGCAAAAGGCAAAAAATGAAAGATGAAAAGCTTGCTCATCAACAATAATGATGAACAAGGGGGACGGCAAGCTTTTTGTGCCTGTTTCACCTGAGGCAACAAAAACTGTTTTGATTAAAATAATTTTTATGACATGCTATGAGCCGGAACGTTCAGGGTTTTAGAGGCTTACGAGGTAAGTATGGTAACAATTTGTATCGACAATATAAAAATACTTGGACTCTTGGGGGTGTTTATCTTGTCGGGTTGTCATTATGCACAAGCATCAATGCCATCAACCCGGGCATCAAAGCCGGCAATGATTGTAACTGCCAACACATTGAGCGAATCGAAAGTGTCTGGAGCCGATTATATCAACGATGGCGTTGATCACCCTTCTGTGCCGGCACCGGATACAAAAAAACCTGTTACCTTTCAGCAGGCTGCCAGTTATATCCTCACCCATTCGGATAAACTGCTGGCGGCACAAGCGGGCTGGAAAGCCAGTCACTTGCAGGCCGAGGCATTGGAGCATTTGCGTTGGCCTGTTGTTAACCTTGGTGGCATGGCAGGGCGTTATCATATTTCCAGAGATGTCAGTACCGATGCCTTGCGGGAGCGGTTACAGGAGTATGGCAATGATTTGTCACAACTCGCCCAGCAATTCCCTGAGTTGGCTCCCATTTTATCATCACTGCAACGGGCAGGATCAGCAGGAATAGCAGAGGCTCCCTCTGAAATTAACGTCAGTAGGTACGATAATTTTTCTCATGCCAATATCACTGCGGCATTACCACTCTATACTGGCGGTCGTATCAAAGCCATTGAGGAGTATGCTGGCAGTCGTGTCGATGTCAATGGCAGCGAAATTGCCACAACGGAAGAAGAATTGCTCAGTTCTCTTGTCAGGCGTTATTTTCAGGTGCAACTGGCAAAACATATTGTCGATGTGCGGAAAGCGGCACTCAAAGCAGTAAAAGGACACGACCATGCTGCTCAGCGTATGCTGGATATCGGATCAATCTCCAAAGTAGAACGACTGCAAGCTAAAGCAGTACTGTCGGACGCACGGTTTCAAATGGAAAAAGCCGAGGATGACCTGCGCCTTGCCCAAAGTGTATTAAACGCATTTTTGCATACCCGACAATTAACTGTCTCTACGGATTTATTTGTCAGTGACAATCAATTGCCCTCTTTAGCAACCTTTCAGGAAAAAGCGCTTGCCCTTCACCCCACCCTTGCTAAAATTGCGGCCAGGGTCAGGCAAGCCGAGGCGATGAAGGAGCTTAGTGCGGCTAATCGGAAACCCAGTATTGCGGCTTTTGCTAACCATCAAATCGGAGAAAACAGGGATTGGGTTGTGGGTATTAACGCTCAATGGACTCTGCACAGTTCGATCAACAGGGGCAAGATGGTGCAAGCCGCGCAAGCGAGATTGGATCAGATTGATGCTCTTCGCCGACAGGCTCGGCAAGATATTCTTTTGTTGGTAGAAAAAAACTGGCGGGCTGTAAGCAATGCGCGAAAGCGTTATCATTCCCTGGCCAGGGAGGAAAGTCTTGCCAGGCAAGTGCTAAAACTGGATAGAGCGGGGCTCAAAGAGGGGTTAAATACAGTTATCGAGGTGAATGATGCCCACGCCAAACTGGTGAAATCACGCACACAACGGTTCAATGCCTCCTATGAATATGTAGTGGCTTTGGCTGATTTATTTGCCTCAACGGGCAATATCCATGCTTTTTTCGACTATATTCCTACGTCAGCTATACAAAACAACCAGGCAGAACAATGAAACAGTCAATAAAAATACTGATACTACTGATAATAGCCGGGATTATTATCTTCAAGATTATCCAGGGATTCTTGCAGGTAACCATGCCACAACCTGTCGTTTTACAAGGGCAAATGGAAGCGCAAGAGATCAATGTTGCCAGCAAGATTTCAGGTCGAGTTGATCAGATTTATGTCAAGGAAAATGACCGGATCGAAAAGGGAATGCCAATTTTGCGTATTGACAGCCCCGAAATTGCCGCCAGGGTTGCTCAGGCCAAAGCCATGCGGGATGCAGCCGATGCTTTGGCCGATAAGGCCGAAGCGGGTGCGAGAGTTCAGGAAATTCAAATGGCATCCGAGCAAATGGAGCGTGCCAAAGTTGGTCTTGATGTCAGTCAAAAAACATGGAGCCGGGTACAAGCCCTGGCAACGGAAGGATTGTTAAGTCAGCAAAAAGCCGATGAAGCACAAGCCAAATTTTTAAGTTCAAAGAGACAATATGATACCGCAAGGGCGCAATATCTGATGGCCAGGGAGGGGGCGAGAAAAGAAGATATCAGTGCTGCCAAGGCCAAGGCCCGCCATGGGCAGGCCACTGTTGATGAGGCTTTGGTTGCCCAGCAGGAGATAGAGCTTGATAGCCCCGTAACCGGTGAAATTGCTGAAATCGTACCCAATGTCGGTGAAATGATCTCCAAGGGAGTTCCTGTTGTAACAATTGTTGATTTGCAAGACCAGCGTCTAGAGTTGAATGTGCGCGAGGATTACTTGAAATATTTTGCCATTGATCATACTTTTCAAGGGGTTATTCCTGCCCTTGATGACCGTAGCATTACATTCAGGGTTTACGCCAGTGCGGTTTTGCCTGATTTTGCCACATGGCGGCCTACTCGTAGTGATGAAGGCTTTGATATGCGTACCTTTTTGGTCAAGGCTCGCCCGGAAAAACCGGTAGACGGGATGCGTCCAGGTATTAGTGTATTGGTTACACTGCCGGAGGAGAACAGGCAGTAATGCGAAGCCTCTGGCGTATTTTCCGGCGAAGCGCAGTATGGGAATGGCGAATGGTCAAACGTTCCCCGTTGGAGCGGGTAACACTCCTGTGGTTACCTGCCATCGCCATTGGTTCGATCTGGTTTATCTTTTCCATTTCACAGGTTCGGGATTTACCTGTCGGCATACTGGATAAAGACAACTCAGCACTGTCGAGAAAGCTTATCAGAATGATTGACGCCTCGCCCAATGTTGCCGTTAACGTCAGACACCGTGACGCCCAGGAGATGCAAGGTGATTTAAAAACAACCAGGGTTTATGCAACACTGATTATTCCCCGGGATTTTTCCCGTCACATCCGCCAGTTACAACCCAGTCCGGTGACATTGGTTGTCAATGCGCAATACGGAACACATTCCGGCGTGATACAGTCGGGCGTGGGTGATGCGGTGCGCACTTTTTCCGCCGGTATCGAGCTGCGTATGCGAAAAAAAATGGGATTGCAATCCGAACAGGCCCTCAATGCGTTGGTACCCATCAAGGCCAATGGCAAAATGGCGTTTAATCTCTCACTCAATTATCAACAATTTTTAGCCGGCACCATTATACCGGCACTACTGCATGTTCTGGC
>PDPE01000016.1 GCA_002747395.1 Pseudomonadota bacterium
TCAACCTCGGTAAAACCAAAGAATGGTATACCGTCACTATGGCGCATTTTCAGTCGTGGGCAGATAAATCCGGTATTCCGTGGAGGGCGATAAAGCCACGCCTGGACGATACAATGAGCAAGGCGAGAGAGTTATGGCCCGGGGCTCTGAAAGCGTTACCGATGGACGAAGCACACAAAGAAGGCCCTGGAGCGCATTGGGCCAGGCTTCAGGATGATTTTACAATCAAGGCTGCAAAGTAAGTTAACGAATACGGGTTTTTCCACAGGATCCGGAATAGATTGAACCCGTTATCAGTCACCTGAAGCAGGATTTTGGTCTCGCTCGCAATTGGCTTGAAGGAAGCGAGGGAGATGCCATCAACCTGTTGATGGCTGCCAGTGCCCGGGGTTTGAAGTCCAGCGGAACGAAAACGTACGCCAGGCTCTGTCAGGCCGGGTGAAAATCCATAGAAAGCTCAAAGCCACAGGCATGGGCATACTTTTTCAGGGTTCCCCAGCTCGGGTTGGTTCCCCCTTTTTCCAGCCGGCTGATGTTGCTCTTTTTAGTGCCCATGCGGTGGGCCAGCTCATCTTGAGTGAGGCCAGCGGCCGTACGCATTTTCAACAGAGCGTCGATGAACTCGAACTCTTCCGCCAGCGCATCATACTCCTGGCGCACTTCCGGCTTCTGAAGTGCGCGCGCCTTCAATTGTTGCAGTTTACTCATTACTCACCTCTTTCATTCGTATTTTTGCCAGGTCCAGGTCTTTCCTGGGAGTCTTCTGAGACTTCTTCACAAAGGCGTGCAAAATGTATACACGCTCACCGGTTATTTGCGACTACTGGTTATTTGATGGCCGGGGAAGCGGAATTAAAAAGTTGCCGATAAAATGGCAAAAACATTGGCCAAAAATAAAGGGAAGTAGCGGGTGGTTAGAATCTTTATGGAATGGCAAGAAAAAGCCGGGGATTCTTTCCTGACTTTATTATTGCGGGATAAACATCAGCTCTGCCGCGTCAGGACCGGTGCACAAAAAAAGCCCGACATCGGCAGTCGGGCTTTATTCATTGGGTTACACGGATTGGCTATGGCCAGGGCATGTGTGACGTTAATTTTACCAGGAGCTTCCTGGAAAAGGGATGCGTGACGTTAATTCCACCAGATGTTTGGATTTGAGCACGCCGTCACCATCATAAACCGCCATCAGAGCGTTTGCATTCGGGAAGGCGCTGTGTGATTCGAGGAGGCGAGTGAATTTCCAACTGAAGTCTTCACCTCTTTCGGCCGGTTCAAACTGGCTGGCAGGGGTGCGGTCGGCTCTAAATGCGTACAGATCCAATACCCACTGGCCGTCGTCGTTAATATAATATTTCCAGGTGGTGTCGTAGTCATCTGTGTTGCGACCAATTTCTTTCAATTTGCCAGGATCGCCGGAACGGTTAGCAAGGGTATGAGTTTCTGCGTCCGCACTGATTGCGGAGGGGGTTGAATAACTCTGCTTGAATTTGGCGTTTGTAAGAGAAACTTTGGACTCTGTTATATTGCCTTCTTCATCATAGTAATTGCTTAACAGGCGACTGATCCTGAACTCCCATTCAGTAATAACGTCTCGCCTGGTCACGACGTTAACCGGCCCATTGAACGAGCCGTACTTTACGCCTATAAAATTATACCCTTCTTGCATCGGGGCATTCGGTACCAGTACCAGGTAGTTGTCAACTGAATCAGGGTCGAATGGTTCGATTTCCTTGTTCTGGAATTCGGTTACATTCCTGAAAATCTCGGCTCTTCTCGGTCCTGGGAGGAATTCTCTACCACCAAATGTTACCAGATCGGTCACAACGGGATCAGTGTCAAATCCGGGAAGTGCAAAGTCGAGAAAGTCAGCCACATCATTCATTCTTGATCGGGTTTCATGGTCGAGCTGAACGCCGTTGGTCTGGTATCCATCGGTATCAAGGCCAATCAGTAGCTGGTAAACGTTGGTCAGTATTTCATCTCTGGTAGCCTTGCTGTTACCAGAGTAGGTTTCACCAATAACTCCTTCCATTGTGATGCCGTTGGTGTTCGTCAAGATGTTTTGACTGTTAAAGTGCCCGATTACACCGCTGCCGACCGGCAGTACCGGTGCGATGCCAGTGGCCTGCTCGGATAACGTACAGTTTTTCTTGATGCCAGAGCAAAAGGTAATAATGGCCGGTTCGCCGCAGGTTTCATAGTATTCAAACTTGCCGGTGGGGCTGGTTTCTCCTGTGACTGCTTTCTTTATTCCGCCGAGAGAAGCTCGTGCCTCACTGTGATAGGATAAACCGTAAACACCCGTCAGTTGCCCGACTCGCTTGACCGGCTGGTTCTGTTTTGAGCCATTGTCACACGCCAGACCCGTTGTGTCCTGGGCGGCTTCTGCAATGAGTGCATCGTAGTCCGAGCATGCAGAATCTGCGGAGCTGGTTGTTTTCTCGACTTCGGACATGACAGATTTCATGTCGTTGATGTCGATTTCGTAGGAGGTTGCCTCAACTTCTGTTACATAGTGCCGGGCTACCCTGGCGCGATTGGCAAGTACGCGGGCGTCCATACCGGTCGCGCCATTAATGATGTCGAGAGCAATAGACTGAATGTTCATGTTGCCTGCTTCAAGTTCCCCGACATAGTAGTCAAGGCCCGCTTTCTCCGCATTCCGGCCGAATGCCTGCAGGTAAAGGTTGTTAACGAGGTCGGTATTGGATAGTTCGCCAAAGTTTTCGGTGTACTCGGCGGAGTTGCCGAAAGCATCAATAATGCTCTTGAGGCTTCCTTTCTGCTGTTCAATCTGGTCAGTCCAATAGGCAAGACCTCCCGCATCAGGCACACGACCGTAATAGGCTATGTAGGCATCGACAACTTCATTTTCACTATTGTGGAAGTTCCTGGCAGTACAGTCTGCGTAGGCATTGGCAGTTGCCAGCGAGGCTATCGCAACTGCTAATAATTTTGACCTTGTTTTCATGTGTTTCGTCCTTACAAGTTATATCTGATGTTCTGGATTGGATTAATGGGCTTCAAGTTTGAAATTCGGCATGGGTAAAGTGTTGTCTATTCCGGCCGGAAAAGCAAGCATGGATCGCCTTTTGGTACGTTAAGTTTAATGAGAAACAACAATGCGTTGCCGGTTTATATTAATAACCGATTCATTAACGGCAATAACAGGGAAGCCGGGAAATGCGGCCCCACCCGTGGTTTGGTGCAGAACGGGTCAGGGTATTGGAATCGCTTCGATCTTGACCAGATGCTCGCTGGTTGCTCTGCTTCCGGATGAGCTCCTGGTAATGGTCAGCACTGCATTCGCTTCCGGAAAGGCTGATTCGACCGATTGAGGCTCAATAAATCTTAGAGAGAATACAGCCTCGGCTCCGCTGTCATCGAAAGGAGCGATGATCGGCGCACCCGCCAGGTTGAAGTCGTCAACGATGTCATAATTGTTAAAGACTGACACATCCAGGTTTTCATTGAAAGTGAATACGATGGAGTTACCTTCCGAGGATACAGACAGGGGGTGTATGCCATTTCCAACGGCGTAATTGCTGGCTGGCTCGGCGGCAAACAGGGCGGCGATGGCTCTTTTGGACATCCCGGCGACAGTTTTTGTCACACCGGCAATGGTCAGTGTGGCAGGGTGGAAGCAGGGTCTGGTGGTGTTCGCGGGGGGGGTGCAGGGGTCGTCGGCAGTGATTCTGATGGTAACTTCTTGCCAGAATTTTTTTGTTTCCGGGTATGTCGCAACAACAAAAGTCCAGAAGTCGCTGCCTGTTTTCTCAAGTTTCCATGTGGTGTTATAGGAAATTGCCTTTGCCCTGTCGGTGAGTTTGCCAGGAAAGCCGGGGGCGTTTTTTGTCGAAGTGCCGGTTGTAACGAATCTGTTGATATGGATATCATACCCGGTTCTGTCCAGCGTGACCGGGTTTGCAGCCAGAGTAAAGTCGTTGTTAAGCAGGGTGGTTATAATGAAGGTATTGTTCTCCAGTTTGCTGCCTGCGGAGAGTCCGAGACCCTTTCTGATTGCATCATGGTTGTCAAAGCGGGCATAGTTAATGCCCACAAAGTCCGCGCTGTTATCATATTCCGGTTCCGGGTCCAGAAGAAGAAAGTCATCAAACAGGTTCGGGTTAAACGGGGTGGTGGCGCCGGCCTGGTATTCTGTCAGACGGGCCAGCATCCGGGCACTTGTTTTCGAGGGTAATGAGTCACGGCCGGTTTCTCTTACCAGGTCAAGTACCACCGGGTCAGTGTCAAAACGGGCGAAGGCAAAATCAATATTATCGGCAAAGGTTTCGGTGATTTCCCGGGTTTCCTTTGAAAAGCTGAATCCGTTTTGCGGGTTGTTGTCATCATCCAGTGCCCAAAACAGTTGATAGACGTTGGTCAGCACTTCGTCTACTTCGTCATCCGGATAAGTGTTTGACAGTATGTCCTTCAGGGTGATGGTGTCGACCAGACCGGTAATCGATCCGATAATTCGTTTGCCCGCAGTTTCGGACGGGTCGATGATTCCGGTTGCAGTTTCCAGGGGCTTGCATTGTTTCTTTATGCCGGTACAAAAAACAACATCGGATGATTCACCGCAGGCTTCATAGTATTCGTATTGACCTGTTTCAGAGGTGACGCCGGTGAGTGTCTTCTTGATGCCACCGAGAGAGGCTTTGGCCTCGCTGTGGTAGGATAATCCGGCTACCCGGAAAAGCTGGCCTACTTTTTTGACCGGTTCGCCCCGGCTGCCATTGTCACAGGATTTGCCCGTGGTATCCTGCGCTGCCTGGCTGAGCAGAATGCTGTACTGATCGCAGGCCCGGCCGGATTCGTTGCGAGGGAAGCCGACATCGGCAAGAACGGATTTCATGTCAGAAATGGCAATTTCGTATCGGGAGGACTCTACACCTGTCACGTAGTGACGGGCCGCCCTGATTTTGTTTTCCAGAACAACGGCATCGCGATTGATGGCACCATCGACAATAGCGAGCGCAATTTGTTGCAGGGAAAGCCTGCCGCCTTCAAGTTCTTCGAGATAAAAATCCATGCCGGACTGATCGGCGTCTCGCCCGAAAGCCTGTCGGTACAGATTGTTGATCAGGTCTTCGTTGGATAGCCCGCCAAAATACCCGGTAAACTCCTGTGAATGGCCAAAAGCGTCTATGATGGAGGCAAGGCTGCCTTTTTCCCTGTTAATCTTGTCTGTCCACCAGGCAAGCCCGGCGGCATCGGGCACCCGGCCGTAGAAGGCTATGTAGGCGCTGATTACGTCGTATTCCGTGTGGCTGAAGTTTCGTGCCGTACAATTTGCAAAGCTGTTGGCTGATGCGGCGAACACCATGGCAATGGCAAGCCATGTTGATTTTATTCTCATATTGTCTCGTCCTTTTGAATCGGCGGAGTGATCATGCCGTATTGGGGAGGTTGCATCCCGGGCAGGATTAAAGCGGCGAGATACGCCGCTCCCCGGTTATTTCTTGCCGGTCTTTTTACCTTTGGCCTTTTTTTTCGCCGGTGCTTTTTTCGATGCGTCCGGGCTGGTGCTGTCAGGAGTGCCGGCAGGTGTCGCAATACCATAACGCCTCAGGGATTGAAGATGGCAGTGAATCAGTTGAATCAGGCCGATTCTCGCCCAGTTGGCCAGCGTTGCGTCGTCCAGTTTTTGCACCTTGTTCCAGTCTACGATCGAAAACCCGGCAATTTTCTGCTTCCTGCCGCCGGTTTCCACCGTCATTTTGGCCGGGGAAAGCACTTTGGCATTTTTTAACAGCTTGCCCAGCGCACGTGTTTTCTGGTATTCCTCGTCAAAGCGCTTCAGGCTGTCCTTGATCTCAATGAGCAGGGGAGAGGCGGTAAATTTTTCTCCCCGCTTGTTATAGAGCAGCTTGCCGTGGGTTTCACCGAGGTGAGGGGCCGACTCGTCAAACAGAATGACCGCCTGGTCTGCATTTTTTTCACGGCCAAGGAAGAAGGGGTAGCGGCGGAAGTGAAGTGGCAGATAGCCTGCCTTCCAGCTACCGTCTTCTGCGACGCATTGGTTGCTGTTGGGTATGGCCGAAAGCATGGCCTGGGGAATGATGGTTTCCCCCCCGTCAGGAAAGACAATGGGATAACTGGAAGAAGCGGTATAGACTTCGCTTGCCAATAGCGGGCAGTGGTGCTCTGCCCTGGCAAAGGAAAAATCGTTTTTCTTTTCAAATCGAAGTCGGTTGTGATTTTTTACAGTCAGCACCGTTAATTTTGTTGACATCTTCTGCTCTATTCCTCGGAAACGTATCTGTTTGGCCCTCCGCACCCGATATGAACCGAAAATGAGGCGTGAGGGAAAATCTGTCGGACCCGGACACAAACAGCAGGCCGGATCCAGGGTGGGAAAAAGTACCACATATTTTGCATTGTTTCCAGGGCTGTTGTCATTTCACATGAATGTTGCCATTTCACATGGATGTTTCCCGACCTGGCCCTGTTCGACAGTGACTAAATATTCCTGTCCACGGTTTTCCGGTTCCGGTCAGTTTGTATCGGAAGCGAGAAGCCTGGTCAGTATTTCTTCATACACCGAAGTCAGTTGGTCGAGGTCTGACACCTTGACCCGTTCATTCACTTTATGAATCGTCGCATTGACGGGGCCAAGTTCGATAACCCGGGCACCGGTCGGGGCAATAAATCTGCCATCGGAGGTGCCGCCCGAGGTGGACAGGCTGCTGCGGTTGCCTGTGACACTTTCGATGGCTTCCATCGTGGCATCGACAAGCGGGCCGGGTTCGGTTAAAAATGGCCTGCCACTCAATTCCCAATCCAGTTGATAATCAATACCGGAGTCATCGAGAATGCGGGCTACCCGGTGCTCGATACGATCCCGGGTTAGTTCGGTACTGTAGCGAAAATTAAAATCGACCTTTATTTCTCCGGGTATGACATTGGAGGCACCGGTTCCGGAATGCAGGTTGGTAATTTGAAAGGTGGTGGGTGGAAAAAACTCATTGCCATCATCCCATTTTTCAGTGGTCAGGGGCAGCAGAGCGGGCAGGGCATCATGGACAGGATTTCGGGCCAGGTGGGGATAGGCGACATGCCCCTGAATACCCTTTATTGTCAAATGGCCGTGCAGCGACCCCCTCCGGCCATTTTTGATGATATCGCCCAGGCGCTCGGTACTCGAGGGTTCGCCCACCAGACACCAGTCGATTTTTTCCCCGCGTGCTTCGAGTGTTTCCATGACTTTTCTGGTTCCGTCACGGGCTGGCCCTTCTTCATCGCTGGTAATCAGGAATCCGATTGACCCCTTGTGATCCGGGCGCTTTTCCAGAAACCGTGTGGTTGCCGCAATAAAGGCGGCAATGCTGCCTTTCATGTCCGCAGCGCCCCGGCCGCAAAGGAAGCCATCATCGATAATGGGTTCAAAGGGCGGGTGATTCCACAGTGTTTCCGGCCCGCTCGGCACTACGTCCGTATGCCCGGCAAAAACGAACAGGGGGCTTTCCTCGCCCTTTCTTGCCCATAAATTGCTGACTTCGCCGAACTGAAGCCGCTCGACGACAAAACCAAGCGGTTCCAGGTGGTGCAGGATGATGTCCTGGCAGCCTTTGTCGTCGGGCGTGACCGAAGGCCTGGACATCATCTCGAAGGCAAGCTGGATGGTTTTTGACTGGGTGTTTGGAGCGGTATAATGACCTGTCATGGTTGGGGTTACCTGTTAGTCGGGTTTGTCAACCCGGTGTCTTGATGGCCGTTTTGCTGAAAGTTCTGCATCGATCGAACAGCCAGGCGTTAATTGTGAGCATGCAGCTATTTAATTACGAGCACGTTTAATTACGAGTACGGTTAATTACGAGCACGTTTAATTATGAGCACGCTTGATTACGAGCACGTTTAATTATGAGCATGCAACTCTTCGTTCAGTTCGATCGCTGTTTTGTTGGTTTTGCACTCGACCTGCCCGCTGATCGAATTTCTTCGGAATAACAGGTCTGCCTTGCCAGCCAGCTCGCGTGCCTTGATGGTTTCCACCGTGTTGTTTTCGTCGTCAAGCAGCGCCACCCTGGTGCCCGCTGTGATGTACAGGCCGGCTTCTACCGTGCATCTGTCACCCAGGGGAATTCCGATTCCGGAATTGGCTCCCAGCAGGGAATTTTCACCTACCGAGATAATGATGTTGCCACCACCGGAAAGCGTCCCCATGGTCGAACAGCTTCCGCCAAGATCCGAGCCCTTGCCAATCATTACACCGGCTGAAATACGCCCTTCTATCATGGAGGTGCCCTCTGTGCCGGCATTGAAGTTGACAAAGCCCTCATGCATGACGGTGGTGCCTTCTCCAATGTAGGCACCGAGGCGGACTCGCGCACAATCTGCGATTCGTACTCCCTGTGGCACAACGTAGTCGGTCATGGGGGGGAATTTGTCTACCGATTTCACTTCAATGTACCCGCCCGCCTTTCTGGCTTCGATCTGGCGCGAGGGCAATTCGTCCAGGTCGATGGCTCCGACATTGGTCCAGGCTACATTGGGCAGCAGCCCGAACAGGCCGTTCAGGTCAAGCCCGTGGGGTTTGACCAGTCTGTGGCTCAGCAGTTGCAGCTTCAGATAGGCCTCGGGTGTCGATGTGGCTGCGTCGTCGGTTTCCAGCAGTGTCACTACAACGGGTTTTTCACTGTCTGCCAGGCTTTGGGCAAGCTCTGCCTGTTCCGGACACCTGGCGGCAGAGAGTGCGTCAGACAGTTTGGCGAGTGAGTCATTATCCAGCGCGATGGCATGGTTTCCGCCATCATGGCCCAGGCTTTCTTTCACTGCGTTGATGATACCTGCTTCCGGGTGGATCAAAGGTGCGGGGTAATAGACTTCCAGCCACTCTCCCTTTTTATTCCGGGTGCCAATACCCAGTCCAAATGCGAAACTCATAACTGCTTCCTGTGTTTATGTGAATTGCTTGTGTGTATGTAAATGAAATATCCGGACAGATCAAGCGTCTATCGAGCGTTCAGCGTTTATTGTTTATCAAATGTCTACCAGGTGTCTATGTGAATCGGGTATGAAATTATCCGTGATTATTTTGCACAGTGATTGTTTTTCACAAATAGTGCGCTGTCTCACCCCGGGGTGCTCAGCGCTCAAAAAACTGACCGTATGCTTCCTCTGAAAAACCGGACAGGCAGGTATCGCCACGAACCAGCATCGGCCTTCTGATCATCGACGGGTTGTTTTGCAGGATGTCGATGGCGTCGGCCTGCTGTTGGCTATCGGCGAATTTGTTCCTGTCCTCGTCTGACAGCTTGCGCCAGGTGGTTCCCCGTTTGTTTACCACTGTGTCAAGCCCGAGCTGTTCTATCCATTGTGCCAGTGTTCGCCGGGATATTCCCGATTGTTTGTAATCATGGAAAGCATACTCGATATCATGGGCTTTCAGCCAGTTGCGTGCTTTCTTTATCGTGTCGCAGTTTTTTATGCCATACAGGGTGATTGTCATGCTGTTCCTCTGTTGATTTTCTCTTTGGCAGACCCTTTGTCTGTGTTCTGCCCGATCAGAAACCGGGCAGTTAATTTGCCACCAGTGACTCGACAAAGCGCCTTATTCTTCTGGCCGCTTCGACGCATTCGTTGACCGGAGCAACCAGTGCCATGCGAATCCGGTTTCTGCCGGGGTTTTCACCATCCACTTCCCGAGACAGGTAGGAGCCTGGCAATACGGTGACATTTTCCCGGGCGTACAGTTGCTGTGCAAACATTTCGTCTGATATGGGGGTGGCGGCCCATAAATAAAAGCTGGCTTCAGACTGCTGCACATCCATGACCGGTTGCAGTATGGCAAGTACCTGCTGAAATTTCTGCCGGTACAGATTCCGGTTTTCCCTGACATGCTCCTCGTCTTTCCAGCAGGCCACGGACGCGATTTGATGGTACAGCGGCAGGGCACAACCGTGGTACGTTCTGTAGGTGAGGTATTGTGCCAGCAGCCTGGCATCACCTGCAACAAAGCCGGAGCGGATTCCGGGCAGGTTGGAGCGCTTGGACAGGCTGTGAAATACCAGACAATTCCTGAAGTCGCTTCTGCCTGTCTGCGCACAGACTTCAAGCAAGCCGGTTGGCGGCTTCGCCTCATCGCAATAGATTTCCGAGTAGCATTCGTCCGAGGCGATAACAAAATCATATTTGTCCGAAAGGGCGATCAGTTTGGCCAGTGTTTCCTTGTTGGTAACGGCACCTGTCGGATTGCCCGGGCTGCAAATAAACAGTAACTGGCATCTTTCCCATGTGGACTCCGGCACCCTGTCATAGTCGGGTATAAAGTTGCCGGTTTCACGACAGGGTAGAAAAACCACTTCTGCCCCTGCCAGGAATGCAGCCCCCTCGTAAATCTGGTAAAAGGGGTTGGGAGAGATGACAACGGGCGAGGTATCCCGATTTATTACCGCCTGGGTAAAGGAAAACAGGGCTTCGCGTGTGCCGGCAACCGGAATGATGTGTCTGGCCGGGTCAAGATGGCATTCCGGTATTTGAAATCGTCTGGCCAACCAGCCACGGATCGTTTCTCGCAGTTCCGGCAGGCCATGGGTTGCGGCGTAGTTGGATGCCTTGTCCAGGTTGTCCCGTATTGCCTGGAGCGCAAATGGCGGTGCCGGGTGTTTGGGTTCTCCGATGGACAGGGCGATGTGCGGTGCCTCACCGGTTGGTGTTACTTCTGACTTCAGTTGGTTCAGTTTTTCAAAAGGGTAGGGTTGGAGTCGTTTCAGGTCTGGGTTCATGGTATCAAGGGTTGCAGTGGTTGGAGTGATTGCCGATGGCCTGTTTTGCCGTGGCTGCTTTTGAATTGCCTGTTTTCGTGCCGGCTGTTTTTGTGCCGGTGGATTTTGTACTGGCGGTTTTTCTGTCCGTGGCTGTATCACCGGTTGTATCGTCAAGCATTTGGCAAATGCTTTCTCCCAGGGAGATGCAAATGTTCGGGTCGCCTATGGGAGCGGCATCTTTCCCGGTAATGAAAAAGATATCCTCGACACGTTCTCCCAGGGTGGCGATTTTCGCATTCACCAGGCAAATGTCATGGTGAAATAATGCCAGACCGATTTTGGCGAGCAGCCCCGGGCGATCCGGTGTGATCACTTCCATCACGGTTCGCTGGTTCACCGTGTCGTTGCTGAAGGTCACTTCTGTCGGAAAGGAAAAAAGCCTGAGTTGTCTGGGAGTTCTGCGCTGAATGATTTCCGGGTAGTCCTCAGGGTCGTCCAGTTCTTCTATGAGTCGTTTGCTTACCCTTTCTATGAGTTCATCATCGGCAAGAGATTCATTGTGTTCGTTCAGCACGATAAAGCTGCTCAGGCTGAACGGGCCGGAGGAGGCACTGATTCTGGCGTCGACAATGTTCAGGTCAAGTTGTTCCAGCACCGCTGTTATTGCCGCAAAGGCTTCAGAGCCCGAGCGCAGTCTGATCATGATCTGTGTGGCCCTGTTTTTCTCTGCGGCACCAATTTCCCTGATAAGAATCAGCGGGTCTGTGTTATCCCCGTGATCAATCAGAGCCGCTGTTTGCCACGCGATCTCGGTGGTCGAGTCTTGCAGAAAATAGTCGTTGTCAAGGTGACTCCAGCAATGATCAATTTCACTGTTGGAGTACCTTTGCTGGAGCAATATATATCTCGCTTCCGTCTTGGTGGCATTGATCCATTCATCCCGGTCAACCGGTGTCTCGGTGCCCCGACGAATGGCGCGCCGCGCTTCGAGGTAGAGGTGGCGAAGCAATGTGGCACGCCAGGTATTCCAGAGCGTCGGGTTGGTGGCTGAAATGTCCGCGACCGTTAAAACGAACAGGTAGTCCAGGTGCACCTGGCTGGGGATGTCTTTGGCGAACTGGTGTATCACCTCGGGGTCCTGTGTGTCCTTTCGCTGGGCCGTCATTGACATGATGAGATGGTTTTCTACCAGCCACTCTACGAGTTGTGTATCTCTCTCGCTCAGGTGGTGTTTTTCACAAAACTGCCTGGCATCCACCGCTCCCAGCCTGGAGTGATCCCCGCCCCTGCCTTTGGCAATATCGTGATACAGCCCGGCTATATAGATCAGTTCCTGCTTCGGAAGCTGTTTCACGATTCTGGCAGCCAGGGGAAAGGGTTCCAGGTACTCCGGCTTGTGGAAATTCACCAGGTTGCGGATGACGCAAAGGGTGTGTGAGTCAACCGTGTAGATATGAAACAGGTCGTGTTGCATCTGGCCGATAATCTTGCCAAATTCCGGCAGGTAACGACCGAGTACATTATATCGCTTCATGGCCGACAGGGTGCGGTGAAGCTCATGGGGGGTGCGCAGAATGGCCATAAACAGCGATGTATTTGTCGTGTTTGATCTGAAGCTGTCGTTGATCAGGTGCCGGTGTGCGCGAATGGCACGAATTGTCGTTGCCCTTATCCCCTTGATGGAGGAGTGTTGGGCGATGAGCAAAAAAATCTCCATCAGGGCGCAGGGCGCATAGGCAAAAATGCCGGTGTTGACCGCTTCTATATAACGACCCCTGATGACAAAGCGATTATTCAGCGTAATTACTTCTTCCTGGTAATCGCGCAGTATTGCCTCGTCAAAATATTGCAGCATGACATCAGTCAGTTCACCCAGTGCCAGCGCTATGCGGTAGTATTTTTGCATCATCAGTTCGACACCCAGGCGCTGCTCTGTATCGACGAAGCCGAGCATTGGCGCCAGGCTTCTCTGGTGGTCAAAAAGCAGTCTGTTTTCATTGCGTTTTGCCACCATTTGCAGCCCGTAACGCATGCGCCAGAGAAACTCCTCACCATCGCGGAGCATTTGATATTCTTCGTTGGTAAGAAACCGGTAGCGAGCCTGTTTTCCCTTTGTGTCAAAACCACTATGGCGTTTGGTAATCCAGCCAAGGGTTTGAATATCCCGCAAGGCGCCTGGAGAAGATTTGAGGTTGGGTTCCAGGTTGTATTCGGTGTCACCAAATTTTTCGTGTCGGCTTTTCTGTTCTTCCCGCTTTGCCAGGAAGAAGGCGCGATCGGTATACACTTCATCGCTGTAGGCAATGTTGCCGAGCTTGATACGCAGGTCATTGTTACCTGCGACAGTTCGGGTTTCCAGCAGGTTTGT
This sequence comes from Pseudomonadota bacterium, assembly GCA_002747395.1. Classification (GTDB taxonomy): domain Bacteria; phylum Pseudomonadota; class Gammaproteobacteria; order Pseudomonadales; family Oleiphilaceae; genus LZORAL124-50-18. The sequence goes on from PDPE01000016.1 coordinate 13,081, forward strand.
GGCGACCGTAATGTCGCTTCTGGCGGCCTCGATGCATTCCTGGATGGTGCGGGTGCTCTGGCCTACGTCCAGGTTGAGATCCCACAGGCTGGTAACAAAGCGTGAAATATTTTCGTTGTATTCTTCGGTCAGCCCGGATTCAGACAAAATGAGCAGATCGATATCCGAGTGGGGGTGGAGCTCACCCCGGCCATAGCCGCCTGTTGCGATAAGGCTGATGTCATTGGCATTGAACCAGGGGTAGCTGTTCCAGATACAGGCCAGAATGCGGTCCACAAACATCGCCCGGGCACAAATCAGTGTTCGAATACCGGTTTCGGCCAGAAACTGCTCATCCAGAAAGCGGGAAACGTTTTGTATCCTTTCCTTCAATGCGGCAACTGGCGAGTTGTTCCCGCGCACTATTTGCTCGATGGAGCCCGGGTCAGCCCCGGGGCTTTGATCCAGCAGTTGCTCGGCCAACTGTTCTCCGGGTGACATCATATCAGGTCGTCAGTCGCTAAACCGGGTTGATCCCGGCGGCATTGGCCAGTGAATCTCTTTCCTCGTCCCGCAGCGTGAGAATCTCGTAGCCATCACCGGTCACCAGAATGGTGTGCTCCCACTGTGCGGACAGCTTGTGATCCCTGGTCACAACAGTCCAGCCATCGGGCAGCAGCTTGCAGTGCCTTTTACCCTGGTTGATCATTGGCTCGATGGTGAATATCATCCCTTCTTTCAGCTCGATGCCAGTGCCCTCCTTGCCGTAATGCACCACCTGGGGTTCTTCGTGAAACCCTCTTCCGATACCGTGGCCACAGTATTCCCTCACTACCGAATAGTAGCTGGATTCGGCATGTCGTTGTATCACCGCACCGATATCCCCGAGGCGGGCGCCCGGCCTTACTGTTTCAATACCCCTGAACAGGCATTCCCGGGTAATGTTGACCAGCCGTTCAGCGGCGACACCCGGTTTGCCAACCATGAACATTTTGCTGGTGTCGCCGTGGTATCCATCTTTGATAACCGTTACGTCCAGGTTCACTATATCGCCGGACTTGAGTTTTTTCTTTTCAGACGGAATACCGTGACAAATAACATGATTGACCGAGGTGCATATGGACTTCGGGAAACCCTTGTAGTTGAGCGGGGCGGGTATGGCGTTATTTTCCCTGGTGATGAAGTTATGGCAGATTCGATCCAGCTCGGCGGTCGTGACACCCGGCTTGACGTAAGGCTCGATCATTTCCAGTGTTCGAGCGGCCAATCGGCCTGCAATGCGCATTTTTTCTATTTCATCGGCGGTTTTAATTATCACTGTCATGGAAATTCGGCTGTCCGTTGTTTGCTGCTATAAAAAACCTGGCTGTAAAGCTTTCGGGTTAAACGAAAAGCTTTCGGGTTGAATAACCTTGAATTATGCCCTGGTGGCGATTGATCGGCAGCTATTGTATCAATATGCGGGCCAGGAAGAAATGATCTGCATTTTCTTTATGTTTGAAGATGTTTGTGGTATAAAGCGCGGCCGGAATCAAAACAGGCGATGGAAAGATCGCGATTCCGAACCAAATCACACACGTATCGACACGTTGTTCTGGGTGCCTTGCAGTCTGTTTTGGCTTCAGGGTTGAATGGCGGGATATGTGGAGGGCTAACCCGTACGTTTTTATATCAAGGTGTAATATGGCAGAAGTATCGATGCGAGACCTGCTCAAGGCAGGCGCTCACTTCGGGCATCAGACCCGATACTGGAATCCGAAAATGGACAAATACATTTTTGGTGCACGTAATAAAATTCATATCATCAATCTGGAACACTCCGTACCGGCAATGAACCGGGCTTTGGGTATCGTTACCGGGTTGGCCGAGAACAAGAACAAGGTGCTGTTTGTAGGTACCAAGCGTGCCGCTGCGAAGATTATCAAAGAGCAGGCCGAGCGCGCAGGCATGCCTTACGTCAACCATCGCTGGCTGGGCGGTATGCTGACCAACTACAAAACCATTCGTCAGTCGATCAAGCGTTTTCGTGATCTGGAAGCGCAGAGTCAGGACGGTACCTTTGACAAGCTGACCAAGAAAGAAGTGCTGATGCGCACGCGCGAGATGGAGAAGCTGGAAAAGAGTATTGGCGGTATCAAGGATATGGGCGGGTTGCCCGATGCCATCTTTGTTGTTGATGTCGATCACGAGAGAATAGCGATCAAAGAGGCGAATAAACTGGGTATTCCGGTCATTGGAATCGTGGATACAAACAGCGATCCGGACGGGGTTGACTATGTAATCCCTGGTAACGATGACGCCATTCGGGCTATTCAGATTTACGTGAATACCATGGCTGATGCTTGCCTGGAGGGTGCTTCCCGAAATGCGGGTGCCGATGAGTTTGTCGAAGTGAAAGAAGACAGCGCTCCGGAAGCGGCGGCTGAATGATTTTTCTGGTATTTCGCAAATATCGGTGAATTTGCACAGGCAGGTTATGGCGAAACAGACCAGGTTATAGCGAAATACCGAGAAAGGTAGCGTGGCAAAGGGGCAAATCAAACTGCCCCTTTGCTCGTAAATGGTTATGAATTTATTGAAGATTTATTGAAAGATTATTGAAGAGGACGTGATATGGCAATTTCTGCCTCAATGGTTAAAGAGTTACGTGAGCGCACCGGCCTGGGCATGATGGAATGCAAAAAGGCACTGGTGGAAGCCGATGGGAACATTGAAACTGCAATTGAGAATCTGCGCAAAAGCTCCGGCATGAAGGCGGCTAAAAAAGCAGGGCGTATTGCCGCCGACGGTGTTGTCGCCACTCGTGTATCGGAAGATGGCAAGTCCGGTGTGCTGGTTGAAGTAAACAGTGAGACCGACTTTGTTGCGCGGGATGATAATTTTTCTGCGTATGTGGAAAAGGTGGTTGCAAAGGCATTTGAAACAAAAGAATCAGACATAGCCAAATTGATGGAAGGTGAGTTGGAAGATGCCCGTCAGGCACTGGTGCAGAAGATTGGTGAGAATATTTCTGTGCGACGTGTTGAAGTGGTTGAAGCCGCAGAAGGTGTGATCGGGCAATATGTTCATGGCAATCGTCGCATTGGTGTGTTGGTCGCATTGAAAGGCGGGGATGATGAGCTGGCCAGGGATGTTGCCATGCACGTGGCCGCAGTCAACCCGCAGTATATCTCGACTGCAGATGTGCCTGAAGCGACCGTGGAAAAGGAAAAGGCCATTTTGCTGGCTCAACCCGATCTGGCCGGCAAGCCGCCTGAAATCGCGGAAAAAATTATTGTTGGTCGTCTTAACAAGTTTCTTGCCGAGAGCAGCCTGACCGAGCAGCCTTTTGTCAAGGACCCTGACGTGAAAGTGGGTGCTCTGGTTAAAAAGGCAGGCGCCGAAATTGCCGGCTTTACCCGCTTTGAAGTGGGTGAAGGTATTGAGAAAGAAGAAGTGGACTTTGCCGCAGAGGTTGCCGCCGCAGCCAAGGGCGAGTAACTGCCCGTCCTGAAGGCGAGCTTCAGTCCCGTCTTGATAGCCAGCCCGCCTGAATAAAGCAGCGGGTAGCGCTGGAGTTGCGTGTTTGTTGCCGCAATCGGTTCCTGTCCGGGGCTGATTGCGGCAATTTTGTTACAGCTTGAGCCTTTGTGGCCCTGTTCCGGAGGATCTGTACAACGCTGTTATGATTTTTGGTGCTGGCAGCAAGACTTTTTCTATCACCCCCTGACTGGTTACCCTCATTTAAGATTGTTTCGCTGGCAGTTTTTTGTTTGCCGAGCTAATATATCCGGCTAGCTGGTCGGCATCCGACAGAACGGGCGAGACCAGTATTCCCGTAAGCCGTTCCAATGTACACGAAAAGAGAGGGCCTGCATGTCTACAGTATCGAAATCCCGACCAAGCAAGTATCAACGTGTTTTATTGAAGCTCAGTGGTGAAGCCCTGGTGGGTGAGGAGGAATTTGGTATTGACCCCAAGGTGCTGGATCGAATGGCACTTGAAATTGGCCAGTTGGTAGGAATTGGCGTGCAGGTCGGGCTGGTTATCGGTGGTGGCAACCTGTTCAGGGGGGCAGCCCTGAACAAGGCCGGTCTGGATCGTGTTACCGGTGACCATATGGGGATGCTGGCTACCGTAATGAATGCCCTGGCGATGCGGGATGCGCTGGAGCGATCCAATATCGCGACCAAGGTCATGTCGGCCATTCCCATGAGTGGAGTGGTTGAGCATTACGACAGACGGCGTGCGCTTCGCGATCTGAAAGGCGGTGACGTAGTCATTTTCAGTGCCGGAACGGGTAATCCGTTTTTTACTACTGACTCTGCCGCCAGTTTGCGTGGTATCGAAATTGAGGCAGATGTCGTTTTGAAGGCAACGAAAGTCGATGGTGTGTATTCTGCAGACCCGATGAAAGATGATTCGGCAGTCAAATATGACAGGTTGACTTACGATCAGGTTCTCGATATGAAGTTGGGGGTCATGGATCTGACTGCCATCTGCCTTTGCCGTGATCACGATATGCCTGTTCGTGTGTTCGATATGAATAAAAGCGGTGCATTGACCCGAATTGTGGTTGGTGAGGAAGAAGGAACACTCATTGCCACCCGGCCTGATCAATGATCATTGATCAGGGCTCGCCCTGACAGCTTGCATGGAAATAATCCGGGTATGGATCGAGTGTGGTTTGCAAGGCAGTTTACAAACCGGTAAAAGGCAAGAGTGCAGTGAAACAGAGTAAACAAAGGCAACTTAAGGAAAATAAAGAAAAAGGGGATTCGTCGTGTTAAACGAAATCAAGCAGGAAGCCGAAGCAAAGATGAAAAAAAGCCTGGTGGCTTTGCAAACGGCATTTAACAAAATCAGAACCGGTCGTGCTCACCCCAGTATTCTGGAGAGCATCTATGTGTCCTATTACGGGGTTGATACACCGCTGAAGCAAGTGGCAAATGTAAATATTGAAGATGCACGAACCCTGTCTGTTGTTCCCTGGGAAAAGCCCATGGTGCAGGCGATTGAGAAGGCAATCATGACTGCGGATCTGGGGTTGAACCCGGCAACCACGGGTGAGGTAATTCGTGTTCCCATGCCCGCATTGACGGAAGAAACCAGGAAAACCTATGTAAAACAGGCGAAGGCCGAGGCAGAATCCGGTCGTGTATCGATACGAAATGCACGCAGAGACGCCAATTCTGATCTCAAGGAGATGCTGAAGGAAAAAGAAATCTCTGAAGATGATGAAAGAAAGGGTGAGGAGGATATTCAAAAGCTGACCAACAAGTATATCGCCGAAGTGGATAAAATGTTGGCTTCCAAAGAAAGTGACCTGATGGAAGTCTAGTCAGAAAATGTCAGACTCTATTGAAACACAAATTCCTTACCAGTCCACAGCCTGCCCTCGCCATGTAGCGATCATTATGGATGGCAACAATCGGTGGGCGAAAAAAAATCGCCTGCTTGGCGTGTCTGGTCACAAGGCGGGTGTGGAAGCGGTAAGGGCTGTGGTGGAAACCTGTGTCAAGGAAGGCGTTGAAGTGTTGACACTGTTTGCGTTCAGCAGTGAAAACTGGCGCCGCCCGGAAGATGAAGTCAGTGCCTTGATGAGGCTGTTCCTTCTGGCGTTGCAAAGAGAAGTGAAAAAACTGCACAAGAACGGGATTCGCCTGAGAATCATAGGTGACCGTTCCCGTTTTAACCCGCTTCTTGTCGAGCATATGGAAAAAGCGGAAGAACTGACCCGCAACAATACCACAATGACTCTGGTAATAGCCGCGAACTACGGTGGGCGATGGGATATCGTAAATGCGACCAGGAAAATTGCAAGGCGGGTGGAGAGTGGTGAACTTGAGTTGGCTGCCATCACCGAAGACAGCTTCCAGCAGGAGTTGAGCCTGGGGGATTTGCCCATGCCCGATTTGCTCATTCGAACCGCGGGCGAACAGAGAATCAGCAATTTTCTACTCTGGCAAATGGCATACACCGAGTTCTATTTTTCAGACTGTTATTGGCCAGATTTCAAGCATGATCAAATGCGAGAGGCGTTGAGTGCCTATTCGCACCGTCAGCGACGGTTCGGGCAAACTGATGATCAGTTGGCAGAGCAGTCTTCCAGTCATAATAATTCTAACTGAGTGGGTCTTCCCGTGCTAAAGCAGCGAATCATTACCGCATTGATACTGGCTCCTGTTGTTCTTGGTGGTATTTTCCTTCTCGAACCTCTCTACTTCTCCTGGTTTATCGCTCTGATCATCGCCCTGGCCGGTTGGGAATGGGCGAATTTGTCCCACTTCACCGGGCAGGCCCGGCGTTGGGGGTATGCGGCATTTATTCTTGTTCTGCTTTTTCTGTCGTCCTGTATTCACCCCGGAATCGTCTTTACCATCGCCGTAATCTGGTGGCTCGTCGCTTTCTTTCTGGTTGTTCATTACCCTGAAAAAACAGACTTGTGGACTGCTCCCGCCGCTCGCCTCGTGATGGGTGTGCTGGTTCTGGTGCCCGCCTGGCAGGCCCTGGTATTTATTCGATCCAGCACCGTCACTGTGGGTGACAACCCGGGTAATCTCTGGGTGATTGTGTACGTTATGTTCCTTGTGTGGGGAGCGGATATCGGTGCCTATTTCGCCGGCCGTGCCTTTGGAAAAAGGAAGTTGGCTCCCAGGGTGAGCCCGGGCAAGTCGTGGGCAGGGGTTTACGGTGGCCTGGCTGTGATCGAGCTGATTGCCCTCGGGTCGGCGTATGCGATCGGGCTGAGCCTTTCTCAAACGGTCTTGCTGTTACTCATCACCCTTGTTACCGGAATCGTGTCTGTATTGGGAGATTTGCTGGAAAGCATGATCAAGCGCTATCGCGGCATCAAGGATAGCAGCCAGCTGCTGCCGGGGCATGGTGGAGTCATGGATCGGGTGGACAGTCTCACTGCGGCCCTTCCTGTTTTTTGCTTTTGTTTGATCCTGATTGGCTGGTTGGAGTAATGATTGATGGAATCCGGGAGAAAACCGGTAAAAGCCGACCTTGCCGCCCGGGGTGGTCTTGTCCGGGTTCCTGCCCGAACAGTTTCAGGAAATGCCTCGCTCAATTGAACTAGACAAAACAGGACAGGAAGTTAGCAAAAAGTGGAAGTTCTTCAGCAGATAGCTGCGCTTGTTATTACTCTTGGAATTTTGGTTACCGTGCATGAGTTTGGCCACTTTTGGGTGGCCAGGCGGTGCGGTGTCAAGGTGTTGCGGTTTTCTGTCGGCTTTGGCAAGCCCCTTCTCGTTCACCGGGCATCATCCGGTACCGAGTTTGTTATTGCCGCCATTCCTCTTGGCGGCTATGTCAAAATGCTGGACGAGCGGGAAGGTGAAGTGCCGGAAGAAGAGCTGTCGCTGGCCTTTAACCGCCAGCCTGTCAAAAGCCGCATCGCTATCGCTGCGGCAGGGCCGGCTTTCAATTTTTTGTTTGCCATTCTCGTCTACTGGTTCATGTTTGTTGTCGGGTTTCATGTGGTTGCTCCTGTCATTGGTCAGGTCAAGGAGGGTTCCCCCGCAGACATTGCCGGCTTGAGGTCGGGGATGGAAATAGTTGCCCTGGATGGGGAAGAAACCCCGTCCTGGCAATCTGTGAACATGTCTCTTGCGAATCGCATTGGCGACACCGGTGATCTGAGGGTTGACGCTGTCAGGTTTGACTCGAACGCGGATTATCGACCTGTCGAGAAATATACTGTCCGTCTGGAAAACTGGATGTCGGGGCAAGAAGAGCCGATGCCGCTCGATGGCATTGGCGTCACCCCTTACCGGCCTTCGGTTCAGCCCGTTATCGGGGCGATTTCTCCCGGGTTGGCGGCAGAGGCGGCCGGCCTGGAGCCGGAAGACCGGATTCTTGCCATTGACGGACAGGATATTGCCTCCTGGGATTCTTTTGTTGCACTGGTACGAAGCTCCAATGGAAAAAAACGGGTTGTTACCGTGCAGCGAGGCAACTCGGTGCTGAAGTTGACTTTGGTGCCGGGCGCCAGGGTGCTGGAAGATGGTCAGACCATCGGTTTCATCGGGGCTGCTGTCAAACCGGTTCGCTGGCCGGACAATTTTATCCGTACCGTGCGGCTGGGTGTGCTGGAAGCGTTGCCAGCCGGTATTGCCAGAACCTGGGATGATATCGCACTGACCTTCGGGGCGATTAAAAAAATCATAGTCGGAGCGATTTCAGTAAAATCACTCAGTGGCCCGATTACCATTGCAAAAATTGCCGAAGAATCTGTCAGTTCGGGCTTTGAGAACTTCCTGCGTTTTCTCGCGTACCTCAGTGTCAGCCTTGGTGTGCTGAATTTGTTGCCGATACCGGTTCTCGATGGAGGGCATCTGCTCTATTACTTCGCCGAAATGGTCAGAGGTAAACCCCTGCCTGAAAGTGTTCAGGTACTGGGGCTTAAAATTGGTGTTGCTGCCATTCTTTTGTTGATGGTTGTCGCATTCTATAACGACTTGTCCCGTCTTTAAAAAACGGGCCGGGTTTCTGTGTAGTCAATCAGGTAGGTATTGAAGGTGTTATGCGTTTTTTTCCAGGTTTGATTTTGTTCTGGGTTTTGTGTGGAGCTTTAAGTGCCGAACCATCGTTCAAAGTGGAAGATATAAGGGTAGAAGGGCTGCAGAGAGTGTCTGCGGGTTCCGTATTCAGCGCTTTCCCCGTCAATGTCGGGGATGAAATGAACGGGGCGGACCTGGCCTCTGCGATAAGAAGCCTGTTCAGGACCGGCCTGTTTACCGATATTCAGGTGAGTAAGGAGGAAGGTGTTCTCGTTGTTCTGGTAGAGGAAAGACCATCCATCAGCAAAATCGAGATAAAGGGTAATGATGCCATTCCAACCGGAGAGCTTAAAAAAGGGCTTGACGCTGCCGGGTTGAAAGAGGGGCAGGTATTCAAGCGGGTGACACTCGACAGGCTGGAGCTTGAAATCCTTCGTTCCTATGTCGCGCAGGGCAGGTACAATGCCTCTGTTGAAGCTTCGATAGAAGCCCGGCCCAGAAACAGGGTGGGGATAAAAATCAATATTGACGAGGGGGATGTTGCCTCCATTGTTCATATCAACGTTGTTGGCAATACCGTTTTTTCCGATGATGAACTGGTAGACCTGATGCAATTGCAAAAGTCTTCCTGGTTTTCGTTTATATTGAATGACGATCAGTATTCCAGGGAAAAACTGTCCGGGGATCTTGAGAGAATAAGAAGCTACTACTTTGATCGTGGCTATCTTCAGTTTGAAATCGAGTCAACACAGGTGTCCATTTCACCGGAGATGGATTCGGTGTTTATCACCATCAATGTCAAAGAAGGCCCGGAATTCAAGGTTCAGGATGTGTCCCTGAAAGGCAGATTGATTGTTCCCGAGGAAGAACTGCGCGAGCTTGTCCTGTTAAAAAAGGGGGAAACCTTTTCACGTATAAAGCTCACGACCACGTCTGAAATTATTTCCAGAAGATTGGGCAAAGAGGGGTATACCTTTGCAAATGTATCCGGTATTCCTTCTGTTAATGAGGACAATACGACCTCTGTTGTGTTTATGGTGGATCCCGGTCGCAGGGCCTATGTCAGAAGAATCAATTTTCGTGGCAATGTCACGACGAGTGACACGGTGCTACGCCAGGAAATGGTGCAGATGGAGGGTGCGGTTGCATCCACGGATCTGATTGATTCTTCCCGGACACGTCTGGAGCGGTTGGGCTTTTTCAAGGAGGTACGGGTGGAAACACCGGCTGTGCCCGGTTACAGTGATTTGATCGATGTCAACTATACTGTCGAGGAACAGCCTTCAGGCAGTTTGTCTGCCAGTCTGGGGTATTCCCAGGGCGGCGGGTTGATTATTGGTGGTAATGTATCCGAGAACAATTTCCTGGGTACCGGGCGTCGGGTTTCCTTTGGCATGAATATCAGCAGGCCGGTTAAAAGCGCCAATTTCTCTTACCTGAACCCTTACTATACCGTTGACGGGGTAAGTCGCGGGTTTAGTCTGACCGCACGGGAAACCAATTATTCGAAAAAGGATATATCAGACTTTTCACTGGATACACTGGGGGCTGCGGTTACATTTGGCTATCCGATTGACAGTTTTACCCGATTGAGTTTCGGCTTTGGGGCGAGCAAAAGCAAAATCACCATCGGTGACCGCCCTGCGCAGGAAATCAGCAGATATATTGATGCAAACGGGGATGATTTTGATCTGTTCTCGGTGACCGGAAGCTGGACCAGAAATACGCTGAACAAGGGAATATTTGCGACAAGCGGCTTGTCCCAGTCCATGTCGATCGAGCTGATGTTGCCCAAAATCAGTGACCTGGAGTTTTACAAGGTCAGTTATAAGGCCAGGTACTACTATCCTCTGAGCGAGGCACATGACTGGGTTGTCTATCTGCGCTCCGAACTGGGCTATGGTGATGGTTATGCGTCAAGTGATGCGCTACCATTTTTCGAAAACTATTATTCCGGCGGCTTCGGCTCCGTGCGGGGCTGGGAGGCAAGTTCGCTGGGTTTGCCCTCGACTCCCCACGAAAACGACCCGGGTAGACCTGATCCGTTTGGTGGCAATCTGCTGGTTGAAGGCAGTGCGGAATTGATCGTTCCCATCCCTTTCATTGACGATACCCGCTCCATGCGTGCTTCTTTCTTTTTGGATGCCGGTAATGTTTTTGATACGTCAAGAGGGTATGATCCCGATGAGGAAGAGATTCGGCTGTCAGCAGGAGTGTCATTTTCCTGGTTGACCGCGATTGCTCCCCTGTCGTTCAGTCTGGCGAAGGCGCTGAATAATAAAACCGGAGATAGAACACAGGTGTTCCAGTTTTCATTGGGGCAGACATTTTAGATAAATCACCTGACATATGTTATCAATACGTTTGACATGACAAAAAAGCAATGACAAAAAACTGATGAGGAGAAAAAAGTGCGATTGATCGGAAGAATAACAGCTTTTGTATGCCTGTTTACCCTGAGTGTGATGGCAACGGCTGCAGAAAGGTTCGGGGTTGTGGATGTGCGTGCCGCACTCTTTGCCTCCAATGCTGCCAAGTCCTTTAGTCAGCAATTGAAAAAGGACTTTCGTGGTGAAGAAGGAAAGTTGAAAAGTGTTGGAGAGCAAGCGCAAAAGCTTCAGGATCGCCTGAAAAAAGACGGGGCAATGATGAGTGAAAGCGAGCGGGCCAGGGTTGCTGAAGAGTTTGAGGAAAAAGCCAAGGAGTTCAATTATCTGAAAAACAAATTCGAAGCGACGGTCAGCAAAAGAAAGCAAAAGTTTCTGCTGGAGTCAAAACCCAAAGTTGATGCGGCGATCCTCAAAATCGCCAAAGCCAATAGAGTCCAGATACTCTTTCCAAAAGAGGCAACGCTTTGGGTCGATGGCAAGTTTGACCTGACAGACCAGGTAATTGCAGAATTAAACAGGTAACCTGCGGAGTCACCTGGTTTTACGGGCCGGTTTGTCGAGAACCCCCTGTTTTGTAACCTTATAATATGGACGGCCAGATGGATTGTTCTATTCATTTCACGGTTGATCGGTTAGCCAGCCTGCTGGGTGCAGATATCGTTGTTCGTAGCGAAAAAATATTTACCGGACTGGCTACCCTGAAGCATGCGGGCTCATCCCAGATCAGCTTTTTGGCTAACCCCGCCTATAAAAAGTATTTGCCCGTTTCCGAAGCGGGAGCCATTTTACTCACTCCGGAAATGGCTGACTTTTACCTGGCAGAAGTGGCGCCAGAAAAAGAGGGAGGCTTGCCTGCACTGCTTTCCCTTGAGAACCCCTATATGGGCTATGCGATACTCAGCAGGGAATTTGATACCAATTATCAATTGACTCCCGGTGTCCATGGCTCGGCAATCATAGCGGAAGATGTGGTCGTTCCCGAAACTGCCCACATTGCCGAAAATGTGGTCATTGGAAGCGGGTGCACCCTGGGTCAACAGGTCTCCATTGGCGCCAACAGTGTGTTGGGCAATGATACTCATCTCGGCGACGGGACGCGACTTTGGCACAATGTTACCTGCTACTCCGGTGTTACCATTGGTCGTGACTGTATTGTCCACAGTGGCACTGTGATAGGTTCGGACGGTTTTGGCAATGCCAACCATAATGGCGAATGGGTGAAGATTGCGCAATTGGGTGGTGTCGTTATCGGTAATAACGTTGAAATTGGCTCGAATTGCTCAGTCGACCGGGGAGCGCTGGATAACACTGTGATTGCCGACGGAGTGAGAATTGACAATCTGGTACAGATTGCCCACAACGTGGAGATTGGTCAGCACACCGCGATAGCCGGCTGTGTCGGAATTGCCGGCAGTACGGTAATCGGAAGCCATTGTATTATCGGCGGGGCGTGCGGTATTGGCGGGCACCTGACCATTGCCGACCATGTGCATATGACAGGTATGACAATGGTTACCAAAAGTATCAGGGAGCCGGGTCTGTACTCGTCAGGAACCGGGGTCGAGCCAAATATGAAATGGCGCAAAATGGTGGCGAGAATGCGCAAGCTGGATGAAATGGCGAAACGCCTCAAAGTGTTGGAATCGAAGAATAATTAGGAAAACTGCCTGATGGTTTTGGATATAGAACAAATTCTGGAATATTTGCCCCATCGTTACCCGTTTCTTCTGGTAGACCGAATTACCGAAGTGGAAAAAGGGGTATCTATTGTCGGGTATAAAAATATCACGGTAAACGAGGGTTTTTTTCAGGGGCATTTTCCTGGCAAGCCGATTATGCCCGGTGTGCTGATACTGGAAGCCCTGGCCCAGATTTCGGGTATTTTGGGGTTTATTTCAAATGACACCATGCCTTCGGAAGGCATCATTCATTATTTGGCCGGCGCCAATCGTGTTCGCTTCAAGCGCCCGGTTGTGCCTGGAGATCAACTGGTGTTACAGGCTGATTTGATTGCTGACAAGCACAATATCTGGAAGTTTGACTGCACAGCTTCTGTCGAGGGAAAGATAGCTTGCGTGGCCGAGATTATGACTGCAGAGAGGTCAGTGTAATGGCTATTCACCCTCAGGCTGTAATAGATCCCAATGCGCTGGTCGATCCCGATGCGATCATCGCGGAAGGAGTAACGGTCGGGCCGTGGAGCTGGATTGGCCCCGATGTGGAAATTGGAGCCGGCTCGGAGATCATGTCTCATGTTGTGATTAAGGGGCCGACCCGGATTGGGAAAAACAACCGGATTTTTCAGTTCTCCAGTATCGGGGAAGAATGTCAGGACAAAAAGTACGCGGGAGAACCCACCAGGCTTGAAATTGGCGACAACAACGTCATTCGGGAAAGCTGTACGCTGCATAGGGGGACAGTTCAGGATGGCGGCCTGACTAAAATAGGCAGCAACAATCTGCTGATGGCCTATGTGCATGTTGCACATGATTGTGTGCTTGGTGATAACATCATCCTTGCCAACGCGGCGACCCTTGCCGGGCACGTGCATATAGGGGATTGGGCAATTCTGGGCGGAGGAACCATGGTTCACCAGTTTTGTCATATCGGGCCACACAGCATGAGCGCCGGTGGCAGTATTGTATTGAAGGATATTCCGGCCTATGTGATGGCAAGTGGCCAGTCTGCATCAGCGTTTGGCCTGAATACCGAGGGCCTGAAAAGAAGAGGTTTTTCTTCCGAAGCTGTTCGCTTGCTCAAAACAGCGTACAAGGTGGTTTACCGGCAAGGTCTGACACTCACCCAGGCAATCGGGAAAATTGAGGCTGAATTGGGTGACAGTGAGGAAGTCACTGTTTTTCTTGATTCTATCCGCCATACTGCACGCGGTATAGTACGATAATCACTGTTGCCTGGTTTGTGGAGAGTCTCCCGTGAAACGGAATATTCGTATTGGTATCGTGGCTGGCGAGGCTTCCGGTGACATTCTGGGTGCGGGATTGATCAGGGAAATAAAAAGGCGATACCCTGATGCCGTGTTTGAAGGTATTGGTGGTAGCGGTATGATCGCTCAGGGCATGAACAGCCTGTTTCCCATGGAGCGGTTGTCGGTGATGGGGCTTTTCGAAGTATTGCCCCGCCTTTTCGAGCTTATCGCTATTCGTCGCAAACTTCGTAACCACTTTACCAGCCGGCCCCCGGATCTGTTTATAGGCATTGATTCGCCTGATTTTACTCTGGGGCTTGAAGCCGCGTTACGCAAGCAGGGCATCAGGACTGTTCATTATGTCAGCCCTTCCGTCTGGGCGTGGCGACAGAAACGCATCTTTAAAATTGCCCGTTCCGTTGATTTGATGCTGACTTTGTTTCCCTTTGAGGCCAGCTTCTATCGCAAGCACAATGTGCCAGTCAGGTTCGTTGGTCACCCCCTTGCCGATATCATCCCGTTAACTCCCGACAGGGAAAGTGCCCTGGAGGTTCTGCGTCAAAATCACCAGCTTTCCATCGAACCGGGTTCAGCGGTGGTGGCCCTTTTGCCTGGCAGTCGGGGTGGGGAGATTCATTATCTCGGCAGCGTTTTTCTTCAGGCGGCTCGAATAATTCGTGAGGCCAACCCCTCGGTTCGCTTTTTACTGCCTTATGTAAATGAGGACAGGAAGAAGCAAATTATGGCGTTGATAGAACAGGAGGCGAGTGATCTGGCAATAGATTTGGTCGAGGGCGATTCTCGAACCGTGATGACGGCTGCTGATGTGATTCTTCTGGCTTCCGGTACGGCGACTCTGGAGGCCATGCTGTTGAAAAAGCCGATGGTGGTGGCCTATCGAATGTCTGCCATTACCTGTTACATTATGAGCAAGCTGATGAAGTCGCCCTTTATTGCCTTGCCCAACCTTCTGGCGAACAAACTGTTGGTGCCTGAGTTGATTCAGGCTCAGGCCTCGCCGGACAATCTGGCCAGAGAGGTATTGCTGCGCCTGAATGATCGGCAGGTGAGGGAGCAGCTGGGCGGTCAGTTTGTGCAAATCCATGAAAGCCTCAGAAAGGGGGCAAGCCGGGAAGCGGCTGACGCCGTGTTGCAGTTGATCGACACTGGTTGTGCAGATTCTGCGGACTCAACAGACAGGCCCGCAAAAACCGGCTTGAAAGATCAGGCTGACGGAGCCATAAAATGACCCGCGAACCAGATTGCCGGGAGGCTCCCGTGATCCCTTATCAGGGGTCGCTGCTGGCCGGGGTGGATGAAGTGGGAAGAGGGGCACTGGTCGGTGCTGTTGTTGCCGCCGCAGTGATTCTTGATCCGCAAAACCCCGTGGAAGGCCTGGTTGATTCCAAAAAACTGAGTGCGAAAAAGCGCGAGCCGTTGTGTGCCAAAATCAGGGAAAAGGCGTTGTGCTGGAGTATCGGGCGTGCAGAGCCGGAGGAGATTGACCGGATCAATATTTTGCAGGCAACCATGGTGGCCATGCAGCGTGCGGTTGCCGGCCTGACAATACCGCCTGAATATGTCGCTGTCGATGGCAATCGTTGCCCCCGGTTAACCATGCCCTGCATCGCCGTCGTCAAGGGGGATAGCCTGGTGGAGGAGATCAGTGCGGCCTCTATTCTCGCCAAGGTGACAAGAGACAGGGAAATGACCGAACTCGATAAAATATACGGTGAATACGGGTTCGCCTCTCACAAGGGCTACCCCACCAGGGTGCATTTGAGTGCGATCAGAAAATACGGGGTGTGTGACCGGCATCGACGTTCATTCAAGCCGGTCAGGGATAGAATCAGAATCAACCCGGAGTGATACCTTATCGTTCCAGGTCTTTTATCTTTCCTTCTACGCCATCCCATTGGTCAGCGTCAGGCAGTGGATCTTTTTTCTCTGTGATGTTTGGCCAGGTTTGGCACAGCTCGGCGTTGATCTCGATGAACTCTACCTGACTTTGAGGCAATTCATCTTCGGAAAAAATGGCATCGGCCGGGCACTCCGGTTCGCACAGGGCGCAGTCAATGCACTCGTCCGGGTCAATAACCAAAAAGTTCGGGCCTTCATAAAAACAGTCAACCGGGCATACTTCTACGCAGTCAGTATATTTACATTTGATGCAATTCTCTGTAACAACGAATGCCATTGATTTGCTTCCTGTCTGGTAAGTCGAGGAGCGTATTTTAGGCCGAGCAAATGCATCAGGCAAGCCTGCCAGTCAAAATTATATCGACATCCCGGAAAAATCAAAGCGACCCTTTCGTGAATGGTGAATGGTGAATTGAACTCACGGATCACCGGAAAGCCGGCCCTGTAACCGGTAAAGCAACTCAAGTGCCGCTCTTGGTGTGACATTATCCAGATCCTGATCCAGAATGGATTGTTCGACCTCCGTCGGTGTCAACCCGTAGAACATGTCAGGCTGAACGACCGCGTTGCTCGCGCCAAATGTCGCGCTCCGTTTGTTGTCTGTGCCTGCAGCCAGTGGTTGAGGTGTTTCTGTGTTCGCTCCTTCGAGAAGGCTGAGCTGTTGTTTGGCCGCGCTGATTACCTGGTAAGGCACGCCCGCAAGCCTGGCAACCTGCAAACCATAGCTTTGGCTTGCCGGGCCGTCATGTACAGAGTGCAGAAATACGATTCTGTCGTCGTGCTCGGTCGCCGTCAGGTGAACATTGGCGACATTGTTCAGTGTCTCGGGCAAAGCGGTCATTTCAAAATAGTGTGTGGCAAACAGGGTGTAGGCCTGAATGTGTGAGGCCAGGTGCCCGGCGCTGGCCCAGGCCAGAGACAGGCCGTCAAATGTACTGGTACCACGCCCCACTTCGTCCATCAGAACCAGGCTTTCGGATGTGGCATTGTTGAGGATGTTGGCCGTTTCTGTCATTTCTACCATAAATGTCGAGCGCCCTCCCGCTGTATCATCGGAAGCTCCCATACGGGTCAGAATACGGTCAATCGGCCCGATGACGGTTCGGCTTGCGGGAACATAGCTGCCCGTATAAGCCAGCAGGGCAATCAGTGCCACCTGTCTCATATAGGTTGATTTGCCCCCCATGTTGGGGCCGGTGATGACAAGCAGGCGCCTGGTTTTATCCAGGTGGAGGTCATTGGGGACGAAAGGGGAATCCAGCAGTTGTTCGACAACCGGGTGCCTGCCGTCTTCGATGAGTATGCCTGTCTCGGGTGACAATTCGGGCCGGGTCAGGTGAAGGGTCTGGGCGCGTTCGGCCAGGTTGCTGAGTACGTCCAGCTCGGCCAGATGATCTGCGGTTATTTTCAGTTTTCCCAGATCAGTGTTGATTTCTTCAACAAGCGCGTCATACAACCCTTTTTCCCGGGCCAGTGCCCGACTTTTGCTGCTCAGTGCCTTGTCTTCGAACTCCTTTAACTCCGGGGTGATAAAGCGTTCGGCATTTTTCAGCGTCTGGCGTCGAATGTAGGCGGCAGGTGCTTCCGAAGCCTGGGATTTGCTGATTTCGATATAGTAGCCATGCACCCGGTTAAACCCGACTTTCAGCGTGGACAGCCCGGTTTTTTCCTTTTCTTCTTCTTCCAGCCTGATCAGAAAGCTGCCCGCGTTTTCGCTGATGGCTTTCAGTTCGTCAAGCTCGCTGTCATAGCCTTCCCTGATGACGCCACCATCCCGGATCACTACGGGAGGGTTATCTGCAATGGCACGGTCAAGCAGGTCTGCGAGTTCGGGGTAGGTGCCGATGGCGCTGGCAATATGGCTGATATGGCTATTGGTAATCTGTGCCAGTCCGGTTTGCAATTCGGGCAGAAGATTCAGTGCGTCTCTCAATCGGGCGAGGTCTCGCGGGCGGGCCGACTTCAGGGCGATTCGGGAGAGGATGCGCTCAATGTCGCCTACCTGTTTCAGTGTTTCGTGAACCGGTTCATAGTCGTAGTTTTCGATCAGGGCACCTATGGCATTCTGGCGAGTGATCACTGTCTCTGTTTCGCGCACAGGGCTGTTAAGCCAGCGAAGTAAAAGGCGGCTGCCCATGGCTGTGCCGGTTTTATTCATTACCCAGGCCAGGGTGTGCCTGGTGTCGCCGCGCAAATTCCTGTCTATTTCCAGATTTCTTCTGCTTGCCGCATCGATAATAACGGTCGTTTCGGTGCGCTCCCTCGACAGGTTGGTGATATGGGGAAGCGATGATTTCTGGGTTTCCCTGGCATACTCCAGCAGGCAGCCTGCGGCGGCGTTGGCCAGATCCAGCCCTTCACAATCAAAGCCGGACAAGTCTCTGGTGCCAAACTGCTCAAGCAATGTGCGCGTGCAGGTGTCGAGGTCATAATTCCAGTCAGGCAAGCGGCGAACCCCTGAAAAATGAGAGATAACCTGGTCGTAGGGGAACCCCTCGGGTATGAGAATCTCCATGGGCAGCAATCGTTGAAGTTCGCTGGCAAGGCTTTCCTCGCTTTCAGGTTCAGCAACCGAAAACCGGCCGCCACTCAAATCCAGGATGGCCAGGCCGAACTGATTCCTGTCAAGACGGCTATCATGGCTGATGCAGGCGATAAGGTTGTCCCTGCCATCTTCGAGAAAGGCGTCATCGGTCAGCGTTCCAGGTGTAATGACACGTGTGACTTTCCTTTCTACCGGGCCCTTGCCCGTCGACGCGTCTCCGACCTGTTCGCAAATCGCAATGGAGATACCCATTCTGACCAGTCTGGCAATGTAGCCTTCGGCAGCGTGATAGGGAACTCCGGCCATGGGAACGGGGCTGCCGCCTGCCTTGCCCCGGGCGGTCAGGGTAATGTCGAGCAGGTCTGCCGCCTTTTTGGCATCATCAAAAAACAGCTCGTAAAAATCACCCATTCGATAAAACAAAAGATCGTCAGGGTGTTGTTTTTTTATGGCCATGTATTGGGCCATCATCGGAGTCATTGTTGATGTGCTGGATGTTTTTGCCATGCTGGTATAGGTTTCTTTTGTTTAACGGGTGGTTAACGGATCGACAGGGGAAAGAACCTGGTATAATTGCCTATTGTAATCGCTCTGCGTTGTGTGAAATAATGCTGTTCAAAGATACAGGTTTTGTGGCATCCTCAAATTGTTTCCACAAATCGCTTCCCCAAATTGATTGTACCAGGTCAGGGTGCATTGGTTATATTCTTTGTTCAAGTGCGACAATATCTGTCGTTATATTGGGTACATTTGAGTTGGAGATTCATTCCGGATTTTCACTGAAGAACGATTGTAACAGGTTAATAAAGATATGGATGATAACAAAAAAAAGGCGTTGAGTGCGGCTCTCTCTCAAATTGAAAGGCAGTTCGGCAAGGGCGCGATAATGAAAATGGGAGACCGCCCGCTTGAGAAAATTCCGTCAGTTTCCACGGGTTCTCTCGGGTTGGATATCGCATTGGGAATTGGCGGGCTGCCCTATGGTCGAATTGTAGAAATCTATGGCCCGGAGAGCTCGGGTAAAACAACTCTCACCTTGCAGGTGGTCGCTGAAGCTCAAAAACAGGGAAAAACCTGCGCCTTTATCGATGCGGAACATGCTCTTGACCCGATTTATGCTGAAAAGCTGGGTGTAAATGTCGAAGACCTGCTGGTTTCCCAGCCGGACACCGGAGAACAGGCTCTTGAGATCGCGGATATGCTGGTTCGTTCAAATGCGGTGGACGTCATTGTTGTTGACTCGGTTGCAGCATTGACGCCGAAGGCTGAAATTGAAGGTGAAATGGGGGACTCTCATGTTGGTCTGCAAGCCCGCCTTATGTCTCAGGCATTGAGAAAAATAACCGGGAACGTCAAAAATGCCAACTGTTTGTGCATATTTATCAATCAGATCCGTATGAAAATCGGTGTAATGTTTGGTAACCCCGAAACCACGACAGGTGGTAATGCCTTGAAGTTTTACAGTAGTTGCAGGCTGGATATACGTCGCACAGGTGCTGTAAAGGAGGGGGACGAGATTATCGGAAACGAAACCCGGGTAAAGGTGGTCAAGAACAAGGTCGCCCCCCCATTCAAGCAGACCGAGTTTCAAATATTGTACGGGAAAGGGATCAACCGATTGGGAGAAGTGGTTGATCTTGGCGTAAAGGAAGGCTTTGTCAACAAGGCGGGCGCCTGGTACAGCTATCAGGGTGACAAGATCGGGCAAGGGAAGGCGAATGCGGTGAAGTTTCTGAGCGAGAACCCCGATATTGCCAATGAGATTGAATCCGGTATTCGAGAAAAGCTGATGCCTGATCTTTTGGCGGAAGGGAATGGAGAAGCAGGAGCAGGAGTAGAAGGTCAGGTCGAAGTAACCGGGCAGTCAGCCAGCTAGCTTGCAGGTAATAATTATTTTACCGATGGATTTGGATCGCATGTATGGCGCTCGGGGCGCTATAGCCACTTCCAGAAGCAGAAGGCAGAAGCAGAAGGCAGAAGCAGAAGGCCTGGCGGCAATATCCAGGTCAGGGCCGCCATCAAAACGGTCAGAAAAATCAATATGGTGCAGGTGGAAGGAAATTTGAGTTTTATCATTTTTTTTATCCCCGTATTTCGTGTTCAGGCAACAGAAGCTATAATCTGTTCAACCGATAAACCGGCCAGGCCCATTTTCTCCAGTGTTCTGCCCGTTTCAAAATAATTGGTATCATTGCAGGCATTATCGATATGCAGGCAGGAAGTAATAACAGGTACCTCGATACCCAGTAACCTGGCAAAGTGATAACAGGGGACCAGCAAATAAGCCGCATCTTCCGTGATATAACGATTCGTTGAACTGGCTGGCGAGCTG
>PDPE01000034.1 GCA_002747395.1 Pseudomonadota bacterium
CATAGCAAACTCGTTGTATAGTTGTGTGAGAACTACAATATTGCGAGTTTGCTATTTTAAATCAACAAGTTATTGCGAAACGTCAACACGCCCTAATAATATTGAAACGACAAAAACATTTCTTGCTACTTTTTTCATGGCAAATAGATTTGAGTTTGTTTGGTCGGCCCTGAAAAATTCGGTTTTCATCATGATAATGTGGGTGCTTTTGCTTTCATCCACATCACCTCACCGCTTTTTTGAGCCTCTGTCTTCATACATAGTACCCGGAATTAACCATAAATTTCGAACAAAAAGAAAGCGACCATCCACTTTCCAAAGTTCCGGGCACCGGCAGCCATCAACAAGTTGATGGCATCCCCCTGTGTGCCAGGCTGGATGAACCAGATTGCAGCCTAACCAAACTCGTGTTTTGAGCAGTTTTCAAATATACTTGCCCGGGCAATGCGGGCTTTTCGCATGCGGAATTCTCCTGGTTATCCGGTTTTTTGTTCGCACACCTGTATCTGACAAATCCAGGAGGATTTTTTACCACTTTGAGAAGAAACTTCCCAATATATCAATGCGTTGAGAACTTATGGGCGGGTGCGAATTAACCAGAAACCACCCTGTCGGGGGATGGAATGGCAAAAAGAAGGCTGAATCGACAACAAAAATGGCGAATTGACAAAATCAGCCAGGAGAAGAGCCTGCGTGCCCAAAAAAAAGACCGGGATATATCTCGCCAGATCAGCTCGGGTGATCTTAGCTGTGAACAAAAAGGGCTGGTAATTTCCCATTTTGGCAAGTTGATCGATGTCGAGGCTCTGGAAGGAGAGGACACAGGAGTGCTCCACCGTTGCCATTTCCGCGCCAACATCGACAACCTGGTAACCGGAGACGAAGTGATCTGGCGTGCGGGAAGCGACCGATCCGGCGTTATCGAAACCGTGCTGGAACGCCGCTCATTGCTGCAACGGCCGGACAGCTATGGCAATTTGAAGCCCGTGGCCTCCAATATCGACAACCTGGTCATTGTCGCCTCTCCGGTGCCACTGACCTATTCCATTCTGATAGACAGGTATCTGGTGGCGGCGGAAAATATGCACATCGAGCCTGTCATTCTCCTCAATAAAACGGATCTCATTGATGATCAGAACCGGGATGAACTGGAAGCGTTGATGGGCAGCTATCAACGCCTGGGTTACAGGATATTGACAGCTTCAGTCGTTGAGAAGAATGGCCTGGAGGCATTTACAGACTTTTTGAATCAAAAAAATACCGTGCTGGCCGGGCAGTCAGGAGTCGGCAAGTCTTCCCTGATCAAGGCATTATTACCTGACCAGGATATACGAATCGGAGAAGTCTCCGATGCCAACATGAAAGGAAGACACACTACGACCACAGCACGTCTGTTCCATCTGCCAGGCGGCGGCAATCTGATTGACTCCCCCGGAATCAGGGAGTTTGGCCTGTGGCATATGGATGACGATGAATTGTTGTTCGGCTTCAGGGAATTTCGCCCGCTGATCGGCACATGCAAATTCAGAAACTGCCAGCACGACCATGAACCGGGCTGTGCGTTTTCCAGGGCCGTTGAGTCCGGAGCCATCTCCGAGGAGCGCTTTGCAAACTTTAAAAAGCTGAGATCAACACTGGGGGATTTGAATATGAAATCACACAATAACCTGACCACCTGAAAGCAAGGGCACGTTTACGCGCCCGGCTGACTTTGGTTGTCAGTCATCAGTTTTGTCCATATGTAACAGCACTTTCCACCGTCTGTGCCGATGACGGTAGAACGCATGGGCAAAAACAAAAACGACTGGAGTGAGCCACCCCGCTTCAAATTCAATTTCATCTCTATAGCTCACCAGGCCGGGCTTTATTTCCCTAAAAGAAATCGTGTGATTCCACACGGGAGCAAGCAAACTTTTCTCCTGGCTCAGAATGACCTTCCGATTTTTATCTATTTTCACAATCTGAATCGTGTGCAACCCCAAAGGGATACAGTTAACCAGATACAGCTTAAACAGGTAATCCCGACCCACTTCCCATTCACTGTTAATTACACCAGGGTTTACAGGTACAAAGGTTAACAGGGGAGAAGCGATAAACCGGAGAGATTCCGGTTCGATAATTTTTCCCCAAAGCTCACTCTCTGTACAGTTCAGTTGTGTAGAAAACCTCACCAACATTCTTTAATCATCCTCACGCGTGGCTAAAAAGCATTTACTCATTCTAAAATACTGCCCGGGCAAAATCCGCTGAAAAAACAGGAACTGCGTACTATAGTTATCAGATAAACTGCAGCTGGATGCACTGCAGTCAGATGCACTGCCGGTTGGATAAATCGTTCTCTGAATCATTTAATGTCAACTTCCACAAGTTAGCAAACCATTATGGCCAGACAGAAAATGCCTACAGATACCGCTGGGTGGCACAAGTACCTCGCAGCAAACTCGCTACCTGCCACACCCGGTGTGGGAAAGTCGGTATTGTGGTTATTAAAATGCGGAACACCATCCTATAACACTCTGGCCAAATTGATTTCAACAGACCCGGTTCTGTCGTATCATCTGATCGCCCACGCCAACAGGCTCGCAGAAGCAATGGGGGAAACAGCACAATCGAATCCGCGAAACAGCGCTTCTCTCAATCATGCCATCAGCATGATGGGCGTAAATCATGTAAGGCAGGTGGTATCAAAACTGCCCTACTTTAAACCTGACCCGACAAATATACGGCACTTCTGCTATTTGCGAGCATTGAACACCAGTTTATTGTCAGCTTTTCTGGCGAAAGAAATCAGCAAAACCCGGTCTGCACTCAACGAGGATGCCCTTTTCTGGGGGGCATTGTATTCCGGTACTCCGCAATGGTTTCTCTGGCGATTCGCCACACCCGAAATGCGCCTGGTGAGATACGCCGTCAAGAATAACAATCAGTCGCAGGAAGAAGCAGAGATGGAAATTCTGGGCTGTACTTCCGAAGCGATCAGCAGGTCATTGATTAAAACGCTGGCTGTGCCGGATTTGTCCAAACAGGCGCTGGCTGGCGATACTGCTCCTGACGAAACCCGTTTCAACAGTATCGCTTGCCTGGCCCGAGACGATATGCCGCCGAATGACACGGACGACAGGCACATTCATCACCTGATGAACCAGCCGGTATTCGTATTGAAACTTTGTCACCGATTGGCAAACTCGGCCGCTCAGGACTGGTACTCTGCAACAACACACCACTACCAACAGGTGCTCGCGGTTTTTATGAGGCTGCCCACTCCCAAAGCGATCGCCATGACCCACAGAGTTGCTGCTGCGATGTCCAGGGCGTACCACTACCCGGGAGTAATGACACCTGCTGCCAAGCTGTTTCTCCCTGGCAGGGAATACATTGAGTTCAACTCGTTCGACGACGAGATAATCGACTCCCTGCTGGCAAGATCGGAAAAATGTGCCGAGCAGAAAAGCAAACCCGCCCGCAAAGGCAAACAGGATTCAGGAAAGGAATTATCAGGGGAGACTCCGGCAACCACCCACCCCGCCAATGAAACCGAATCAGCCACCCTTGAGAAGGCACAAACACACCTGACAGGCAGAAAACGGAACCAGGCCATGTTCGATACACTGGTCTGCTCCATGAATGAGAGGCCGGAAGAATTTGCCGATATTCACAGCATCATGGATTCGGCAGTACAGGGCCTGGTTGACGGCCTGGGCATGCAACGTTGCACAGCAGCACTGGTGAACACCAGAGTGACACGGCTCAAGGCCTATTATACCCGGGGCACAGATGACTATGAGGAACTGGGCAGTTTCCAAATCGACCTGACCAGGCCTTCGTTGTTCCGCCGGTTACTGGACGCACCTGCCAGCATCTGGGTAAAACCGGAGTCCAGGCCACAGGTATGGGACATGATCCCCGATGAATTCAAACGAATATCCGGCGCCGGGGAATTTTTCCTTATGTCTGTATTCGTGGAAAAAAAACCGGTCGCGGTTTTCTATTGTGATGCAGGCCCGGATCCAATCCAACCGCTCACCGACCTGGAATACCGACAATTCAAGGCGATATGCAAGGCCACCGGAAATTGCCTGCTTTTTCACACAAACAATCAGTAAAACGCAGATCAAATCACACTAATCCTGTCAGATTTCCCGGGAAAACTATAAACTACACGCATTATCACGGTGCAAGTCGTTTGATTAATCGCTTCCACTGTAGAATAATCGTTCTCATTCTCGTTTTATTTGCAATCAGGTTGTTATGTAATGCCGCCTTTCTTGAAAATTCGCCCACTTTCCCGGGTGACCGGTTTGTTGTTACTTGTCTCCCTGGCACTGGAGGCCAATCAACTTACCCGTGCCGAAAAAAAAACCATTCACAGCCACTCGGGGTCACAACAATCCCAACAGCGTATTAACAGCATTGAAGCCGAGTTGGAAGACTCGCGTGCCCGGTACCTCGGCAATGAACGAATGGCCGATGTCACAGAGACTTATAATCGCCAGATGAGCCTGTTGATAGAGTCCCAGCAACGCGAACTCGCTGATCTTCGCATGCAACTGAAGTCAATAGAAGAAACCGATCAGGCTGTGCTGCCCATGTTGAACCAGATGCTGGACACCTTGCAGCGCTTTGTGAAAATAGACATGCCATTTTTACCGGATGAACGCCACACGCGCCTGAAAAAGCTTGAACAACTGCTACTGCGTGCGGATGTCAGTGTCGCTGAAAAATACCGCCAGATCGTCGAAGCCTATATGATCGAGGTTCAGTACGGAAGCACCTTTGAAGCCTACAGCGGCAAGCTGGATATAAACGATGATCAACGGCAGGTCAGCTTCCTGCGATTGGGGCGCACTGCACTTTATTTCCAGACACTGAACGGGAAGGAGGGCGGTCAATGGTTGCCGGCTGAATCTCGTTGGCAACCCCTGACAGAAAGTCAGAATCTTGCCCTTAGAAAAGCAATACAAATTGCACGGCAACAACAAGTACCCGGCTTGATCAAGCTGCCCTTACCATCCCCGGAGCCTCGGTCGTGATCAAAAAACTCTTAATGGCTGCTGTTTTGTTCTTTCATGTAAATTCCGTGACGGCGGCGACTGGCAGCGACCCCTCCGCTCCCGCACCCGCCACCCTCAATGGCCTGCTGCAGAAGGTGCGTGAGTTTACAGCAGGAGATCGCAGCCTTGACAACAAGCGCGAGCAATTGTTTAACAGCGATCTGAAACAGCAACAGAACCTGTTGGCCCAAAGCGAACAAAGATTGCGAAGGGCGGAAGAGGAACAGGCCAGATTGAAAGAAACCTTTGATGCCAATGATCTTCTGCTGGCAGAGCTTTATGCACTGATCGAGCAGCGATCCGGGCAGTTGGGAGAGGTGTTCGGAGTAGCCAGAGAGGAAGCTGGCAAGCTGCGTTCTGTACTGTCGAAATCATTGGTCAGCGCCGAGTATCCTGACCGGGAAAAACAGCTTGATTTTGCCGAATTGAACCGTGTCCCGTCCCTGCGGGAACTGCAGGCTCTCTGGTATCAATTGCAGTTGGAAATCACTGAATCCGGCCGCATCAGCCGTTTCAGGACACCGGTTGTGGCAGTAGATGGCAATACGACAACCAGGGAAGTCATCCGCTTTGGCCTGTTCGGAGCCACGACAGAAGACGGAGAGTACCTTAACTGGAATACTTCCCGACAGAACCTGTCCGTTTTACCAACCCAACCGTCCGGTGCCCGCTCTGCATTACTGGATTATATGGCCGGCAGGCAAAGTGCAGTGACACTTGACCCGACACGGGGAGAGCTGTTTCTGTTGCTCGACCGGGAACCAACCCTGCTGGAGCGTATTCAACAAGGGGGCGCAGTCGGGTACTTTATTTTACTATTGGGCGCATCGGGTCTTTTGGTTGCCTTCCTGCAAATGAGTTTGATGTTGCGCAACGAGTTTCAGATCCGCAGACAACTGCGCCATGCCTCCCGATTGAGTCGCAATAACGCCCTGGGTCGAATTTTACTGTCTTTACAGGAGCAGAACCTGACCAATGAGCAACGTGAATTCAAAATCGACGAAGCCATTTTACAGGAATTACCCGGATTCGAACGCGGCCAAAGCTTTATCAAGCTGCTAACCGCCGTTTCGCCTCTGTTGGGACTGCTTGGAACCGTCATCGGCATGATCGCAACATTCCAGAGTATTACCCTGTTTGGCACGAGTGATCCCAAATTGATGGCCGGAGGAATCTCCCAGGCACTGATGACAACCGTACTTGGCCTGATCGTGGCGATACCGCTATTGTTTTGTCACAGCTACCTGGCCACGCGAGGGCGTCGCCTGGTACAAATATTACAGGAAAAAAGTCTGGGCTTGCTGGTAGAAACAACAACCCGGGATTCAAACACAGGGGCCGATAGTGGTGCTTCCTGAACTGCCGGGCATCAATGACTGGCTGTTTGCCCTGGGAGAGTTCTTTCAAACAGGCGGCTGGGTGTTATACCTGATTCTAATGGTGAGCATTCTGATGTTTGCATTGATCATCGAGCGTTTACTCTATCGGGGTTTCAGTTACCCGTCAGAGCTACGCCAAACACTGTCAGCCCTGCAGGCCGAGCCGGTGGCCGCAAAGCGCTTGAGCCTGGCCTGTGATCTGGATCTGGCACTTAAAAGCCAGTTCCCGCTGATCAAGACCCTCATTGCCCTGTGCCCACTCATTGGCCTGCTGGGAACAGTAACGGGAATGATTCAGGTATTTGACAGCCTGGCTCTATACGGCACCGGCAACCCCAGATTAATGGCAGCCGGTGTCGCCAGCGCAACCATCCCCACCATGACAGGGATGGCAGCCGCTGTCTCCGGTTTACTGTTTCATAACCGGTTATCCCGTTGGTCAGAAGCTGAACAGAAAAAGTTAAGACTGACATTACACCAGAATCAGAATCAAAGTTAGAGTTAGAACTGGAATTAAAGTTAGAGAATGACTGATGCGCCAACGACTTAATCTGTCCCAACAGCAGGACGACGCCGAAATCAACATGACACCCATGCTGGATGTGGTATTTATCATGTTAATTTTCTTTATTGTTTCCACCTCTTTTATTCGGGAGTCAGGAATCGATGTCAATCGACCTGCGGCTGACAGCAGTGATGCTCAGAAAGCAGTGGCATTATTGGTAGCCATTTCTTCTGATGATGAAATCTGGCTTGACCGAAAACCACTGGATATACGCATGATCAGGCCGGCAATCGAGCGACTTCGCAGCGAGCAACCGGAAGTCAGTGTGGTGATCCAGGCCGACAAGGCTTCCAGTACCGGCCAGCTAATCAGCGTTATCGACCAGTTACGCCTCGCCAGGGTTCAATACACCGTTGCCACCACGGATGGAGACAATGATTAGCCGGACGTTAGTGTCGATACCTGTTTCACTGATAGTATCGCTATTCCTGTTTTACGCTCTGGCACTGATCACTCATATGGAAAACACTCAGCCCGACTCCCGCCAGATAAAGCCAAATCTGGATTTTTCCATGCATATTCAGGAATCAGAAATTGCAGTTCGTGAACGCCGCCTGCCGGAAGAGCCCGAAAACACCCCTCAACTTCCTCCACTGGTACCACAGATTAACGTCAATGTCGCACCGGTAGTCGATACTCCGCCACCCGCTATCGAGATACCAAAAATTGACGCAGGAGTGAAGTTATCCGCATCATTGACTGACTTGCCCCTACCCGCGCCGTCATTGAAAACTGCCCGTATTTCAACACCCGCTGCGGTTATGTCCATAGAGACCAATCCGACCGTAACAAGCCGGGTGTTACCTCGTTACCCAAGGCGTGCGCAACTGCGAGGTCAGGAAGGGCGGGTTGTGGTGGAATTTGTCGTCACAGAGTCTGGCAGAGTGAAATCCGGTTCGATGAAAATTATAGAATCCACACCCAGGGGTGTGTTTGACAAGGCAGTTCTCAGGGCACTAAAACACTGGCGATTTAAAGTTCGTATTGAAAACGGACAACCCGTTGCCTATCGAGCCAGCCAGGAGTTGGGCTTTACATTAAATGAGTAATATGCGTACTTTTCGAACTTTACTGCTTTTATTTTTATTGCTGCCGATTTGCACCAACGCAAAGGTCGAGTTGTCTCAACAGGATTTTCTACTACTAAAACCGGCATTTGACGAAATTGACAAAGGCAATCTAAAAACAGCTCACACGCAACTTCTCACCATCAAAAAACAGGTGAGAGCGGACTACGCCAGGGCACTGGCGCTTTCAAGCCTGGCAAAAATCGAGCTGGAATGGACACACTACGAAACAGCCATCCCCTATCTGCGCGAATCCTTGCAACTGAAAGCGCTGCCGGAAGATCAGCAAATCAGTCTTGGCCACACGCTGGCCCAACTTTATTGTGTGCAAGAACAATGGCGGAAATGTATTCGGAAGCTAAAACAATGGATGCAACTTCGCCCCGGAAGCATCAGTGAACAGGACTACCTGATGCTGGCTCAAGCTTATAGCGAGCTAATGCAGTGGAAACAGGTCATTCCTCCCATTTCGGCTGCAATCAGTCTTCGGCCGGTTGCACCGGAAAACTGGTTCCAGCTGAAGGTGGCGGCCTATGTGCAATTAAAACAATGGAGGCAGGCCGTAAAAGCACAGCGACGTTTGCTCAACCATTACCCCGCACGGCCTGACAACTGGAGGAATCTGGTGTCATTACAGTTACAGAACGGGCAACAGAAGGCTGCCCTGGCCAGTCAGCGAATGGGGTATGAGCGAGGTATTTTATCAAGCGCCCCTGACTATCGTTTGTTAGCCCAGATGTTGCTACAGGCCAACATCCCGTTTCACGCAGGCAAGGTACTGGAAAAAGGGCTAAAAACCGGTATTCTCAAACCGAATAAAAAAACGCTGAGGTTACTGGCCAACTGCTGGATAAGTGCGCGGGAGAAAAAAAAGGCCGCCGCCGTGTTGTCCCGTTTGCACAGAACCTCACCTTCCAACAAGGTTTTGCTGGAACTTGCCACGATACAGATTCAGCTGCAAGACTGGCGTTCTGCTCAAGTCTCACTGAAAAAGCTGCTAACTCGCTCGAAACGGGAACTCCCTGAAGCGCAACTGCTACTGGGTATTGTCAATATCAAACTGAAACAGTTTGAAGAAGCGCAACACGCATTATCAGTGGCGGCAAAAAACAAAAATCAGCAATCAGCAGCAAAGAGATGGCTTGCCTATCTTGAGCACATACTCCCCCCTGCACAGCCCCCTCATAAAAGCTCCCAGGGAATTTCCGCGAGCGATGAAAACACCAGTCGGCCGTACTGACCTGCAATGACTGCCAATCGAACAGACAGGGTTTCAGGCTTTGATTTTAACGCCGGTTTTGAATGTCGCTCCGTATAATTCTGCTATAAATATACTGTGGCTCCCTGAAACGGAAAAAACCAAAACACTTTTTATCACAATCGCTCTTCCTTTTGTCTTGTAACCTGACTGGAAGCGTTCGTGCCCACGAAGGGCTGAGGTCGAAAATGAGAAAAAACCTACCTGTAACCAACCATGAAGTTGACTACCCCTCTTCTTTCAGGCTGATTTCAACAACCAACCCTGAGGGGGTGATCACTTACGCTAACAGTGATTTCTGCAAGGTTGTCGGATACTCTATTGAGGAGCTGGTTGGTCAACCCCACAATATGATCAGGCATCCGGACATGCCCCCGCTGGCTTTCAGCATGCTGTGGGATACCATGAAAAAGCAGCAGTCATGGATGGGTATTGTGAAAAACAGGTGTTCCAACGGAGATTACTACTGGGTTGATGCCTATGTAACACCGATTGTTCATGGCGGAAAAACAACAGAAATCCAGTCCGTGAGAACCAGGCCGGACAAATCTGCCAGGGAGCGTGCCTGGCAACTCTACTCATCCATAAATCAAAACAAACCACCACTGGCATTGAAGCTTCCTTCTATCAGCTTTTTTGTGCAGGGCCTGATTGCTTTCACCCTGAGTGGCATCGTTTTGGGCCTGTCAGTCTCTGGCCTGCTCCCTTCTTTTCCGAGCCTGATTGCAGGATTGGCAAGTTTTATTCTGATAACACTCTGGTCCTTGATGATATTAAAACGGGTTGATACCGTATCAGACAAGACAAAACCCGTTGTGGATGACCCTGTGGCCCAATATGTCTATTTTGGCAAGGTTGACCCAATCAGCCAGATTCAACTGGCGCTTAAGATGAAAGAGTCCGAACTGGTCGCGGCGACCAGCCGGGTGCTGGACAGCAGCCTGTCTATCCACAGCAATTTGCAAGCGTCAATGGACATCAGCCTGGAAACCAGCAATCAGCTCTCCCGGCAACAAACGGAAACAGACCAGTCTGCCACTGCCATGAACGAAATGAGTATATCAATACAGGAGGTGGCACAGAGTACCAGCGCTGTGTCCGTAGAAGCCCAGGGAGCACTGGCCTCCTCGGAGGAAGGGAAAAACCGGTTGAACTCTTCTGCAGAATCAACCAGGGAGCTGGCAGAAGAACTCAAAAAATCGGTTTCTCATGTCGCAAATCTGAATTCACAAAGCCAGTCAATCGCCAACGTGGTCGAGGTGATAGAAGGTATCGCCGAACAAACCAATCTGTTAGCCCTGAATGCAGCAATAGAAGCCGCCAGGGCCGGAGAACATGGCCGGGGTTTTGCCGTTGTCGCAGATGAAGTTCGGGGGCTGGCGAAGCGCACACAGGATTCCACCACGGAAATCCAGAAAATGATCAATGGCATACAATCCAGCGTTGAGCTGGCCGTAACAAACATTTCCCATGCGGAAACAAAATCAGAAGAATGCGTTGAACGAAACGAGGAACTCTGTACAACGTTTACCGATATTCAGAGCAAGGTTGAAGAAATATCTTCACTGGCCTTGCAGGTTGCCGCCGCGGTAGAAGAGCAGTCCGCCGTTGCAGAAAGCATATCGGAAAACGTGGCGCACATAAGCAAGTTGGCGACAGAGGTGGATGCCAACGGCAAGCAACTTGTCGCCAACAATGCAGACCTTGAAAAGGAGCTGGATGACTCTCTCAAGCTGACCGCCAGGTTTGCACAGGTTGACCAGGTCTGACTACTTGCATTGAAGGTCACTGACACGGTTTGCAAAATTTTGGAAAGCAAAGCCCGGATAAAATCAGTTTCTTTGAAACAGGAAAGCAGCTCTCAGGAAAGTAATACTCAAAAAAGTAGCATTCAGAGAAGCAGCACTCGCCCCGGACTCAATCAGTCACAGCCGATCATAACGTCCTGAATCATTTAACTCCTCTGGATTCATCTGTTCAATGAGAAACGCGGGCGGAGTCCGTTCATGCATTAACCGGTAGTTGATAATACATGGCCAGCCTCCGCCAGGTGCTCTATTGGCAGCGCCTTTCCTGTGCAACTGTCTTTTCCATGCGTTAGCACTAAAAAACACTACTCAGAACCGGGAGTTCCAGGTTAACTGGACATTGCGACCCATCGCATCCGGCTCGTTACCACTAATGCCTTCTGCCAGATGCTCGTGATAATGACGATCAAAGATATTGGTCACCGACAAACGGGCGGAATGCTCAAGATTACCTGCCATAAAGCGATAACCGACCCCGGCATCGGCAGTCACATAACCTGCGGTTTCATCTTCCCTGTTATTCGACAGTTTGGTACCAATACGATCCTGCTTGTTAACCAGTCGCGCACTGACGTCCCAATTCAGCCCCAACTGTGGTGTATGACGCACACCCAAAGTCATCTCCGGCGCAGGCATTCGTACGAGTGGCTCATCA
This sequence comes from Pseudomonadota bacterium, assembly GCA_002747395.1. Classification (GTDB taxonomy): domain Bacteria; phylum Pseudomonadota; class Gammaproteobacteria; order Pseudomonadales; family Oleiphilaceae; genus LZORAL124-50-18. Next base: position 11,784 of record PDPE01000034.1, read on the forward strand.
TCGTATTCGTTTTCACCTTTGAGATAGCTTACCCAGGCAAAAGCATAGGTGCTGTCAGCCAGTGTTTTTTCGATCTCTGCCTCTGCACCTGTGAGGGTAACCCTGGCCAGGTTTTCGGTCGCCTTTATTGGTAATCCCTGAGGGTTACTGACACCGGTTACCCGGCCAATAATGTAGTCTTTGATCGTGGATCTATACACTCCCAAACTGTAACGAATATCAGCGTTGGCACCTTTCAGACCCAGTTCAAACGTAGTGCTCCTTTCCGGATCAAGACCCGGATTCCCCCTGTGCAGGAAACCATCACCACGCGGACTGGATTCAAAGCGCTCACGCATGTCCGGAGCCCGGTACGCCCGACTGACAACCAGGTAGGGATTCACCATATCGCTGACATGGTAAACACCACCCAATGACCAGGATAACATTGAATCTTTTTTGTCCAACCTGGTTCCTGGTGGCAAACCTGCTGCAGATTCTGCATCGGCCTTGATCTGGTCATAACGCAAACCGGTTTTGACACTCCATTGGTCAGTCAGCCATTCATCCTGCAGGTACACCCCGAGGGAATTGATTTCACCCTCGCTGAACGGATCAAAACGCATATTGTTATTAAACTGTGGCGGATTGGTGTCCATGTAACGCTCCGGATCGCCCGTCATTTTCCAGCCATCCAGCCCCATTGACAGGGTATGTTCATCACCTGGATGTAACATCAGCTTTAACCCGGCACCCAGGGTAGCGAAAGTCACATCGGTTCGAACTACATCTCGCTGCAACCTTTCGGAGAAAGCATTAATCGTTCGCGTCACGTCCTGTTTATAAACATTGGCCCTCAACTGTGGCTGCCACCGGGCATCAAGTTCAAGGTTATAGGCCAGCTCGTAGAGTGTGCGCTCATGTTCAGGAGAATGAATCGTTCGGGTAATGTGAGCGGGGTGCGGCTTGACGGAACCGGGATACCAGACATCATCATCCTGCTGGTTTTGCAGGCTCACTTCCAGAAAACCGATATCACCGGTTCTCAGGCGATAGTTGGCGGCCAATGCCAGTTGGTCGTAGCCGGTACGCCTGACCCTTTCACCATCACCCGATTTGTAGTCGTCCAGATCCTGCACGGAAACGCTCAGATTCAAGGCATGTTGCTCGTTACTGGCAACCAGTGATGCAGCGGCGCGTTTTCCCTTATCAGCGGTAGATCCTGACAGAGTTGCGCTTCCACCCACCTCTGCTTCATCGGTAAAGTCGGCCTTGCGAGTGATAAAATTGATAACTCCACCCATGGCTCCCGAACCATACAACACTGATACCGGGCCTTTGACCACTTCAACCCGCTCGATCTGCTGCAAGCCGATCAATGAAGCCACGGCACCATAAGGCTGCGCCGAATTCAGCCTCATACCATCGACAAGAATGACCAATCGCTCCTTACTCAGACCGCGCAATACCGGGTTCAGACCCCAGGCACCATCCGCTGTCAGTGATATTCCCGGTTGCCCCTTCAATAACCCGGCAACGTTATCGGCCCCCGTGCGTTCTATCTGTTCCTGATCAGCCACTATGACCGCATGAGGTGTTTGCATTTCGTCACTCAGATGACCACTGGCTGTCACAGTGACATTTTCCAGAATCACTACATCCTGTTCACCCGTTGCGTACGCCTGACTGGTAGCCGCGCCTGCTATTGCCAATACCAGTAAATTCCTTGCAAATCTGTTTTTATCAGCCACTACTATTTTCCTCGCTGGTTAGAAATACCATAAAAATGAGAATCATTATTATATCGGTAATTCAGAACATAGTAACCTGATTACTACCTTCAGCCGACCACCTGTAATTCAACCGGCCACCTGAGGCAAAACAAAAGGGATACCTCCTTCCGGCGTGGTATTCACCCGCAACTGGCAATCGTAAGCGGCAGATAAACGTTCATTGGTCAGCACCGCCTGAGGTGCATCCTGACACACCAGATTGCCCTGATGAATCAGGGCGACGCTATCGGCATACATGGAAGTCAGATTGAGGTCATGCATCACTGCCACCACACCTCCTCCGGCATTCGCATAACGCCTGGCGATCTGCATCACATCAAGCTGATGGCCAATATCCAGGCTGGATACCGGTTCGTCGAGGAACAGCCAGCAGGGCCGGCCGTCAATGACCGGCTCCCAGACCTGCACCAGCACCCGGGCGAGCTGAACTCGCTGTTGCTCACCACCCGAAAGCGCCTGATAAAAGCGCCCTTCAAAGCCCGACAGGCCGACGGATTGCAGGGCCTGGCCCGGAAGCTCACTTCGCTCGGCCTGGATACCGGCGTGCAGCCCCAAACGCACCACCTCCAGTACAGTAAACGGAAACGCCAGGCGGGTTGACTGGGGGAGAACCGCACGACGACTGGCCAGTTCCCAGGGTTTCATATCGGCAATGAGCTCATTATCCAGCGTGATAGTGCCGGAATAATCAATATCGCCCGTAATGGTGCTCATCAATGTGGTTTTACCTGAACCATTCGGGCCGACAATCGCGGTAAACTGTCCCGCATTGGCAGAAAAGTCTATGCCATGCAGAATTTCACTGCGACCGAAACTGACAACAATGTTTTGCGCTTTAATCATGCTCACATATCCAGCACGCCACGGTTACGCAGCAAAATATACAGGAAAAACGGCCCGCCCAGAGTCGCAGTGATAATACCAATCGGCAACTCGGCCGGAGCGACAATTGTGCGGCTGATCATATCCGCCACCAGCAACAGGCTGCCACCCAATAACGCCGCATTGGGCAGCAGATAACGGTGATCAGGGCCAATCGCCAGGCGCAACAGGTGAGGTACCACGATACCAATAAAGCCGATGCCACCAGAAACAGCCACCGCCGCACCGGTTGCTGCCGCCACCGTCATAATAGCGATATTTTTCATGCGCTGCACCGGAATACCCAGGTGAGATGCGGCCGCTTCACCCAAAGCCAGACCATTCAGGCTTCGAGCCAGAAAAGGAGTCACCAGCAAGGCCAAAACAATCAGTGGTGCCGCTGCAAGCAGCTTTATCCAGGTTGCACCGGCCAGAGAACCCAGCCCCCAGAAAGTCAGGTCACGCAGCTGGGCATCATCTGCTATGTAAACCAGAATCCCGGAAAGTGCACCGGCCAGTGCCCCCAGTGCAATCCCCGCCAGAAGCATGACCGCCACCGACGTTCGCCCGTGACGGGTGGAAATTCGATATAGCACCAGAGTGGTAATCCAGCCACCCAGAAACGCCGCAATCGGCACCAGATGGTTGCCCAGGAACGCGATCGCTCCAGCTGGCAATACCGAACCCAGAACAATGGCTGAAATCGCCCCCAGACCCGCGCCAGCACCAACGCCAACCAGTCCCGGATCGGCCAGGGGGTTTCGAAACAGGCCTTGCATCACGGCTCCGGAAACAGCCAGCGATGCACCAACCAGAACACCCATGACGGTTCGCGGTGCACGAATATCAAACAGAATCACCCGCTCCCCCACACTGATTTCTTCACCGTTGAACAGTTTGAACAAGGTATCCCACAGTGATGTGTTTGACGCCCCCACCGCCAGACTGAACAGACTGACCAGGACCAGTAACCCCAGCAACACTACCAGCGTATAACGTGCGCGATGCTGGCGGTCACCGGCAATTCTTCCCTGCACTTTCGGATTAGCAATCACTGACGAAGCGTCTCTGTTTCACCATCCGTCTCTGTTTCACCATATAGCGCCTCACTCAATGCTGTAATTGCGTCAGCAGTTCGCGGGCCAAAGCCCAGCAACAGGAGCCCATCGATACGTATCACCTTCCGGGCTTTGGCCGCTGGTGTAGTGGAAATGGCAGGCAGGGCGAACAACTCCTCGTTTGCCTGACTATGGCTGCTACCCTCAGCGCCACTGCGTGACATCATCAGAATGACTTCCGGTGCCGCTGCGATAATGGCTTCATCCGTTACCGATTTATAGCCCTCGAAATCGCCGACGGCATTCACACCACCGGCCATTCGGATAATACCATCGGCTGCCGTATTCCTGCCCGAGGCCATAATTCGCCCTCCCCGGGTGGACAGTATAAATAACACCCGTTTTGGTTTACCCTTGTGCCCGGCAGCCTGTTTTTCAGCCGCAGCCAGTTTGGCATCAACACGGTTAGCCAGTTCAGCACCCTCTTTCGGAAGACCCAGCGCTTCGGCAACCGCTATAATTTTCGTTTTCACTGCATCACGATCAAAACCATCGGGAATCTCGACATAATTTACCGATGCCTGCCTGAGCACATCAATGGTTTCCTGCGGGCCGCTTCCCGCTTCGGCAATGATCATATCCGGTGTCACCGACAGTACGCCCTCTGGTGACAAACGGCGCATGTAACCGACATTTGGCAGATTGTTTGCCGCTGCCGGATACGTCGAAGTCGTATCCCGGGCCACCAATCGTCCCTCCTGCCCCAGGGCATAAACAATTTCGGTAACGGATCCGCCAATGGAAATAATACGCTGGCCCACCGGTGGTGACTCATTTGCCACGGCATGAAAAGCAGTGACCAACCCGGCAAGAGTCGACAAAAACAATACCGGAGTGAAAAAATAACGCTTGATTACAACTATCATCTTGATTTCAACCATCATAGAGAGCACCAGAATTTATAACAATCAGCTCGATACCTGACCACTACTGCTGCGGCAATGGCTTGTCCGAGTGGTTGGCTTGCTGCGGTTTGCTTGCCGCAAAATTGCCGCAAAAAGATGGAAGTATACCGGTTTATCGCGACACAATAAATGCTAATCATTCGCATCTAATACAAAATACTATTTTATTTCACCCCGCTCTACCGATACAGACAACAACAATTTCCATCAACCCTGGAATAGGCTACAATCGGCGCCCCTCGTAAAGCGACAAAATCAGGTATTAGTATGAGCAAGTTTTCCCAGGAAGAAGTTCTTTACGTCAAGCACTGGAACGAGAAACTATTCAGTTTCAAAACGACAAGGAGTAGCAGCCTGCGCTTCGAAAGCGGTGAGTTTGTGATGATTGGTCTGGAGCACAAGCCACGCCCGATTATGCGAGCCTATAGTATTGCGAGCGCAAACTATGAAGACCATCTTGAGTTTTACAGTATCAAAGCACCCGGCGGCGAGTTAACCAGCCGCTTGCAGCACCTCAAGGTCGGCGACACCGTCCTGGTTGGCCGAAAGCCCACGGGCACCCTGCTTATACGCGATATGAACCCGGGTGAAAACCTTTTCCTGTTTGCCACAGGTACCGGTCTGGCTCCATTTTTAAGCCTGGTGCAAGACCCTGCAGTCTATGAGCATTTCAAACGCGTTATTCTGTTTCATGGTGTTCGCATTAAAAGCGAACTGGGCTACTACGACTGGTTTACCAAAGAGCTGCCTGAACACGAGTATATTGGCGACATGGTCAAAAACCAGTTGACCTACTACCCAAGCGTAACCAGAGAGGAGTTCAGAAATCAGGGGCGCATGACCGATTTGATCAGAAACGGGCAACTGTGCGAGCGACTGGGTTTGCCACCACTCAACCCGAAAACTGACAGAGCCATGCTATGCGGAAGCCCATCGATGCTGGCAGAGATGCGCACCGTTCTGGATGAGCTGAACTTTGAAATCAGCCCCAAAACGGGAATGAAAGGTGATTATCTGATAGAGCGGGCGTTTGTTGAATAGTCCAGGCCTTAAACAGGATTTAAACCTGGACAAGAACAAGATTTAAACCTGAACAAAGGGTAACAAGGTAATCACTCACGCCGCCTCGGACAATCTGCACAGACTGTCCGTGGCAACTTGTACCGGGCGGGTAAGCAGCTATCAGACAAGGTTGATATTAAAGAACTTTGAAAGCACGGTATTGATAAATACAAACAGCAGCATTATCGGGATAATGGTTTCCAGCGACACATTCACATAACGCTCCAGGAGTGACCCCCTGTAATCCGGATCACCTTGCTCCAGCTCCCTGTCAAAGTTGGCTTTTTTCCATCGGAAGCTGACCAGAAGACAAATCAGCATCCCGTTCAGTGGCAGGATGGTTTCATAAAACACGTCAACCACAACATCAAAGAACGACCTGGATACGCCACCGTACTCCGTAAAGCTGGTAAAGAAATCCACCATACCGAACGAAACGGTACAGGCCATGGAAACCAGAATCATGGTGAAGCCCACCTCCATCAGGGCCTTTTTTCGGCTGGAGCCCTTGTGATCAATTACAGCGGCAACGGGCACTTCGATAATGGAAACCAGTGAGGTCAGTGCGGCAAAGAAAGTCAGCAGGAAGAAGGTGGCCGCCACCAGGCTGGCCCCGAAGTAACCAATGGAGTCCTGCATGGCAAGGAAAATCTGGGGAAGAAACGAGAAAATAAGCGCGACAGAAGATTCGGAAAGCTCTTCCGTGTTGACACCCGGGTTAAAGGAGAAAATCGCTGGCAGAATCATCAATCCGGCAATAAACGCCACACCGGTATCGGCAAAGGCAACCATTTTGCTCGAATTAACAATGCTTTCCTCCTTTTTCATATAGGAGCCGTAGGTGATCAAAATCCCCATACCCAGAGACAGAGAGAAAAACGCCTGCCCCATGGCACTGTTAATCGCCTGGGTGCCGATTTTGCTGAAGTCGGGAACCAGATAATACTTGACGCCGGGCATCACATTGTCCCGGGTCAACACAAAAACAACCATACCTATCAACATGATAAACAGCGCAGGCATGAGCACTTTGGCCGCACGCTCAATCCCGTCCTGAACACCTCCATTCAAAATATAGCCGACCATAGCCGCCACAAGAGCAAGGTAGATAAAGGCAGTTTTGGTATTGATAAACTCACCGAAATAACCCGGCGTCGCCAGTTGATCCAGATTGCCGGTAACAGAAATAATCAGGTAGCCAAGCACCCACATGGTGATAACCGAATAAAACACCGCAATCATATAAGGCGTGATCAGTGCCAACCAGCCACCGATGGGCCAGAAACGGCTACCCGGAGCCAGGGATCGAAAAGTTCCCAGAGGGTTTTTTGCAGAGTGCCGACCAACGGAAATCTCGGCCAACATGACAGGAAGACAAAACAGAGCCACAAACAGGGCGTATATGACAAGAAAGGCACCTCCCCCGTTTTTTGCGGCATTTACCGGAAACCCGACCAGGTTGCCAATACCCACAGCAGAACCTGCTGCGGCAAGAATAAAACCGATGCGTGAGCCAAACTTTTCCCTGGTACCAGCCATTATTATTACGCCTTTATTATTACGCCTGTTTGATTTTTTGCGGGATTCTACCAAATAAAGATTCTGATGTCTTTGCCCGGATCGCCTGGATTTATCCGCCCGGTAAATGTAACATTCTCAAACCGGAAACAGACAACTCTCCAGATCAGGGGTAAAGAATCGTGAAAAATCAAAAAATGGGCGAACGTATTCAGAAAGAGATCATCGACTTTACAGGCTCCCGCAAAAGCCTGCTGCTTTCGAGCATAACCCCCGAAGGCAAGCCATACGCCTCCTATGCCCCCTTTGCTTTGGGAGAATCGTGCCTGTATGTCTTGATCAGCGAAATAGCCATTCATGCGATTAACCTGCAACACAACCCGGTGGCTTCTGTTCTGATTATCGAAGATGAGAACGAAGCCGATGACCTGTTTGCTCGCAAACGGGTAAATTACAGCGTCAACTGCAAACAACTGGAGTTCTCATCAGATCAATGGCAAAAAGGAATCACCAGTCTCGCTGACCGACTCGGGGATAGAATTAACAGCCTGTCCGAAATGGAAGACTTCAAGCTGTTCAAACTGACACCCAAATCAGGACGATATGTCAAAGGCTTCGGACGCGCCTATGACTTTGAAGGTGAATCACTGGCAGGCGAACACGTTGAGCATCTGAAAGACGGGCATACAAAAAGAAGCGCATAAAACCGGCAGCCCGCTATTGCACGCTATCGGCAACCTGTTGCGGCACGCCATCAACAAAAGCAATCAGTTCGCCGGGCTCCAGCCGATTCCAGGTTTCGTTATCGGTAAGGGGCTCCGTGGCAACCACAGTCACAATATCGTTCGGGCTGGTCTCCCTGACGAAATCTACCGTCATATCACAGTCTGTGAGGCGGGCTTCGCCAAAGGGAGCCTTGCGGGTAATCCAGGACAACTTGCTTCCGCAGAAGGCCAGCAGACGGGTGGACTCAGTCAGCAACATATTGAAAACTCCCAACTCGCGCAGCATTTCACAGCGCTCCCGAATAAAGCCTGACAACACACCAAAATTCTCAGGGCGTTCGGGAAAGGCATGGCGCAACTCTCCCAGCAGCCAGCAAAAGGCAAACTCACTATCGGTCGTCCCTACCGGACGGTAATAACGCAGCGTTTTGTCGAACAGCTTTTTATCAAGCTGACCATTGTGAGCGAACGTCCAGATGTAACCCCAAAGTTCACGTTGGAATGGGTGGGTGTTTTCCAGGCAGACACTTCCCACATTGGCCTGACGAATATGACTGATCACCACATGACTTTTAATGGGGTGTTTTTTAACCAGATAGGCAATCTCCGAGTGAACACTGGGATCAGGATCGTGAAAACAGCGCGCACCCTTGCCTTCATAAAAAGCGATTCCCCAACCGTCACGGTGAGGCCCGGTTCCACCGCCACGCTGCATCAACCCGGCAAACGAAAAACAGATATCGGTCGGTACGTTGGCACTCATGCCCAGTAATTCACACATTGCAGCAGTCGGTCTCCCTCGGCCCTTTTACACAATTGGTTGCGATAGCCATTATACAGGGTATTGAAGCAGCAAAAACAGCCTCATGGCTATTACCTGTTGAAATTCATCAAAAAATTGTTCCATCAAGCTGCTCCATCAAATCGCCCGACTTTGAAACCATTCCCTATTGTTTGCCGGATGCAGTTAATTTAGCACTTGCTAACTTATTTAGCCGAATGATATACTCTCGCCCCTCAATTCAATTCACCCTGAAATTAGTGATACCAATGTCTATTGATACTCTTGAAACGCCTGTTCGTACGTCTGTAATACAACTTGCAAAAATGAAAAGGCAACTGGCCATCCTGTTACTGTCGCCATTGTTTTTAGTCACCGCCCTTTCAGTCGCTTCCGGTTCTGCCCTGGCGGCTGACAAGTTCAAGGCAGTCACCACCTTTACCGTCATTGCCGATATCGCACGCAATGTGGCAGGGGATGCCGCCATTGTGGAATCCATCACCAAACCGGGCGCTGAAATTCACGACTACCAACCCACCCCGAAAGACATCATTCGTGCTCAGGGCGCCGATGTTATTTTCTGGAACGGGCTGAATCTCGAGCGCTGGTTCAAACGATTTCTACAGGATATTGATCATGTCCCGAGCGTTGTCGTATCAACCGGAATAACGCCCATGTCTATTTATGAAGGCCCCTATACCGACAAACCCAACCCTCATGCCTGGATGTCTACCGAGAGCGCTCTGATCTACATCGAGAACATTCGCAAAACCTTCGTCAAAATGGATCCGGAGAATGCAGCCATTTACAATGCCAATGCCAAAGCATACTCAGACAAGGTCAAATCAATCAAAACCGAGCTGATCGCTGACCTGAAACACATTCCGGCCGACAAGCGATTTCTGGTTACATCTGAAGGTGCATTCAGCTACCTGGCAAAAGACCTTGATATGAAAGAAGTTTACCTGTGGCCCATGAACGCCGACCAGCAAGGCACACCGCAACAGGTACGAAAAGTGATAGACACGGTGCGCAAAAACAATATTCCCGTGGTGTTCAGTGAAAGCACCATTTCCGACAAGCCTGCCAGGCAGGTGGCAGCTGAAACCGACGCCAGTTACGGCGGTGTGCTTTATGTAGATTCACTCAGCGAGCCAAATGGAAAAGTGCCGACTTATCTGGACTTGCTCAGGGTAACCACGCATACCATATCCAGCGCCTTTGCCCGCGCCCTGGCCAATCAATAGGGTCTGAGCCGCATGAAAGGAATTCTGCAACTGAACAATGTCGGGGTCACTTACCCCAATGGCCATATCGCCCTCGAGGGCATCAATGGCAGCATGAATACAGGTGTTATTTGTGGCCTGGTCGGTGTCAACGGCGCCGGCAAGTCCACCCTGTTCAAAGCCATGATGGGCTTTGTGACACCCACTACCGGAAGTGTCGAAATAGCCGGGCACGACGTTGCACAGGCATTGAAATACAACCTGGTTTCCTACGTGCCACAGACCGAAGAAGTGGATTGGAACTTCCCGGTATTGGTGGAGGATGTCGTCATGATGGGCCGTTATGGCCACATGGGCTTTATGCGCCGCCCTTCGAAACAGGACCACGAGGCAGCCAACCAGGCGCTTGAACGGGTTGATATGAGTGCCTTCAAAAAACGTCAGATTGGCGAATTGAGTGGTGGCCAGAAAAAGCGCGTGTTTGTCGCCCGCGCCCTGGCACAGGGCGGCCAGGTTATTCTGCTCGATGAACCTTTCAGTGGTGTCGATATCAAAACAGAAGAATCCCTGTCAGCACTGTTTCAAAGGCTTGCGGCAGAAGACCGCCTGATTGTGGTCTCCACCCACAATCTGGGCAGCGTTCCGAACCTTTGTGATGATGTGATGCTGATCAACAGGCGACTGCTGGCCTCCGGCCCGGTCGAAACCACTTTTACCAAAGAGAATCTGTCCGGCGCCTTTGGCGGTATGCTTCGCCACCAGACACTGGGCGGCGAAGTTCTGCATGACGACAAGGATCCCCGGGGCGTGACCGTTCTCACCGATGACGAGCGGCCGCTGGTTCTCTACGGAGAAGACAGTGACCCGCATATTGTAAAGGCAAGCCAGTGATTGATTTATTATTAGAACCGCTCACCTACCAATATATGGTTCGAGCCGTCTGGGTCAGCGCCATGGTAGGCGGAGTTTGCGCCTTCCTTTCGGCTTACCTGATGCTGAAAGGATGGTCGCTGATGGGGGACGCATTGGCCCATTCAGTCGTTCCAGGCGTCGCATTGGCCTATCTGCTCGCCCTGCCCTATTCAATAGGCGCTTTCTTTGCGGGCTTGCTGGCATCACTGTGCATGGCTATTGTCAAAAAACAGACCAGGCTCAGGGAAGACACAACAATAGGCATCATTTTTACCAGCTTCTTCGCTGTCGGGTTGCTATTGATCTCGATGAATCCCACATCGGTCAATGTGCAGGCGATTATTCTTGGTAACATTCATGCGATAACCGATTCCGATGTCACCCAGGTGGTTATCATTTCCATCGTCTGTCTGACTATCCTCAGCCTGAAGTGGAAAGACCTGCTGGCGATCTTCTTTGATGAAAATCACGCTCGCAGCATTGGTTTATCTGTGACCTTTTATCATATTCTGTTTTTTACACTGCTCAGTGCCGCCTGTGTGGCTGCCCTGCAAACAGTGGGAGCCTGCCTGGTCATAGCCATGGTGATCACCCCCGGGGCCACTGCCTATCTGCTCACTGACCGATTTGGCGTACTGATTATTATCTCGGTATTGGTTGGAACTGTCAGCAGTGGCGTTGGCGCTTATCTCAGCTTCCATATCGATGCCAACACTGGCGGCCTGATTGTCACTCTGCAAACAGTCATTTTTCTACTCGTGTTTTTTTTCGCACCCAGGTACGGCTACCTGAAACGCCGAATGGTGACCAATGGATAACCTGCAAACACTCATTTTCGAACCCATGACTCATGGCTTTATGCAGCGTGCATTACTGATGTCGCTGATCATTGCCATCGTCTGTTCTGTATTTTCCTGCTTTCTGGTACTCAAAGGCTGGTCATTGATGGGAGATGCCATTTCCCATGCGGTTCTGCCAGGGCTTGCCATTGCCTATGTACTTGGCATTCCCCTGATGATCGGTGCCTTTGTTGGCGGTTTGACCTGTGCAATTGCCACCGGCTCTATCAAAAACAACTGCCGGGTCAAGGAAGATGCGGTAATGGGCATCGTGTTCTCCGGCATGTTTGCCATTGGGCTGGTAATGCTGACAAAAATTGAAACGGATGTGCACTTGCTGCATGTACTGTTTGGTAACGTACTGGGAATTTCTCGCTCGGACCTGATTGAAGCGGGCTCGGTCGCCGTGTTATGCTCGGTGGTTATGCTGGTCAAGCGTCGTGATCTTATGTTGTATTGCTTCGATCCAAGCCATGCCAGTGTCATTGGTCTGCCGATACGGGTGTTGCATTTCGGGTTATTGACTCTCCTGGCACTGACGATAGTTTCATCCCTCAAGGCGGCTGGAATTATCCTCGTTATTGCCATGCTGATCGCCCCCGGTGCAACGGGCTTTTTGCTGGCTCGCTCCTTTGATCGAATGCTGCTGATCGCTCTCGGTGTTTCCATTTTTTCCTGTATTACCGGAACCATTATGAGTTTTCACCTGGACGCGGCTACCGCTCCGCTGATCGTTGTCATTCAGGCGGTTCTGTTCCTGATTGCTCTTGTATCCAGTCGGCTTCCTGATAAAACACGAGGATTGGTTCATGTCTCCAAACAAAGCCAAGAAGCAGGGGCAGCTTGATCTGGTCGCCCCCGAGATCCAGGCACGCTGGTTTGCCCAGGTAAGAAAAGCGCACCAAAACGAAACAACAGAAGACTATGTTGAATTGATTGCCGACCTGATCGAGCACCATCAGGAGGCGCGGGCAAGTGAACTTGCTGCCCGCCTTGGTGTCACCAATCCAACCGTGACCAAAATGCTGACGCGTTTACAGAATTGCGGCTACATCAAAAGCGAACCCTATCGCTCCATCTTTTTAACACAAAAAGGAAAGGAACTGGCCAAAAGCTGCAAACGACGACATCAGATCGTTCTCGACTTTCTGATTCGTCTGGGAGTAGAGCCGGAGATAGCTGAATTTGATGCCGAAGGCATTGAGCATCATATCAGCGAGGCCACATTGAAAGCCATGGAAAATTTCAAGAGCTAAAAGACAAGAGCTATTGATTTTCAACGGCACACACCTGTTTTTTTTTGATTTCATCAGTCCTTTTGACATAGATTCCCGGCTTGCCCGGGCTGATTTGTTTATAATCCCGAAGCAATCCATGCGCTCTGTGAGAGCTTGCCAGATTCACTTTGGCCGATTCATGCCTGACAGACAGACACAACTCTGCTCACTGCAACCTGATTCCAAATATCGTGCAGGCACCCCGGCCCGCAATCTGTGCCATGAGATGACCTGGCCTGCAAGGTAAAATGATTTGCATTAGTTTGGATGTGACTGTATTCTTCTGCGCCCTGTCGATAATCCGAGAGGGAATTGTGCAAATTTTGACCCGATTTTCAATCATTGAGTGTTGCACACCACTTGTTGGTGTTACCAAGCGTAGAGAGGTTCGAGCATGACGCGATCTTTATATGACAAGAACCAGGAGCATTCCAGTTGTGGTGTCGGCTTTATTACCAACAAACACAGCCGCCAGACCCACGAGCTTTTGGAGTTGTCCCACGAAGCCTTGTGCAAGATTCCACATCGTGGTGGTATGAGTTCTGAAGGCATCGGCGATGGTGCGGGTGTCAATGTCGATATTTCAGTCAATTTCTACCAATATCTCACCGGTGATGAAACACTGCAATACGGTGATTTTGGTGTTGCCAATTTTTTCTACCCTGCCGACAGAAACCAGCACAAAAATGCCGAGATAGTGATTGAAGAGGCGCTGAAAAAGCATGGCTTGCCGGTATTGATGTGGCGTGATGTTCTGGTAGACAGGCGCGTCCTGAACAAGGCCAGTCAGAAGGCACAACTGTCCATTCGCCAGGTCGTGTTCGCCAGGCCGGAAGACCTGCCCGACCAGAAATGTTTTGAAGCACGCATTAACGAAGCTCTGCTGGAGATCGAACGCCCGGCTTTTACCCGACCGGAACTGGAAGGGTTTTATCCGCTTTCCATGAGCTCATACACCCAGGTATATAAAGGGCGCCTGAACAGCTGGGAAGTCATCCCCTACTTTAAGGATCTGACCCACCCGGAACACCGTATACACACCTTGTTCTTTCATACCCGATTCTCGACCAATACGGCACCCAATCCGGTATTTGCCCAGCCGTTTCGCCGCATGGCTCACAACGGTGAATTGAATACGGACAAGAAAAACCGTCTTAGTGAAAATGCCATCGCGGTATCTCACAACAAGCGGGTGATTTTTCCTCACGGCCAATCAGATTCTGCTCGCCTGGATCAAACCCTGGCGCGTCGTATCACCGAAGATAACATGGATATTGTGCAGGCAACGCTGGCCATGATGCCCCCGGCCTGGGAAAATGATCCTGATCTCAGTGACCAGGCTCGCAACATGCTGGATTACTTCAGCCTTTCGGAAGAGAAAAATGACGGCCCTGCCGCATTGATTTTCGGTGACGGTATCAAGGTCGGTGCCCGCCTGGATCGCCTCGGCCTTCGCCCTTTGCGCTCGGTCGAAACCCATGACTACTTTGCCGTTATGAGCGAAGCGGGCCAGATTGACTTTGCACCGGAAACCGTCATCCGCCGAGGCCGGATTGATGCGGGCGGCATGGTGGTATTCGACCACAACACCGGAAAAATCAGCGACACTCACGATGTGTTGGAAGAACTGGCAAAACAAAAGGACTATGCACAGTTACTTGAGCAGGCCCGCATTACTCTGGCCGATTTACCGGAAGCCGGACTGGATCAATTTCCGCTCGATTCCACGCTGACCATTTCTGCACGCCATGTGGCCTATTCGCAAAACCAGGAAAGCTTCAAATTCATGCTCGACCCCATGCTGCAAAATGGTATGGAGAAAATATCGGCCATGGGTTACGGGCTGGCACCCAATGCCCTGACAGCGGACGAAGGCGGTATGTCGCGCTACTTCAGCCAGCGTTTCGCCCAGGTCACCAACCCGCCGCTGGACAGTATTCGCGAAGCCGATGGCATGACGCTACGAGTTGCCCTGGGTGGCAAACCGAATTTCAGCCCCAAAGTAGGCGAAGACGGCAGTCGTCAACTGGTCATTCCATCCCCCATTCTGCAACCTCAACAACTGGTACAGATATGCAACCAGAAAGCATTGCAGGTAGAAACGGTATCCACCCTTTACAAACCCGATTATGACGACCCGGAACAAAACGAGAAGCTGCTGCTGGATGCCCTGGAGCGTATTTGCAGTGAAGCCGAAGAACTGGCTCGCTCCCGTTGCGATATCATCCTGTTGAGTGACCGGGAAATCAGCCATGAACTGGCCGCCATGCCCGCCATTATGGTGATATCGGCGGTAAATCAGCGTCTGATCAGGCAAGGCTTGCGGTTTAACAGCAGCGTGGTGTACCTGACCGGACAGGCATCGAGTACCCATGATATTGCCTGTCTGCTTGGCTTCGGTGCGTCAGCCGTTTGCCCGCTGACGGTTTATCATCGTGCTCTGGAAATGGCCAGTGACGACGCCGGTGTAAAAAAAGCCCTGAACAATTTTCAGAAAGCCGTTGAAAAGGCACTGATGAAAACCATGGGCAAATTCGGCCTGTGTACGGCTGAGAGCTATATTGGTGGCGAGTTCTTCGAAGCCAACTTTATTGACACACATGACCCGATACTGGCACCGCTGTTTCCAAATATCGATTCCCCGATTGGTGGTGTACAGTTTGCCGATATCGCCAAAAGCACAGCAGACTGGCATGCCAAAATTCGTGAAGTGCAGCAGGAAAACGAAATCCCGCTGCTCGGCCTGTTCAAGGAACGCGCCGATGGAGCCGGTCACGCGTTCGGCAATACCGCCGTTCGCGAGTACGTACATATGACCGAAGAAGCCATTCAGTACGTTCAGTACGTTGACGAAACCGAATCCGGTGAACCGGCCACAGACATACCCAACGAGGTTGCTCATCACGAGCTGGGTTACGACAAGTGTACACCCGAACAAATAAACAACGCACAGATTACACCTGCCTATCGCGAGTTCTGCAGCCACCTGTACAAGGAACGTGACGAGCGACCGGCAACACTAAGGGATATTCTGTCACTCCCCTTTAACTTCAATAATGCGCATACAGCCCAGGATTTCACTGAGCTGTTCGACCAGTACTGCACCCGGGGCAACCTGAATTACAGCGCTCAGGGACTCAGTGCCGAAAAGGTGGCGGATCACCACTGGCAGTTGCGCCTGGATCATTCGTCACCCAAACGCTACGAGGCATTGTTGCAATCTCTGAGGGATCGCTTTGGCGATGAAATCAAACTGATTGCCTCCCCCGCCGGTGTACCCGGCAAACACCTGAGAACCTCGGGGCGAGCAGCCGAGTTCCTTGATCGGCTGGTCTATGCACCAGCGCCGATTGACCCTGACAGAGTGCAACCTGCGGCGGAAATCACTGCCACTCTGGCATCCGGCGCCATGAGCCACGGCGCCCTGGTAGCCAAAGCCCACGAAGCTGTCGCCCAGGGCACCAATATAGCGGGTGCCATGAGCAACTCTGGTGAAGGTGGTGAAAACTCCCGCCGTTACAACACCATTAAAGCCAGCAAGATCAAGCAATTTGCATCCGGGCGTTTTGGCGTTTGGACCGGCTATCTGGCCGACCCTGCCCTGGAAGAAATTGAAATTAAAATCGCCCAGGGCGCAAAGCCTGGTGAAGGCGGCCAGCTTCCCGCCATGAAGGTCAACGTGGAAATCGCCGCCGCCCGTGGCGGCACACCGGGGGTTGAGCTGGTATCGCCACCACCACACCACGATACCTATTCCATCGAGGATCTGGGGCAGCTGATTCACGATGCCAAGGCAGCCCGGGTTCGTGTTATTGTCAAGCTGGTCTCTTCTGAAGGTGTCGGCACCATCGCGGTCGGTGTCGCCAAGGCCGGTGCAGACGTGATTAACATTGCCGGTAACACCGGAGGCACGGGTGCCGCCCAGGTAACCAGTCTGAAAAACACCGGCCGTGCAGCGGATATCGGCATTGCCGAAGTGCATCAGGCTCTGGCCGAAAACGGCTTGCGGGAAAAGGTCGTTCTGCGTTGCTCAAACGCACACCAGACCGGTCTGGATGTGGTGAAATCAGCCATTCTGGGGGCAGACTCCTTTGAATTCGGCACCACCGCCCTGATGATGCTCAAGTGCGTCATGGCCAAGAACTGTAATGTAAAGTGTCCTGCGGGGCTGACCACCAACCCGGAAGTGTACGACGGTGATCCCAGAGCACTGGCACAGTACTTTATCAACCTTGCCCACGAGGTTCGGGAAATTCTGGCCAGCCTGGGCTATGAGTCTTTGAGAGCAATTCGCGGTCAGACCCAACTGTTGAATCTGATTCGCCACCCGGCAATGATTGGCCAGCTGGACATGACCGGCATGCTGCGTGAAGTCAATGAAGTCGAGGTTGACAAACCGATTTATCTGGAGGCAAATTTCGACCCGGACGAAAGCTATCTGAGCGAATTTAAAACCTGTTTTATCAAACAGCAACAGGCGGCCATTCGCATTCAGGGGCCACGTCTGCATAACTGCAACAAATCGACAGGTGGCCAGTTCGCCATTGATGTGGAGCGCATGCTGAACTACCAGCTGACCGATGAACAAAAACGGCTACACCCGGCAATCTACACTATGGATAATGGCCGTGTAATGCTGGCCGAAGGCAGTGTCACCATTATCACTGAAAATTCTGCAGGACAGAGTTTCGGCGCCTTTAACAATACCGGCATTACCCTGATACACACCGGCACCTGTAATGACGGTGTCGGCAAGGGTTCATCCGGCGGGATGATTGTGGTAAACAACCCCAACATCGGTGACTCGATGAAAGAAAATGTGCTGGTCGGCAACTTTGCCCTGTTTGGCGCAACCGGTGGCCAGTTATACGTGTGTGGAGAAGCGGGTGACCGCTTTGGGGTACGTAACTCCGGGGCCGTTGCCGTGGTTGAAGGTGTCGGTGATTTTTGCTGTGAATACATGACCAACGGAGCCATTGTCAACCTGGGCGGGTATGGCAAGGGTTTCGGTAACGGTATGAGTGGCGGAACCGCCTACCAGTACGACCCCGCGCATGAGCTTCAGGATCGTTGCAGCCATGATTCGGTACAGGCGTTTCGCATTAACGAAGATACCCCTCTGGCACAGGGTCAGGAAATGGCATTGAAACTTCATCTTGAACAGCACATTGCCACCACAGGTTCACCCACCGCCAGGGCACTGCTGGAAGATTGGGAAATCGCCCGGGAGCATTTTTACTATGTGATTCCGCAATCACTGCTAAAATACCACCGCAGCGAACCCATTTTGCAAAGCATGAGCCGCAGGGCCATGGTGGATGAACTGGCCATCGCTTACGCCCTGCGCCAGATACGCGATATGCAACAAGCCTGGCAAAGCCTGGAAAGTGGCAATGCAGGCCTGTTTGATGGCCGCGTACCTGCCTACGGCGATCGTGATAACGAACTGATCCTGGAGTACGTGCGCGCTGCCGGCGTACTGCGCAGAACTCTTGAGGTTGCCATAAAAACCGGCGAACAGGACACCGACAGGATATCTCGCAAACTGATTGAAACTGAAGATAAAAAGCTGGTCGATCTGGTTGCCAAAGACATGGCTGCCGCTCTGGCTGATTACGATGATGAAGGGCTGGCCAGTTTGCTCGCCGACAAACGCTTGACGGATTACAAGGACTCCCTGCGAATGCGTGAAGTCTGGGACACGCAAGCGACGGGGACTACGGTCTGGATTATTGAAAGAGACCGGGTTAATCGCCAGGCACTCGCTCGATACCCGGACGTTTTGGAACAAATCGCCACGCATTATGCTGCTGTACTGGCAGACGTCATGCGCGCCGCCGCATAATCCACCGGATTTTGGAAGCAAGAACATGAACGATAAGACGAAAAACGAACTCGAAAACAACCATCGTGTGCCTTTTTTGCCCGACGCTCTGCCGTTTAATGAAGGTCAAAAGCAGTGGTTGGGCGGTTTTATGGCAGGCCTGCACAGCCGCCTGCTGGTGACCTCCGATAACCAGGGCGCAGCCGCACCGGCCGCCGCTCCGGCACAAAAACCACTGACCATCATTTACGGCTCACAAACCGGCAACGCAGAGAGCATGGCGGAACTGGCGGCAGAGCAAGCGGTTAGCCTGGGTATGAAGCCTGTGGTGATGGATATGGATGATGCCGATATTCAACAGCTTGCCCGGGTGGAACGATTACTGGTCGTCACCAGTACCTACGGGGAGGGCGAGATGCCTGACAACGCCGAAGCACTATGGGAAGCGGCCAGTGCCGATGATGCGCCCAGCTTCGCCAACACCTTTTTCTCGGTGCTGGCTCTCGGTGACACCGCTTACGATGGTTTTTGTGTCGCCGGTAAAATGTGGGATGAGCGTCTGGCAGAATTGGGTGGCCAGCGAGTTGCCGAGCGCGTGGATTGCGATGTGGATTTTGAAGCGCCCTCCCAGGCATGGATGGACAAGGCACTTCCCGAAATCGCTCAAAAAGGCACGCAGGGCGGCGGTGCCGAAGCCGAAGCCGAAGCCGCCGGTACGCCTGCCAGCGCACCGAAAAAACCAAAGTCAAAATATAATCGGCAGAATCCGTTACTTGCCGAGTTGATCACCAAAAAAGTAATCACAGGCGAAGGCTCCAGCAAGGAAATCTGCCACTTTGAACTGTCATTGGGTGATTCCGGTGAACAGTACGAAGCCGGTGATGCGGTTTATATTTTACCTGTTAATCGTGAAGATATCGTAACAGAAGTTCTGGAAGCTTTATCCGCCAGGGGTGACGAAAAGGTTGCCGGCAGTGACAAATCGCTGCGAGAGGTGCTGACTGAGGATCTGGAAATTCGCACACCCGGCAAAGAATTTTTAGCCGCGTTAAGTGAGCGTGCCGACGACAGCGAACTGACAGCACTGGTCACTGGCGATGATACCGAAGCACTGGCTGATTTTCTATGGGGCAAGGATATCGTCGATTTGCTGGCAGCCTACCCTGCAGCCAGATTCAGCGTTGAAGAATTTGTCAGCCTGTCCAGACCATTGGCGGGCCGCGCCTATTCCATCTCCTCCAGCCTGAACAAACATGAAAACCAGGTGCATGTCACCATCGGCAGTGTGCGTTATCACACCAATGGCCGTGACCATAATGGTGTATGCTCCACTTTCCTGGCGGATGTGGCTCAGGTCGGTGACAAGGTACAATGTTACTTTGCACCGAACAAAAACTTTGCGGTACCGGCCGACAAGAGCCTGCCAATCATTATGGTTGGCCCCGGTACAGGCATTGCGCCTTTCCGGGCTTTCCTGGAAGAACGGGAAGTCTCTGCCGCCGGGGGTGACAACTGGTTATTCTTCGGTGACCGCAACGCCAGCACTGATTTCATTTATGAAGATGAATTACGCGCCTGGCAGGAAAGCGGCCTGCTGACCCGCCTGGATCTGGCCTTCTCCCGGGATCAGAAAGAGAAGGTCTATGTGCAGGATCGCATGTTGGAAAACGGTGCCGAATTTTACGCATGGCTGGAAAAAGGCGCATACTTCTACATTTGTGGTGATGCGTTCAGAATGGCAAAAGACGTGGATGCCGCCTTGCACAAATTGATTGAGCAACATGGCAATAAAACCGCAGACGAAGCCGTTGAATACGTCAATGCACTGAAAAAGCAGAAGCGCTACGTCCGTGACGTTTACTGATGAGGGCATTCACCCATTCGGCTGACAGACAAAAAAACCGGCATTGAATTTTGCCGGTTTTTTGTTTTTAACGGGATGAATACCGGTTTTCAAGACAGTCAGGAAAAGAAGCTAGAGCTCCATATTCATCACTTTTCGCACTTCCGAAAGCGTCTGCTGCGCGACTGCCCTGGCACTCTCCACCCCATTCTTGAGCACATCAACCACATAGTCCATATTTGACTCCAGCTCAATACGACGCTGCCTGAGAGGATGCAAATACTCATTTAGACCTTCAGTCAGTCTGGCCTTTAACTTGCCACTTCCGCCATCTCCAATTTCCCTTCCGATTTCCGCAGGATCTCCTCCCTCTATCAGGGACAGAAGCAGTAACAGATTGGATACCTCCGGTCTGGCATCAGGATCGTAGAATATATTTCGATCTGAATCCGTTTTGGCCCGTTTGATCAGTCTCGCCGTCTCGTCCGCTGTAGTGCCAAGCATGATTGCGTTATTTCGGCTCTTGCTCATCTTTTGCGAACCATCCAGCCCGAGTATCACAGGAGCAGTGCTCAGCAATGCCTGGGGTTCCGGGAATACCGCCTCATTCTTAGCAAATCGGTCATTAAAGCGACGGGCAATGGTTCTTGTCAGTTCGAGATGCGGTAACTGATCCTTGCCAACCGGCACCACACTCCCCTTGCAAAACAAAATGTCCGCTGCCTGGTGAACCGGGTAGATATACATTCCTGCATTGATACGCTTTTGCCCTGATGCCTGAATTTCCTCTTTGACAGTCGGGTTTCTATCCAGTTCTGCACTGGTTACGAGAGTCAAAAACGGCAACAGAAGCTGATTCAACTCGGGCACATGGCTATGGGGGAATATAATCGTTTTATGCTTTTCGGGGTCAAGCCCGGCCGCCAGATAATCAAGAGTAAGCTGCCGGACATTTTCAGAGATACTCTCAAAATTCTCCCGATCCGTTAATACCTGGTAGTCAGCTATAACGATAAAAGTCGGCACCCCCAATTCCTGGAGGCGAACACGATTTTGCAAAGACCCGAACAAATGCCCGATATGCAACTTGCCGGTAGGCCGATCCCCGGTAAGTACACGGTATTTTTCAGGGTGGGCGGTCAGATCCGCTTCCAGCTTCCGACTTCTGGCTACCGTTGCCTCAAAAGTCCCATATTCACTTTCCTGTTTTGACAAAATCTTGCTCCTGTTCCTTTTTTTAATCCGGTTTTTTACCCGGTTTTTTCATTTGGCTTTCTGTCAGCTTAATCCGGTTTCGTTGCCGGTTTGCAGTCAATACCACTATCAACATACCAGGGCACCAGTATACATTTTCACAATCAGGATATACACACCCTCCGACTCATCAGGCAACAAAGAAAAAACGGATTTTTTCCTTTTGGAAAGAAGATGTTGAAAGGCATATGAAATAAACGTAATATGTATTCAAATAATAATTATTTACATTTTCATTATTACTTGCTTTTCGTATAATTATCAGGAGCCACTCAATGTCACACACACCCCGATTTCGCAAACTTCTGCTGCCTACTCTCATCGCCTCTGCATTGTCAGGATGTGGCGGATCAGACAACGACAACAACCAGCCCGATCCTGGCCCTTCAGCGGCGTTTAAACTTTGCCATGACACCAACCTGGATGGCTTGTGTAGCGCGAATGAAAACCCCCAAACCTTCGATACACTGAAGAAAGTTCAGGCTGCCTCGGTCGGAGCGGGGTCTGGCCCGGTTATCGTCAGAGAAAATAACAATCTGATGGTCGCATCCAACAGTGCTGCCACAGCCTCTGCATGGTCAACGCTGGTTCACAATGAAGGCTTTGTCAACCCGAACACCGGCTCTGACGAGGCAGCCATCGCCAGTTATCTGAAAGGCAAGCTGGCACTCGAAAGTGATTCCGGCCTGAGCGAGTCCGAGACAGCAGCATTTATGGCCAGTATTCGAGCTGCACTCAGCGCCAATCCCGATGCGAACCCCTACTCGGTGATTGGTGCAGTCATTGATGCAGCCGTCGCCAGGGGCTCATTGGAAAACGCCGTACCCGACGCCGCTCAAATCACTTCACAAAGGGTATTGCCCCGCGACTTCGACACAGAAGTTACACCTGCCAACAAAGTCAACTGGGAAACCAGCGACCACGACGAGCGTGTAGCTCTTATCAACGTTGATGGCGAGAGCGATAAAATCCTGGTGGTTAACCGCTGGTTTAACCGTATTGCCGTTGTGGACGCGACAGCCGCTGACCTTGCAGTAGAAACACAACCATTCGCTGCGATGTATACGGCAGGACACCACGAATACACCACTAAAGCCGACTATGTATCAGGTGCGAGCGAGCATCGCATCACCCAAAGCTGGCTGGCAGATGATGGTGATACCTTGTATGCGTTGGTCACAGGCCCGAGAGAAGTCGATGTTCCTGAAGATGACAGCTATGGTCTGTTCCGTGTGCCGCTAACTGATGGTCAGGTGCCCACCTTTATGGTGACCTCGATCGATGGCACAACCGAGCTCAACGTTCCGCACCGCTCTCCCGAGGTGAAACGGATTGCCAGCAAAAGTCTCGACAACGCCATTCAGCTTGATTCCGGTGACATATTGGCCTACGACGATGAGGCCGGCTATGTACGCTTCTACAACAAAATGCTGGATGAAGACACTTCCCGTGCCTTTCCCCTGGATCGTGACCTCGAAGGATGGACGCTTGCAGATAACGGTGCAACACTGGTCACACTTCAAGGCCCTGCAGAAGGCAGCAAAGGCCGTTTGCTGCAATCCTACAATACCAGCAATCTGAGCGGAAAAAACAGCCTGGAATTCTCAGGTGATGCAGACCTGTTGCCAGGCAGCAAGACAAGCAACCGGGTGGTTGTTCTGGAACCGGACGCAGTCCATGTTATTAACACATCAGACCTGTCAGTCATTTCCAGCACACCACTTGCCAATGAAGCAAGTTCAATATCCCGTCTGAGCCCTGACGGCTCCAGGGCAGCATTGGTCGTAGGCAAGGAAATCCGGATCATGAATCTGACAGACGCCTACCCTTTCATAGAGGGATCTGTCAAACCGGGCGGCAGACTGCGTGCACTGGCATTCAATGGCAACGATGAAATCCTTTATTCTGCCAGGAGTGGCAAACTCAGCAGTATCTCCCTGAGCGGGCTGACTTCATCGACCAAAGACATTACTTCCTTGTTGGAGGAAGCACTGGACGAAGTTGATGGAGATAGTATTAACCACAACTATCCTCTCGATGCGGTCATATACGACATGAACCTGCCGACCAACTTTGGCGCTGTCAGCTACAATTGGAATAGTACACTGGGTAACGCACTTGACCTGTCTGCACCCGAGCCTGGTGTTATCTCTCAGAGTGATGCAGCCGTATCGGGCACATTGACCGTATCATCGAGCTACACTTTCCGTGGAGAAACATCCACATCAGAAGCCAAATCAATGGAACTCACCATACGTCCGGCATCAGAAATCCGTGATCATATCGTAACAACACTGACAGGGGCGCATGCCAATCATTCCATGTCCCATCTTGCGGCAACACCTGATGGTCAGACTCTGGCCGCCTATACAAGTGGCGACGATGGTCAGGGTTCCGGGATTGTCATTTTCACACGTCAACCGGACAATACTGTCAGCTACCGGTATGGTGGTGATGCAGCGATCAGCCTGCCTGACGGCTACGAAGATTCAAGAGTGGACGTTATGACCTGGAACCAGGGTTTACTGCGTGTTGTGGTTCGCGAGGCGGTGGCAGCCGGTGCAAAAGACGGCAATGGCATAGCACGAGTGCTGACGCTTGATCCCGTGGCCGGCACCTGGGAGATCGGTTCCGCATTACCAGGCAAGGGAGCCAAGGCGGCAGTCAGTCAGGACGGTTCGGTACTTGCCCTGTGGTTACACATCCCTGCCGGAGGTGACGCAGTTGCGGTGAAAGTGATAACACTCAATACCGATGACCTGAGTGAAATCAAAACCGTTGACGTTGATGGTGATCCTGCATTCTGGGCATTTACTGTCAACAATGCGGGTGATCAAATCATGGCCTATTACAACTTCAAAAATGAAGAAGGCAAAACCGTACGCACCACTCGCCGTTATGACGCGGATACCACAGGAGAGCCTGATGCGGAAACCGTTATCAAAACCGCAACCTACTTCTATTCCTACGATAACCCGAGTGATCGACTGGTTACAGGTGACTTCAGTGCCAACCTGAGAGTTTATCAGCCAGTAGCCGATGCAGCAGATTTGAACTCGTTTACCGAATTTGCGACAGCCAGAGGCAGATACGATGGTGTTCACAACGGTGGTGGCGGTCGCATGTACTATGGCGCGGTCAAAGGGTCAGTCGCTTACGTTTGGTCAAGTGATCGGGGACTTGTCGCTGTTGATATCTCCAATCCGGCAAACATCCGGGAAGTATTCTATGCACCATTTGAAGATACAGGGGCTGGCGTAGTCGTACCGGATGCGAATGTCGCTTTCAGCACCGGGTTCAGTGATGACCAAGTCAGCACGATTGGAGTATTACCGCTGAACTGATACTCTTGCTTTAAAACTGGTGCTCTTGCCTGAAAAAAGCATCCAGCATAGTGGTGGCCGGTCTTACCCTCAGGGTATCCGGTCGCCGCTGTCAGGTGCTTTTTGACTGTTTTCCTGACCAGGGTTAAAACCCGGGTTTTGACTCGGGTTTAACACATTGACCGTCAATTCCATTAAAAACTGCCGAAGAGATTTATCATGCCTGAACGTCGTTGCGTGTCCTGTCGGTTATTGCTATCCGGATTTTTTCTATGCCTGCTTTCCGCCCAGCCCGTGCTGGCTTACCAAAAAGGTGAAAAGGTAGACACAGAAATCCTGCAAAAACTGAATATCGATCCACAGAAAATCACCGTAGTCGATTTTTTTGCTTCCTGGTGCACCAGTTGTAAAAAGGAAATACCTATACTGGATGCCATGCCATTTGATGAGAACAAAGTGGAGTTACTGGGGGTATCCACGGACAAAAAGCTGGAAAAGGGAAAAGCGTTCCAGAAAAGACTGAATATACAGTTTCGCGTCTATGATGACACATCACAGGAAGTGGTTGCCGCGTTCGCCCCCTTTGGCATGCCCGCAATTTACATTCTCAAGGACGGGGAAGTCAAAAACATTCACTTTGGCGCGATGCCAAAAATTGACCGGATTGTACAGAAAGATATTAACAAACTACTTGAAGAATGATGATGAAACCATTTTTTTCACCCAGGCGTTTTTTGCAACCGAAACTGCTCTCACTGCTAGTAGCGACAGTGCTGTTTACCGGGTGCTCCTACCTGCCACCTGTAAGCGATGTAAAGCCTTGGGAAAAAGGCACACTGGCAGATCCCGACATGGCACCAGGCGGTCTGGCCAGGGATAACGGCCTTTTTTCACATGTCTATACATCCAAAGAAGCCGCCAGGGGCGGTGAAGGCGTGGGTGGCGGTGGTTGCGGCTGTAACTGACGCCCCGATCTTTATTTTTTCTCAAGGTTTAACCAAATATGACCATTTCTTTTTCCGTTGCCTTTTTAGGTGGCCTGCTGACATTTTTGTCACCCTGCGTACTGCCTTTGTTACCTGCTTACCTCGCCTACCTGTCCGGCACGACACCCGGGCAGGCTGCCGATGATTTATCCGGCTCCCAACGCTTCAGGCAAATGAAGCACACAATGTGTAACGCTCTGGTCTTCACGCTGGGCTTCAGTGTCGCTTTTGTCCTTATCGGCATTCTCTTCTACAGCCTGATTTCACAGTTCCGAATGGGCGATGGCTTTAGTCGGATCATGGGTATTTTGCTGATCATACTCGGCGGTCACACCATCGGCCTGTATCGCATCCCGTTCTTGATGCGCGACACTCGCGCCCAGCAAAAAGATGTCAGCAAACTTACACTGCTCAGCTCATTCCTGTTTGGCCTGTTATTTGGTGCCGGCTGGTCTCCCTGCATCGGGCCGATTCTGGCCGGCATTCTGGCCCTATCGGCAACCAGTGGCGAAATAGGCACCGCCGCGTCCCTGATGGCCGTATTCTCTGCCGGTCTTGCCGTTCCATTTTTACTCTCTGCCCTTCTGGCCAACCGCATGGGGCAGTGGGCACGAAAAAACGCCCGTTACACTGTGTGGTTTGAACGGTTAACCGGTCTGCTGATTATCGGGATTGGCCTGAGTATGCTGTTAATTTCAGTACACGACATGTCGAACTGGCTGGCTGAAAATGTTCCCTGGGCATCCGCACTGCTAGATGCCGAATCTTCTTTAGTGGAGAGCAAATAGTGAAAACCGGAAAAAAAGTAACGGCTGTTTTATTGTCTGTTGCAGGCACTCAGGGAACCATTCTACCTGTTCAGGCCCTGGCTGCCAGCACCGAAAACGTAAACCTGCAGCACATGAAATATACAGAATCCGATAGTCGAATCGATGTGAACTACACCCTGCTATCCATCAGCAAAGACTTCGGCACTGATTTTAGCTGGTCAGGATCGGCAAGTCTGGACGCAATAACCGGGGCAACACCTGTAGTCGATGCCAAAACCGGAGCATCACAGTATTCCGGCGGAGATGGCTACCTGTTAAATGACGGACTGGCCACTGCTGACGGTTATAAAACGCACCTGGTGGAAATGGAAGACGAGCGTACTGCTTTCAACACCTCTCTGACATGGCGAACCGAAAACCGCCACGAATGGACAGTCGGCATTTCCCATTCGGAAGAAGAGGATTACGACAGTTACGGATTTTCTGTCGAGCATCTTCACAATCTGCATCGATCTCGAAACAGAACATTGTCAATCGGCTACAGTCGCCTCAATAACGATGCCCTGTTTTACCGTGACAACAGTTGGCGCGGGGCCAGCTACAACACGCTGGAAATTGGCCTGACCGAGATACTGTCAGCAGAATCGCTCGTCAAGGTGTCCGTCTTTGCCATGTACGAATCGGGCGAGCTATCCAACCCGTACAAGCGTATTGTTCGCAAGGTCAATGCTGCCGACGCCGGAGTTGACCCGGTATTCCGCTATTACCTCAGCCCCGACCGTCGCCCGGACGAGCGAAAGATCGTCGGCGCAGATATCAAGGGCGTAAAACGAATCCATATCAGCGAGTACCCTGTTACACTGCACGCCCAATACCGCAACTACTTCGATAGTTGGGGAACAGGCAGCCATACGCTCGAAGGGAAGGCCTATTTCGGCGAGACCGAACAGGGCTTCGGGCAGTTTTTTGCGAGCCTTCGTTATATGACACAAACTGCCGCCAGTTTTTACCGCGATGCGGACGAGGTATTTGACGTGAATGGCTACGGCTCCAGTGATGAGCGCCTGGGTGATTTTAACGACACTACACTATCCGCAGGCTGGGAACGCAAGGTGATACAAGACTGGAGTGTCAGCTTTCGGGCTTCAAAACAGACCCAAAGTACCGACCTCGATATGACATGGGCATGGCTGGGAGTCAACTATGAGCTGTAATAACACAAGTTTCACAAAAATCCTGGTTGGCCTGGCCATTGTCAGTGCCATTCAAGGCTGCAACTGGGAAGACAAATACGCCGTAGTTGACTGTTCCGCCAAAGCTGATCCCGGTATCGTGGACTGCCGAAGTGATGGAACCGTTATCGACGATGGTGGCGGCGGAACCGGGTTTGAAGACAATAACGGCAATATGGTCAGCTTCGAGCGTGATACCTCCCAACTACAGCTTCTGACTGAAACTGACAGCACGACCTGGTCAGAATCCCATGAAGATCAAATCGATTTGCTCGTCAGCGCTTCAGCCGACCAGATTTTTGTTGGCAGTAAATTCCACAACTATTTACACTCATTCCAAAGCGATGCCCTGGGCAAACTCACTCCTCTCGACGCCAATGTTTTTCTCCATGTGAGTGGTGATCGCTATGAGGTTGATGCAGTTACCGGAGCTTCCGAACAGGTGTTCAATCAGTTGTCAATCAACACAGTCGGGGCAGAAACCCTGCTTGTCGCACAGGCCGGGAAGTATAAAGGCAGCAGCGCGAGTACCGGTGTCGGGGTTTATATCGAGCCTTTGCTGACGCTGGGCGCAGTTCCCGCACTGAGCTTTGCCTCGGGCGACAGCCATAACTTCATCAGTTACAGCTCTGTTCGCGCCAGTACCTCCCGCCCTGACGGAACACAAATTGCCGTCACCGGTGATGATCGTATGGTCAAAACCTACAATACAGGTAACTTCACCACAGCAGCCGTTAGCGCCAGACTCGGGATTCGGGGAAGCTCGATCACTTACAGCGCCGATGCAGAATCACTCTACGTTGGCGGCCTGGCATTGGTTCCTGCAGTCGTCGCGCTTGACAGCAAAGACCTCTCTGAACGCTGGACAATCGACGTTGCCGACAAACCGGTTGCCCTCTTGCCAGAATCATCAGGAGGCGTAGTTGCCGTGTTGGCATCCGGCAGTTCGGCATACTGGTTACCCAAAGACGGTGATAAGGAAAAAATCGTCACCATCCCCCTTGCAACCCAGGCCTCCGCAGCGGCTATTGGCAGTGATGGAACAATCCTGGCAACAGGTGATACTGACAGGGGCGTTGAGGTCATCAGCCTGAAAACAGGCCAACGGGCCCGAATCACACATAGTGATGCGGTTCAGGCTGTTGCAATTGATGGCTTCGGTAACCTGTGGGTGGTCAGTCAGAGAAGTTTGAAAGGTTACCAGTTACCAGATGGTTTTGAGTAGCATTCGGACAGGTTCAATAAAACAGAAACGGGAGATGTATTCACCGATTTCCCGTTATTTGTGGCTGACGAGAAGTGATTGACCAGAAGTGATTGACGAAAACTGGCTGGCGAGAAGTGGCTAGCGAACGATATTTGGCAAATTGCTGTAGATTTCCTTCCCCTTACCTACCACCACATATTGAATATGTTCTGGTACAGACAAAGCCGGGTTCAGCATAAGCGCCGTAGAAAACACTCCGGCTTCCAATGTGCCTGGTGCAATAACCGTAGCTGACAAAATGCTGGCCGGCCCGGTCTGCCTGCTGCTGATAATATGTGCTCCCTTCTTGCCACCGATGGTCACCGTTCGTTCATAAAAGCCTGACGTGGTCAGTCCTGCGTTTTCCAGCGCCAGTGTACACAACACCTTGTCCGGAGCCAGCGGGTCTTTCACTCCAATAGCGATATAGTCACCATTCGGCTTGCGCCCCTTTACATGCATGTCTCCACCGTAATTAATCAGGCAACTCACACCGGCTTCACTCGCCAGTGAAGCGGCAACATCGACTGCATACTCCTTGATAACGCCGCCCAGATCGAAGGCAGTACGGGTATCGCCAAAAACCAGCCAGTCACCATCCAGCGCCCATGAGTCCAACCCCATTACCGGCCGCAACTCGTTGACCAGTTCTTCCTTTGAAACATCAGGCCGCTCTCGGGACGCCAGCTTGACCGTCCCTATGGCAGGATCGAACAGTCCACCCGTGAGTTCACACAAGTGACGCATTTGCTGAAAGAGTGCAACCTGTTCCGAATTCAAACGCACTCGTGATGACGTCCGCTGATTCACCTCCCGACTTAGCCAGGAATCGCCCGAATAAAAGTTATAGACCCTTTCCAGAGATTTGGTGGATTGATGTATCCTTTTTGCGACAGTTTCCGCCGTTGTTCGCGAACCACTCAGGATGGATATCTCGCAAGGCACGGTCATGGCAGCAAATTGAAAGCGATGGGGTTGCTGTGTCATATTGGCTCCGCAGAATTGGTAAACTGCGACGTTGGGAATGAGGATGGAATAGTAAAACCGGCTGAACAAAAATACAAGCGAGAATCATTCGCAATGCACTCACCTGGTATTATTCATCACTCCAGGGTGCAGTCGATGTTGTGATTGTTGCATCATTTTTTAGCTGCTAAGATGGTAAAAAAAACAGTATCACCCGCCAAAAACAAAATAATAACCCGAGGAGAACAATAGAATGTACCTGTTAAATCCCAAAAAATTTGCTCAAACCTACCCGGATGAAACGACCAGACAAATCATGCTGAAAACCATTGATTTTTTTGAAGGTATGGGGCTGGCAAAAACCAAGGCGGACTATGAAAGCCGTCGCTGGTATACCGAGTTTCTGGAATTTAATAAAAAAGAACAGATTTTTGCGACCCTGCTGACTCCTGAAGGCTACGGCGAAGAAGGTGCACGCTGGGATACCACAAGGATTACCGACTTTGCCGAGATTCTGGGTTTCTACGGTTTAACCTATTGGTATTGTTTTCAGGTGTCCGCACTGGGAGTCGGCCCGATTTTTCTTGGTGACAATGAAGAACTGAAGAAAAGGACGGTCAGGTTACTCCAGGATGGTGAAATTTTTGCGTTTGGCCTGTCAGAAAAAGAACATGGTGCAGATATCTATTCCTCGGAAATGAAGCTGATACCGCAAGGCGACGGGAAGTATATCGCAAGAGGTGAGAAGTACTATATTGGCAACGGTAACAAGGCCGCTCTGGTATCCACTTTCGGCAAAATAGACGGCACCGATGATTATGTGTTTTTTGCAGTAGATTCCCAACATGAAAACTACGAATGTATCAAAAACATCATTAACAACCAGGACTATGTCGCCAACTACCGCCTGAACGATTACCCGATTACCGATGCGGATATTTCCGCAAAAGGCCGCAAAGCCTGGGATGACTCCCTTAACACCATTAACATTATGAAGTTTAATCTGGGTTTTGCCTCGCTGGGTATTTGTACCCACGCCTACCATGAAGCGATCGACCACGCATCCAAACGGCGACTGTTCGATCATTACGTTACCGATTTTGTCCACATCAAGCAGTTGTTCGTTGATTCCTACACCCGTTTGACCGCGATGCGACTGTTCGCACACCGGGCTCGGGATTACATGCGCACAGCCAGTGCCGATGACCGCCGCTACCTGCTGTTCAATCCTATGGTAAAAATGAAAGTGACCACCCAGGGTGAAGAAGTCATTGACCTGCTATGGGATATTATTGCGGCAAAAGGGTTCGAAAAAGACATGTATTTTGAAAACGCCGTCATGGATATTCGCGCCCTGCCCAAACTGGAAGGAACAGTGCACATCAATATGGCGCTGATTATTAAATTCATGGCCAATTATTTTTTCAAACCGGCCAAATTTGAAGATGTGCCCGTCCGTCGTGAAGGGGTAAATGATGACTTCCTGTTTCACCAGGGTGCCACCAAAGGCCTGGGCAAGACCCGCTTCCACGACTATAAACTGGCCTATGACAAGTGCAAACTGCCCAATGTGAAAATCTTCAAACGACAGATTTCCACCTTCAAGAAAATGCTGATAGCAGCACGCCCCAACAAGAACCAGATAAAAGACATCGATTTTCTGCTGGTTGTAGGTGAGCTGTTTACCCTGGTGGCCTATGGGCAGTTGATACTGGAAAGCTGGGACAAAAACAAAATAGATGACGACCTGATCGATCAGATTTTTGATTTTATGGTTCGGGATTTCTCCAAATACTCATTGCAGCTTTACTCCAAAACCGGCAGCACTCGTGTACAACAGGCATTCTGCCAGATGATGATCAGCAAGCCGAAGAGAGATGATCGTCGCTACAACCGGGTTTGGACAGAGTTCGCCTATGCCAAGAAAGATACTTATGTAATGAACCCTTAAACCGGGTTCATTGTTGTTATTGCGTATCTACCCACACCTCCATGGGCAGCCTGTGCAGGAGCCCGTGGAGGCTCTTGCACAGATCGGGGGCAATGCCCGGAGCGACCTGACTCCTTGCAACCTCGTTGTCACTTGACACCCAGGTTTTCTATATAGGAAATAACCAGTTGCAGTGCATTTTCAGCTTCGACCAGCTCCCCCTCAATGGCTGATTCGGGACCTGTCACCGGTTGATCGGCTGACCGGGGGGTACTTTCCGGCCCGTCGGCCGCTTTCCGGTTCATACGAAGCTCCAGTTGCTCGTTCAGTCGGGCAATGGATTCTTTTAGCTGCTCGGCGGCTATTCCGCCTGCTTTTTCTTTCAATGTGGCAATAATTGCGCAGGATTTGGCAAAGTCACCGGCAGAACAGGCTTCCGAAATTTTATCGACGGCATCACGCTGCCTGTCATGGAAACGTGTCAACGACCGGTTTAACCGGGCCTCGTCTCCACCTGCCAGAGCAAGCGCCCTTGTCATATCTATCACTTTAAATTTGCTTGCCCTTTCCTCATGCAAAACATGCGCATCGATCTGCCTTATGCGTGCCACATCTTGTTCCATCTCGGCTTGCCTTACCTTCTCTTCCTGTATCAAGGCATTCACATCAATCAGCTTTTCAACGCTTTCTTTGCTTTCGCCACTATCATCCCTGTAAATATCAGCCTTGCCGACCTCCCCGTTTTGGTGAAATTGACTATCTGTGAACTCCGGCACGATAAGATCCAGCACGGGTAAATCTTCCTCTTCCTTATCGTATGACTGGTCACCCCGGCCTGACAACGCTGTTTTGCTCAAATCGGGTTTCCACCCGGCCAGGGCCGTAACAATCAGAATCAGCTCAAAAATCAGCAGGCCTGTGATAACGACATCTTCCGCCCGAATACTGACAGTCACCAGACCCAGGGCTGAAAGCTGATTCAGCAAGAAGCCCCCAAATAAAACCAGAGCGGCAAACAGGTAACTTTTTCCGCCATTCACTCCGGCCCTGGCAACGGCAAAACCGACTATCACGAAAATGACGGTGTTGAGTGCAAGTAAATAACCGGTCACCTGAGTCAGGAAGTCGTATTCAACGAGGAAACATAAAAAAGTATTCCACAGCCCGCTCGCAACCACGAACAGTAAAGCACGATCAATCCACGGAAACCGCGCTTTTGTATTGAAGCGCAGTCTGGAAAACTGGCCAAGTACGGTAAAGACAAGAGCCGGAAGCACGAACAGAGCCAAAGGCCCCCAGCGATTCCGGTCAAAATCCAGTACACCAAAGTCCCTTTCCCAAAGATGGCCATTCAATGCAACAACGCAGAAGGCCAGTAACGCAACACTTGTCAGAGCAAATAAAAAGTGCCACTGGCCGCTGCCAACAAACGCAAACAGACTGATAAAAATCAGAACACCCAGGACACCATAGATCGTCCCCTGTATCGCACCTTTCCTGAATAAAAACTGTTGCAAGGCGGCACTACCAAAAACCCTGGCTTCTGGCAGAAACACCCCTTCGGTCGATATGTGCACATAGAACTCAAAGGGGCCGGCATTCAGGAGCCGACCGGCAAAGTGCTGCTGACTCAGCTCATTCAGATTAAAAAACGTATAGGGCAAATCGAGTGACTTGCTGCCTGCTGAAAAACTGCGCTTGATAGAACGCATCACCTTGTGGCCGGCAGCATCAATCAGGTACAGGTCAAGCACTCCTTTTAACGGCATCCGGAAGGCAAGCCACCAGTTCCCGGTGCGACCATGCTCATCTGCTTCTATCGACAATCGCCCCCGCAGCCATGCGGAGTGGTAATTTCCCGTTTTCCTTACCTGGCTGTCATCAAATGGAACCCATTGACCGTTGAACCGGCTATGGGAAATTTGCTCCACAGAGGTAGCGGAAACCGGCGACCGCGTAGTCCAGAATTGAACATGCACCTCCCGATTTTGACGATTTTTATCTAGCACGGTCGCAGGAACAACCGACACAGGCGCGGCATCCTCTTCTGCCAACCTGTCTGCCCGATCACTTGCTGCTTCAGCATACCCGCAAAACAGTACTGACAATACAGCCATTTTCAGTGTAAAAACCATAACAGGCAAACACCGGGTTACCACGAAAAAAACAAGTTGCCGAACACCACTTGCCAGGCATAAACAGGATTGATACATCTGTCCTGCGACCAAAACTTCACACATCTGTTAATACCCTAAATACAATTATTCCCTGCACACGATCATTCCCCACACCCGAGTATGCCCCGCACCCCGGGATCAGCTCGTGCTTTCATATCCGTACCCTTCAATCCTGAGTATAGATCACCGAAGCATATTAACTGACTCTGTGAAAGTAACAATCGCTTTACGGCCTTCAATCTACTAAAATCCTGTCAGGCGAAGCGAAAATGACACTCCGGCAAAAAATCAAACCAAAACTGCAGCCAGATTCTCTCAACCCATGTTCAACATTGTTTTATACGAACCTGAAATCCCCCCGAATACAGGCAATATAATTCGCCTGTCTGCCAACACCGGATGCCATCTGCACCTGATTGAACCGCTCGGGTTTGCACTGGATGAAAAAAAACTGAAAAGGGCAGGGCTGGACTATCGCGAGTTTACACAAGTGAAAACCCATAAAAACTTCACCGCTTTCATGGAGTCCGAGCAACCGGAAAGGCTATTTGCATTAACAACCAAGGGAACGAAAACCTACAGCGAGGCACAGTTTAAACCGGGGGACTATTTGATTTTTGGCCCGGAGAGCAGGGGCTTGCCACAATGGTTGAGGGATCAGGCAGGCACAGATCACTGTCTTCGCCTGCCCATGGCTCCGGATAGCAGAAGCCTGAACCTTTCCAATACTGTCGCCATCATGGTGTATGAAGCCTGGCGACAGAATGACTTCGCAATGGAATAACGAGTCAGTGAGCTGTGTCCTGCTGCTCTCCGGCTTCGGCCTGCTTGCGGCGCAACGCTTCCGCGTAAATCACATCAAAGTTCACCGGCGCAAGCATCAGCGGAGGGAAGCTGCCCTTGTTAACCAGGTTGTCAATGGCTTCCCTTGCATAGGGAAACAGAATATTCGGGCAAAAAGCACCCAGCGTCTGGCCAAGTTGCGGCCCCTCTATCCCGTTAATCATAAAAACACCGGCTTGCTGAATTTCAACTATAAACGCGGTCTTTTCTCCTACCTTCGCGGTCACGGTCAAGGCAATGACCACCTCATGCTGTGTATCGGTCAGTTTTCTGTTAGACGAGTTCAGGTCGAGACTGACCTTGGGGCTCCACTCACCCTGAAAGATTTCGGGGGAATTGGGGGACTCAAAAGACACGTCCTTGATATAGATTCGCTGTAGCGCGAACTGGGGAGCCTGCTGCCCGGAGGCTTCTTGGTTTTCAGCCATGATATGTTTCCCTTTTATTTGTATTACACGGTTTGGATTCTGATTTCTTCTGATTCTGATTACTTCTCGTGTTTAGCGCACTATCGAGAAGTTAACTATAAGCCCGGATGGCAAAATATCAACCACCAGGGCACAGCCTCCTGGTGTGGCGACACACCTCACGTACCAATGCCCAGCACCTCACGTACCAATGCCCAGCAAGGCATCGAGCTTACCCTGCTCTTCAAGTGCAAAGAGTTGATCGCAACCGCCAACGTGTTGATCGCCTATCCATATCTGGGGCACAGAGGTTTTACCGGCTTTTTCAGCCATTTCCGAACGAAGCTCCGGTTTTCCATCCACTCCAATTTCGTTATAAACCACGCTTTTTGAATCAAGCAGCCCTTTTGCCCGAATACAAAAAGGGCAAACGCGACTTGTGTAGATAGTAACTTCAACCATGAGTACACCTGTTTTTTAGTAGTACACCTATTTTTTGGTAAGAGGCAGATTCTGACCACGCCACTCTGCCATGCCACCCGCCATTCTGACTACATTCGCATAGCCGAGCCCTTTGAGTGTTTTGGCGGCCATCCCCGAGTGTTGCCCCATTTTATCCACTATGACAAGCGTCCTGGATTCATATTTTTTCAACTCATCATGTCGTTCTTTTAACAGGGCCAGAGGAATATGAATACACCCCTTGATTCGCCCTTCTGAAAAATCTTTTTTCTCGCGCACATCAACAATGACACCCTGATCCCTGTTCGTCAACAACACCACTTGCTGGGGTGTAATCGATGCACCGGCCTTTCGCCGGTCAACCAGAAAAAGTGCAATCAGCAAACCAAAAAACGTGGAGACCAAAATCCAGTGATTGGTGGCAAATTCAATTATTCTATCCATTCCTACCCCTATCCATTGCTAACCCTGCTCATGCCGAATCCCGTTTTTCGCACCTGAAATCGGACTATTTGCCCTTCATGGAACGGGCTGCCATACTAGGCTGATCGGTGAAGCGTCGGCATTATACACGGCCTTGGCACAAGACAGAAGCCGAAACCGGGTAATCCACCTGGTGAAATGGAAAAGCTGCAGAATTGAGAGTAGAATGAATTATCATTTTCACCCAAGTCAGGACTATCATCAGCATGACAGAAGCAGCCCAAACAACCGCCTTAATTATTCTGGATGGCTGGGGCCATCGGGAAGACACCAACCACAACGCCATCGCCAACGCTAAAAAACCGTTCTGGGACAAGCTATGGGCCAGTCGCCCGAAAACCCTGATCACCACATGCGGCAACGCAGTCGGCCTGCCCGAAGGCCAGATGGGTAACTCTGAAGTCGGCCACATGAATCTGGGTGCGGGCCGGATTGTCTATCAGAATTTCACCCGAATCACCAAAGACGTAGAGGAAGGCACCTTTTACGATAACCCTGTACTGGTGTCTGCCATTGACAAGGCCATAGCAAAGGGAAAGGCAGTACATATTCTGGGATTGCTCTCCCCGGGTGGCGTGCACAGCCACGAAGACCACATTATCGCCGCATGTAAAATGGCAGTGAAGCAGGGAGCGAAGCAGCTCTATGTTCACGCTTTCCTGGATGGCAGGGACATGCCCCCCCAAAGCGCCCTTCCCTCTCTGAAACGGATTGACGAAGAGTTAAGACAACTGGGTACAGGCCGGGTAGCGTCAATGACAGGTCGATTTTACGCAATGGATCGAGACAATCGGTGGGATCGGGTAGAAGCTGCCTATAATCTGATCACCAGCGCCGATGCCGAACTGGTTTACAA
This sequence comes from Pseudomonadota bacterium, assembly GCA_002747395.1. Classification (GTDB taxonomy): domain Bacteria; phylum Pseudomonadota; class Gammaproteobacteria; order Pseudomonadales; family Oleiphilaceae; genus LZORAL124-50-18. Next base: position 49,382 of record PDPE01000034.1, read on the forward strand.
CTCCACAGAAGACGCCCTGAATGCCGCTTATGACAGGGGTGAAACCGACGAGTTTGTAAAAGCTTCTGTTATAGTGCCAGAGCCGGGTGCCCGGAAACACAGCGTAGAAGATGGCGACACGGTTTTGTTTATGAACTTCCGTTCCGATCGTGCCCGGGAACTCACTCGCGCCTTTGTCGATGAAACCTTTGACGGATTTGCCAGAACCAGACGAATCCAACTCGCCGACTTTGTTATGCTGACCGAATTTGCAGCCGACATAAAAGCCTCATGTGCCTATCCCCCATCAACATTGGACAATGGCCTGGGAGAATATTTGGAAAAACTCGGCAAAACCCAGTTGCGCATTGCCGAGACTGAAAAATATGCACACGTCACCTTCTTTTTCAGTGGTGGCCGCGAAGAGACCTATAAGGGTGAAGACCGGATTCTCGTTCCTTCCCCCCAGGTTGCGACCTACGATTTGCAACCTGAAATGAGCGCACCGGAAGTGACAGACAAACTGGTCGAAGCCATAGAAAGCCGCAAATACGATGTAATCATTTGTAACTATGCCAACGGTGATATGGTTGGCCACACCGGAGACTACAACGCGGCGGTGAAGGCTGCCGAATGCCTGGATACCTGCCTGCAACGTGTTATCGAGGCGCTTGAGTCGACAGGCGGACAAGCACTGGTAACTGCTGATCACGGCAACGCAGAGCAAATGGTCGACCCGGAAACGGGCGGGCCCCATACTTCGCATACCGTTCTTCCGGTTCCGCTCGTCTATGTCGGGCCACAGGATGTGCAACTCAAATCTGGCGGAAGTTTGCGGGATATCGCCCCGACAATGCTCAGGCTGATGGACTTGCCACAGCCTGAAGAGATGACAGGGCAACCCCTGACTGAATAACCCAACCTGGCACAACACACTTGACCTGATGACGCCGATGGATGTCGGCGTCATCAGGCCGGGACATCCATACGTTCTCACCATGCCGAGTTCCCCCTTGCAAAGAACCCGCTTTTCCAGGCTTCTCCTTCTCTTCGTGTTATTGTGTTCCGGTACCCTGTCAAGCCCGCCCGGTTATGCTGGCATCGCCGATAGTACCCGAGAACTGGACTCGTCAAAAGCCAACCTGAAAAAAGTTGATTCATCCATCAGATCATTAAAAAACTGGTTGAAAAAGGCGGGAGTGGAAAAAAATACGCAGATCAAAGCCCTGCGAGATAGTGAACGCGCTGTCGCCAAAATCAATAAACACATATACCAACTGGAAATCAAACTGAAGGAGACCGGCGAGCAAATTCAGTCCCTGACACTGACCAAAGAAAAGCAGAAAGCCAAACTGGAAGAAAAAAAACGGAGTCTGGCAGAGCTCGTTCTTGCAACCTACAAGTCAGGTGGCCAGCCTGCCATAAAACTTTTGCTCAACCTCGAAGACCCTCGCTCGATCTCCCGCAACATGAATTATTTACGTTTTTTTTCTGACAGCCAGAAAGAACAAATCAACCGATACAATGCCGAACTGGAAAAGATTGCCAGGACCGAACGAACCATACTCGAAAAAAAGCAACAACTGGCTTCCACAAAGCTGTCACTGCAAAAACAAAACAAACTGCAAAAAGCGGCGATTAAAAAGAGGGAAACAGCCCTCGCAAAACTGAATAAAACCATCAAAAACAGGCAGGAACGCCTTAAGGCTCAGGTATCCAACCGGCAAAAGCTGACCAGCCTCATCAAACAGATTGAGAAAACCATCGCCGCAGCCAATCTTACCGAAAGCACCAGGCCTTTTGCCACACGAAAATCCAGGCTGGACTGGCCCGTCCGGGGAAAGGTCACCCGTAGCTATAAAAGCCGCTCTGCAGGCACTTCTTTACACAGCAATGGTATTTTTATCCGGACACCCGAATCCAGACCGGTGCATGCAGTTCACTCCGGCAGAGTAGTGTTTGCTGACTGGCTAAGGGGCTTCGGGTTACTAATCATAATCGACCACGGCAGCAACTATATGAGCCTGTATGGTCAAAACCACAGCCTGCTAAAAGATATGGGCGAGTGGGTCAACCCCGGCGACCCCATTGCGTTGACGGGCAATAGCGGCGGCGTTACCGAAACCGGTCTATACTTTGAAATCAGAAAAAACGGTAAACCGCAAAACCCCGTTAAGTGGCTGAAAAGGCAAACAGGAAAATAATTTATTCTGGTCAATATAATTAAAATGCCGTATAAATTCTTCTGGCCAGGCTTACACCGCTTGTCAGACTAACGGAAAGACATCAGGAACAAAGTGAATGAAAATGTTTTATTTGGGAAAATCGATCGATACCGATGCAGTAAAACCTGTTTGCACACACCTCCAGGCATTAGGTTTGGCTTTATGCATGAGTGCACCGGCGATCGCAACAGAGGCAGACACTCCCGAACAGCAACACGGCATACCCGAAGCGACTCTGCACCTGCCTGCTCCTGAAACCCGGCTTCCACTCGAAGAACTCCGACGATTCACCGAAGTTTTCGACAGAATCAAGAAAACCTATGTGGAAGAAGTGGATGATTCCACGCTTCTGAATAACGCAGTCAAAGGTATGCTGTCCGGTCTGGATCCGCACTCTACCTATCTTGAACCCACTGCATTTGATGACCTGCAAGAATCCACCTCGGGTGAATTTGGCGGTCTGGGCATTGAAGTGGGAATGGAAGACGGCTTTATCAAGGTGATCTCTCCCATTGATGACACCCCCGCATCCAAGGCCGGAGTAGAAGCCGGCGACATTATCATCAAACTGGATGGCACTCCTGTCAAGGGCATGTCACTGGAAGAAGCAGTAAATACAATGCGAGGCAAGCCTGGCACCCCGATTACACTGACAATCGTTCGGGAAGGAGAAAACACTCCCATTACAAAAAAAGTGATACGCGATGTCATCAAGGTCACCAGTGTCAAAACCAGATTGCTGAAGGACAATATCGGCTATATTCGTATTACACAGTTTCAGGCAAAAACGGGGGAAGACTTCCTGAACGGACTGAAGAAAATCAACCAAAAAGCCGGGGCGCCGATTCAAGGTTTGATCATTGACTTGCGCAACAACCCGGGAGGGGTTCTTCAGGCGGCGGTTGATGTGGCAGACTCGTTACTGGAAGATGGTTTGATTGTGTATACAGAGGGGCGCATTCAAAGCTCCCAATTACGATTCAGCGCCACCCCGGGAGACGAGACAGGCAACATTCCCATCATCGTACTGATTAATGGTGGCTCTGCTTCGGCCTCTGAAATTCTGGCCGGGGCCCTGCAGGACCACAGTCGCGCCATTATTCTCGGCACAGACAGCTTTGGCAAGGGGTCAGTGCAAACCGTCATTCCGTTAAATGAAGAGTATGGTTTGAAACTCACCACAGCCAGGTATTACACACCCAGCGGCCGCTCCATCCAGGCGTTGGGAATCACGCCCGATGTGGTAGTGAAACGGGCAAAACTCACCGAACTGCAATCCGGGCCATCCTTCAAGGAAGCGGACCTTGCCAGACACCTGTCAAATGGCACAACCGAAGAAAACGCTGGCGATGGAGAGCCTTCAGCTGGCGATGGAGAGCCTTCAGCTAACGATGGAGAGCCTTCAGCTAACGATGGAAAGCCATCAGCCAACAATGGAAAGACATCAAAAGAAAATAAAGCGAAAAAACAAAACCGTATGATTGACAGGGATTTTCAACTGAGAGAAGCCATCAACCTGATGAAGGGTCTGATTATTTTCGCCAATAATTCCGAAAATCCGACAGAATAAACGACACATGGTAACAGACGGTCGAGACTATACACGCTCGCTACAGGTATTGGTGTTTATCACATTATTACCTCTGACCGTGTTACCTCTGACCGTAAACGGGCAGGAAGGGAATTTGCCGGTGGTAGCGATTATCATTGATGATATGGGGAACCATCGTAGTCTGGGAGAAAAGTTTATCGAGCTACCCTACCCCTTGACACTTTCCTTTCTACCCTACCGCATGCATACAAAAGCGCAGGCCAGGCAGGCACACGATGCAGGAAAAGAGGTGATGCTGCACACCCCCATGGAAAGCAGCAAAGGCACCCCGCTGGGCAAAGGGGCCCTGCACAGCAGTATGTCCCGACCTGATCTGATCGCTTCACTGCGGAAACAGATCCGGTCCTTACCCTTTATTAGCGGAATGAATAACCACATGGGCAGTGGCCTGACTCAAAATAGCGAGGTGATGGGCTGGCTAATGTCCGAGCTGAGACAGCACCCGTTGTACTTTGTAGACAGCCGAACCATCGCCAGCTCCGTTGCGGCCGAGGTATCCCGCCAAAACCGGATACCGACTCTCGAAAGAGATGTTTTTCTGGATCATGTTATTTCCGAGGAAGCTATCGACTCCCAGTTTCGCCGGTTGCTGGGCATCGCCCGGCAAAAGGGTTACGCCATTGCAATCGGGCACCCCCATGCGGCCACGCTGAACTACCTGACAAAAACACTTCCCCTGCTGGGTGAAAAGGGCATAGCCCTGGCCACAATCAGCAGGCTGGTTAATTTCAACCCTCAAATCATCACGTATCCGGATCAAGCGCCAGCCCTGGCCGGGAAAAACTAGCGAACTTCAATACCCTGTGCATGCATAAAAGCCTTGGCTTCAGGTATGCTATATTCGCCAAAATGGAAAATGCTCGCGGCCAAAACCGCATCTGCCCCGCCCTCGTTGACACCATCAACTAGATGCTGGAGATTGCCCACACCACCCGACGCAATGACAGGAATGGAAACCGCCTCACTCACAGCCCGGGTCACACCGAGATCAAAACCGTTTTTCATGCCATCCTGATCCATACTGGTCAGCAGAATCTCGCCGGCACCGTATCGAGCCATTTTTTTCGCCCACTCGACGGCATCCAGCCCGGCTGGCTCCCTGCCACCATGAGTAAAGATTTCCCAACGAGGCTCCTCACCCGGCTGACTGACACTTTTTGCATCAATGGCCACCACAATACACTGGCTGCCAAACCGGCTGGCAGCCTCCTGAACAAATTCAGGGTTGAACACGGCGGCTGTATTGATGCTCACTTTATCCGCACCCGCATTGAGCATGTTGCGAATGTCATCCACGGTACGAATACCCCCGCCCACAGTAAGCGGTATAAACACCTGGCTGGCCATATTTTCCACCGTATGCACAGTGGTATCACGATCTTCATGGCTGGCGGTAATATCCAGAAAGGTAATTTCATCAGCGCCTTGCTCGTCATACCGTTTGGCCACTTCGACCGGGTCGCCGGCATCACGAATATCGACAAACTGAACCCCTTTTACCACTCGTCCCTGCTCCACATCCAAGCAAGGAATAATTCTTTTTGCTAAACCCATAGTCTTCCCGAATCCACTATTTGCCATCCCAATTCATAAAGTTTTTCAACAACTGTAACCCGGAGCACTGGCTTTTCTCCGGGTGAAACTGAACCGCAAACAGATTATCACGACCAACAGCGGCAGCGAGTTGCTTGCCGTAGCGCGTTGTACCCATCACTTCGGCAGAATTGCCAGGCTCAACATAGTAACTGTGCACAAAGTAAAAACGGCTTTCATTTTCGATTGCATGCCAGAGAGGATGGTCGGTATTCTGAAACACTCTATTCCAGCCCATATGTGGCACTTTTAAACGCGTTCCGGGGTGCTCATCCTGGTCAATGAGCGGATTTCCGAAAAAGCGCACTCGGTCATTAAACAGGCCAAGACATTTTACCCCGTCATTTTCTTCGCTCTCCTGCATAAGAGCCTGCATGCCGACACATATTCCCAAAAAAGGACGATCTGCAGAGACTTCCCTGACCAGCCTGTCAACTCCCAGCCGGTGCATTTCCGCCATACAGTCCCGGATAGCACCCACACCTGGCAACACAACCCTGTCAGCTGCACACACAATTTTCGGATCTGACGTAACCAGAACATTGGCATCAGGAGCCACGTGCTCCAACGCTTTGGAAACAGAATGCAGATTCCCCATTCCGTAATCTATAACTGCAACAGTATTCATGTATTTCAAACTCAACAATTGGTTCAAACTCGACTATCAGCCCAAATTCGACCGTTAGTTTAAACTCGACAATAGTCAGGAAAAAAGAGCACGGGAAAATCAGGAAAAGAAAAAAGTCAAAGCCTAAAGACTCCCTTTGGTAGAAGGCATCATACCCGCCATGCGTTGATCCAGGGTCAATGCCATTCTCAACGCCCTGCCAAAGGCTTTAAATACCGTTTCAATCTGGTGATGGGTGTTCTTGCCACGCAAATTGTCAATATGCAGAGTGACCCTGGCGTGATTGACAAACCCCTGGAAAAATTCTTCAAACAAATCAACATCAAACCCTCCCACCGTGGCTCGGGTATAGGGCACATTCAGGCTGAGACCCGGTCGCCCGGAAAAATCAATCACAACACGGGAAAGCGCTTCATCCAGAGGCACATAGGAATGGCCATAACGGGTGATTCCCTGTTTGTCTCCTATCGCCTTGTCGAAGGCCTGGCCCAGAGTGATACCCAGGTCTTCGGCAGTATGGTGATCATCGATATGAAGGTCTCCCCTGGCAGCGATTTTCATATCAATCAAACCATGCCGGGCGATTTGATCGATCATATGCTCAAGAAATGGAATACCTGTTTCAATTTCAAGTTGACCTGTGCCATCCAGGTTAACCTCAACCGATATCTGTGTTTCAAGGGTGTTCCGCTCAACCTTTGCGATGCGCTGCGGTTGCCCTGTCTTCAAACTGTCCATTATTCGCCTGTCCACCATCAAACTTGCCGAGAAAAGCGAATTATACCCGTTTTAACTGATCGGCGCACTGTGCCAGGGGAATGGTGCCAGGGGAATGGTTATGTCAAGGTAACATGTCAGAACGACGGCTCCCGTGCACTGGTCAAACCAGCGCAGCCTGGAGATTGTTTATGTATTTATCGACCAGTGCATTGAACTCGTGCTTGACAATGGGGCTGACAGCCAGTTTCAACAGGCTCGGCAATGGCAGCGTCATCACACCCGTCGTAACAAGCACGACATGGCAACCGGACCCGGTTTCCGTTACCTTCCAGCTTCCTTCGACTTCTGCATTGCCAACACCGGGAACCTTTTTCCAGACAATCGACCCGTTTGACTTGTCTGACAGGTATTTGGCAGCGTAAATCGTTTGCAGTGAGTAGTCGTGCACGCCAATTTTATTCATTTCCCAACGAAAGGTGTTGTTTCCAAGATCAACCAGTTGATCAACCTTTGGAAAATGGCTCACTGACACCGGCACATTGGATAATACACCAAAAGCCCGATCAAACCCGGCAGACACATCAAATTCTCTATTGATCTCGATCGACACCTTTATCGTCATGCCCAACTCCTTTATTGTTCTTATAAGTGTTTATTAACCATCAACTGCCAACTGCTGTTTGGCGATCAAATGATCTCTGGCTGCCTTTCCTTATAACAGAAAGAACAAAACCTTTTATGGCAATTTTTATAACAATCAGTTAACTGTATCCGTTCACTTTATGTGACAATATTTTTTATGTAAAGTGATAATAACCCCGGACATCAGTAAACCGATCGGTTCGGTTGACAAAATCGGGCGAAATATCATTAACCTGCCATCACCCAAAATAGAGAAAAAAAATGTTGAAAGCTGTTAAATTCCTGTTTGTCGGCATTGTGATCCTGTTTATTCTGGTCACAGCCGCACTTTTTGCCATTACCTCTTTGCTTGATCCCAATGACTATAAGCCTGAAATCGAAAATGCAATTCAGGAATCAACGGGTTTCCACATCAATATCAATGGTGCAATCGACTGGTCGATCTATCCCTGGCTTGGCCTGGAATTGAGCGAGATTCAGGTCAATACTACCGAAGGTGCTCCCTTTACCACACTCGATAACATGCAGTTCAGGGTGGCATTGATGTCGCTGGTAAAAATGTCTCCAAGAGCAGACAAACTGGTGATTGACGGACTTCAACTCAACCTGGAGAAAGACAGCAAGGGCGTCGGAAACTGGGAAAAGCTGTCCGACAGGGAAGCACTTTCTGCCAACGACGAACAAGACACAGAGAAAACCGCAACCGAAACCGCCAAACCAAACCAGGAGCAGGATTTCGATTTCACCGTCTCCGAAATCGTTCTGGCCAATATCAATGTGAACTATACGGACAAACCGGCAGGCAGAACCATTGTATTGTCACCACTCAATGTCACTGCAACCGACATTTCGACCGACTCCCCCATCCCGGTCAAAATTGATTTCACATTGAGCGACAGCCAGTCAGGCATCAGTACAGACGGCAAGCTCAAAACCACAGTAACCTTGAGCAAAGACCTCAAACGTACCGAACTGTCGCCCTTCTCCGCAAAATTCGCGCTCTCCGGAAAACCATTTGGATCAGAAACAGTAAACACGGCAATCAACACAGCAATCACACTTGATACAGCCGGCCAAACCCTGTCTGTGGCCAATATGTCACTTACCCTGGAAAACCTTGCCGCCATTATCGACTTGCAGATATCCGAAATAGACAAGACACCCAAAATCAACGGAAGCGCAAAAATCGTTGATTTTTCACTGCAAAAGTTGCTCACCAATCTTGGTCAGAAGCCAATACCGACAACTGACGACAAGGTGCTGAAAAAAATTGCTTTCAGTACATCCCTAAAAAGCCCGGGCAACCAGATTTCGCTTCCCGACATTCAGCTCACCCTTGATGATACAGTATTCAAGGGGAACGCCTCGATCGACCAGAAAACCTCACGGATCCTTGCCAGGCTGGACGGAAATGCCATCGATATCGACCGTTACTCGCCACCTGAACAAAAAGAAGGCACACAAGAGCAAGCCCGGACGACCCCGTCGCCCGATACCACTCCGGGCGGCACAGCTCCTGACGACAGCTTGCCAATCGAAATGCTGAAAGGGCTCAACTTTGATTTGTCTGCAAATTTACAGCAGCTTGTCGCCCAAAACATGACCATCCAGGATATCGCCATCCAGACCACCGCCAAAAATGGCATCATCAAACTGAACAAGGCAGCCGGAAAGCTCTATAAAGGCGACTTTTTGGCGACAGCAGACATCAATGTAAAAGCCAAAAAGCCGACCTGGAAGCTGCATTCGGAAATCAACCGGGTCGAACTGCTTCCCATGCTGAAAGACTTCCGCGAGCTGACGTTATTGGCGGGCAACCTGAACTTTAAGGCGGATATCGCCTCAACAGGGAAGAACCTGACCCAACTGCAAAACAATGCTGATGGCACCGCCTCCTTCAATATCGACAAGGGCGCACTCGAAGGTGTCAACCTTCAGGCTCTGGCATGCAAGGGAGCCGCACAGCTACAGGGTAAAAAAGTGGATATCAGCCAACGTCCGCCCCTCACCAGCTTTAATGATATGAGTGGAACTGTCAAAATCAATGGGCGCATCATAAGCAACCCCTCCTTGATCGCTTCATTGGCCGGTATTGCACTGGGTGGCCACGGGCAGGTAAACACGGCAGACAATACACTGGAGTATGGCCTCGACCTGAAAGTGGTGGGCGAGTTGGGAGACCCGAACTGTGAAGTCAACAAGTACATCAAGGATATCGCGATTCCTGTCAAATGTACGGGCAGTATTGGCGGAGAAACATCACCAGACTGCGGACTGGACACGACACGTATGTCCGATATGGTCAAACAGATAGCCAGGCGGGAGGCTACACGAAAAATCGACAAGGCAATCGACCGCAAGCTGGGCAAGTGGTTAAATAAAAAGGAAAAAAATCAGGAAGGAAGCACTGACTCCAGGGCGGACACCGAAAAACAACAGGAAAAAGAGGACAAAAAAGAAGCCGTCAAAGGCCTTATCAAGGGGTTGTTCAACTAATATCCGTGACCGCAAATATCTGTGACCGCAAAAGTGCGGACAAAAAAGGCACCTGACGGGCAGACAGAAAACGGGCGTGCGTCGCCCCCCGTGGTCGGCTGCACCCCGACAATCTCTCCTTCAGCCAGCACCTGGTTTGCAAACAGGCTGCTGGAGTGGTTTGCAGATAACGGCCGAACAGACCTGCCCTGGCAAAAAGACAAAAATGCTTACAAGGTCTGGGTGTCTGAAATCATGCTTCAGCAGACCCGGGTGCAGACGGTAATCCCCTACTTTGAAAGATTCATTCACCGATTCCCGACCCTCGTTTGTCTGGCCGAAGCCGAACAGGACGAGGTGCTGGCTCACTGGTCTGGTCTGGGCTACTATGCCCGGGGAAGAAATTTACATGCTGCCGCGATAATTTGTAACACCCGGTTTAACGGCGCACTCCCTTGCAATCTGAATGACCTTGTTTCCCTGCCTGGCATAGGCCGGTCTACGGCCGGTGCCATCCTCTCCATCGCTTGCAAAACAAGAGCCCCGATTCTTGACGGAAACGTAAAGCGGGTGCTGGCACGTTTTTTGGGAATTGGGGGCTGGCCGGGAAAAAAGGCGGTTGAAAATCAACTCTGGCAGGCCGCAGAACGCTATACACCCCAAACACAGCTGGCCGAGTATACCCAGGCCATTATGGATCTCGGGGCAACGGTGTGCACCAGAACCAGCCCGGAGTGCGAACACTGCCCATTCAGCCATTCCTGCTTTGCGTTTATCAACAACCGTATCGCCGACTTTCCCGGAAAAAAACCGAAACGCACCAACCCGACCAGACAAGCCTGGCTACTGATCATTCGAAATGAAAAGCGGGAAATCTGGCTGGAAAAACAACCCGACAAGGGAATCTGGGGTGGGCTGTGGTCACTTCCTCAGCGAGATATCAAAGAAAGCCGGCAACACATCGCTGCACGGGTGGAAATGAATCAGCGGGTTTCGGTCAAGTCTCATTCTGTTCTTGATGAGTTTACTCATATTTTTTCTCACTTTAACCTGAAACTGCGCCCACTCGTACTCGAAGTAAAAGAAACAGGATACCTGTCCGAACCGCACCCCGAATATGGCACAGGCTTGAACAACGGCTGGAAATCAGAAATGGTCGCAACAACTCTGGGGCTGCCTGCACCCATAAAAAAAGTCCTCGCATCCATACACACCGTCCCGGACAATCAATGATAGAATTTTCACCACAAACCGATTACCATTACGCCAGTCAGCATAGCGTTCATCAACACTCAGGTTCATCACCATAACATCAGGATTCACCAAACCAGGTTACAGCCATGACTCGACTCGTTTATTGCAGAAAATACCGGAAAGAACTCGAAGGCCTGCCGGTTCCTCCCATGCCCGGCCCTGGAGGGCAGGATATCTATGAAAACATTTCACAACAGGCATGGCAGGAATGGCAACAACTGCAAACCATGCTGATCAACGAAAAACACCTGAGCCTGATCGACCCGCGCACCAGAGAATATCTGACCGCACAAATGGATAAATTTTTTTCCAACGAAGATTACGACAAGGCCGAAGGCTACGTCCCCGAATCGTAAACGATCAAAATAACGGGCGTAAAAAAACCGTCAAATTAATCAAAAAGCCTCTTGACTATTCAACGAAAAACCTTTTAAATACGCCCCCGTTGCAGACACAAAGCAACACACAAAAGACGGGCAACTTGCTCGCTGATGCCAGCCAGGCATTACTTAAAAATGGCAGTGTGCCCGGATAGCTCAGTCGGTAGAGCAGAGGATTGAAAATCCTCGTGTCGGTGGTTCGATTCCGCCTCCGGGCACCATTTCCCGGCAAGTTACTACACTCTTGCCCCCTTGCTGATACCTTTGATTGACTCCAATCCCCCACCTTCAGGAAGGTGACAATTTCTTTATTTTCGAACGGGGCTTTGCCTGAGACAGATTGGTCTTTTAACCAATTATCTGATTTTGATGTCCATTTTGTAATGTTTAAAGCTGGAAATTCAAATGAATTTTGGTAGGCTTGGCCCACGCGGATTATCTTGCCGATAAAATTGAAACAATCAAGCGCTTAAGATTCTTCCGCCTTTCTTTACTGCCCTTCACGAGATGTCCGGGCAAAAAGAAAAGACCTTGTAACATGTCTCAACTTGTAAGCGCAGCTTTTTGTCCACAGTGAGGCAGTTACATTTACAATACATATCAAGGAATAAAACACATGAAACACAGTATTCTTAGTAGCAGCATTGCGTTGGTTGTCAGCACTGGCGCGACTTTTGCCAGTGCAGTCACACTTTATGACTATAAGGAAGCCACCTCTGCCTATGAGGATGCCTACATCAACGGTCAATTCAATGTACAGGATGGAAACCAGGATCAAAGCAGTTACAATCTGGAGTTGAGTGCAGATTATGAGCGTGTTTTCTCATCGCCTGACCAAAACACCAAGATTGATTTTTCTGGTGATACCAGCCGTAATCGTGGCCCGAATAAAGGTGATAAAAGCGAAAAAAGTTATCAGGCAACCGCATCGATCACCTCGGATCAGTATTTCACTCCTGGAAGCTCGGGAGCGTTCTGGTACGGCAAAGGCGAAATAGGCGCACGCACTGACATGGAAGATCCGCTCACAGCAGTTACTTTGGGTGCCGGTTATGGTCGGGTGGTCAACGCCACGCCCATGATCAGGGCGATAAGACTGGTCGAGGCTCTCCAGGAGCGGGGGCTGCTTCAAGGCGCACCTTCAGTGGCTACCTATCAGGCAATTGCCGAGGTAATCGCAAAAGAGTCCGAGTATCGCAGTCGTTTTGGCTCTGCCGATTATCAAATGGAATGGATTGCCGACATCGAAACCGCGCTGGGCAGTGACCTGAGCACACGCGGTACAATACGCATTTACGATGTATTGAACAAAGAGCGTATCTCTACACGCAAGTATGGCTGGCTGGTTCGCGCCGGTGCGGGTTCCGTGATCAGTAACTACGATGGCTCCAACAGCAAACCCGCTCTGGAGATTGGTGCCGAGTACCACTACCCGATCAACAACAGCCTGCAGTTTTCCAACGAAACCTTGCTGACCACCGTGATCGACGACGGCGAGAACAGCTTCAATGCTCAAAACAGAATGGCTTTGACCTATGAAATCAGTGACCGTATTGATTGGGAAAACAGCTGGCAGTTGAATTACTCCAACTATGAAGACGCTGAAAACGTCACCATGAACACGCTGGTATCGTCTTACCGTTATTACCTGTCAAATCAACTGAGCTTTGACCTTACTGCCAAACTCACTGATCTGGATGATGGCGTCGATGACAACGGCAATGATGATCTGGGTAAAAGTTTGACAATGGGTGTTACTTACCGATTGAAGTAATCCTGACATCAAACCTGCTTTAGCAGGCCGCCCGCGCCCCCGGGCCCTCCGGGGGCGTTTTTTTTCAATTCTTTTATCTTGCACCAACCCGCTACCCGCCAAAAATTCGGTAATTGATCCTCACGTTTTTTCCCGCATCAACCGAAGCCGATTTGCATCAAGCCTTTACTCCTTCCCCAATCAAAAGCCATAATGATAAAGAGGGACAGGAAACCGGAATAAATAACCAATAATCAAAAACAGTGGTTTTTTGAAGAAGGAAAGGTGGTGCTGGCAGTTTTTCGGGAGAACGTTATGAGGTACTCGGATTTAAAAGTGTGTTCGTATAACAACCGATTGTCGATTCTGGCATTTTTTCTAACCGGGCTTATGTCATTTTCAGCCTGGGCAGATTGTTCGGAATCCTCAAGGAGTTGGGTTCAAAAATCCTATATTTCCTATTATGGCAGACCTGGTGACCCTGGTGGTATTGATTACTGGGCCTGTCGCATGGACGGCACAGGTGGCAATCTCAAAAACATTATTGATGCATTCGGGGTTTCCTCTGAATTTACCGAACGCTATGGCGGGTTGACCAATAGTGAATTGATCGATTCCATATACCGGCAAATGTTTAATCGTGACCCGGACAGTGCCGGAAAACAATGGTATCTTGATGAACTGACTTCCGGACGCATGAATCTTCAAACCATTACGCTGAGTGTACTCAATGGGGCCACCGGGGTCGATGCAACCATTGTCGCCAACAAACTTCAATTGGCTGATTACTTTACCGGGGTGCTTGCCGCAGGCAATGTAACCTACCGGGATATTGAGCTGGCGAAGGGCTTGCTTGAAATTGTGGACGACACGGCAGAAAGCGTCAATCGAGCCAGGGGCAATGCCGATATGCTTGTCAACCTTTGGCGAAACCCGGGTACAGACTCGGCGTACTGTAACAATACCTGCAATTACTCCAGAGACGGTATTTGTGATGATGGTGGGGACGGATCAGACAACGGTGTTTGCAATCTGGGCACCGACTGTGCGGACTGCGGATTACGCACGGCCAATGCAGCCTGTAATGAGGGTTGCAGATACTCGGGTGATGGCCAGTGTGACGATGGAGGCACCAATTCCGATTACGCTGAATGTGCGCTTGGATCTGACTGTGCTGATTGTGGTGATCGTTCCTCCGAGATTCCCCGGCCAACCCCCGACCCGGATCCGGTTCCCGATCCAGGCAGTGATAACCCTCACGTAATCACTGATCCAGACATGGTTATCCCTCCGCCTGTTGATGCCGGGCCTCCCGAAACGGCGGTCACGATTATTACCGATGCAAAAAACAATAAGGCGGTCGCAGTCAATAATATTCTGGGAGAAGCCTTTTACGTTATTTTTGATGGCAACAAACAGGTCGGCTCTGAAGCAGTGCTGGGGGCAATTTATCAGACTCCTGATGGCCAGTTGATCAAATTTGACTTCAACGCATCCGGGCAGGTAACCCGAATGGAAGTGAATGGCACTGTTTTCAGTTATACCAATCACAATGGCAACACGGTTGACCTCACCATTGACCATGCAGACGGGCGGCAGGAGACCCACAGGCAAGTAAGCCTGATGGCAGGTGGACTTCATTCCCAATCACAAAATACCAGGCTGGTTGCAAGCCGTGTCAGGGCCTATGCGGATGCAGGCCGGGTCAGCGCCTACTCTGATGGCCCTTCATTGGCTTCTTACGCCATTGGTGTTGTAGGTACCAGCGTGGGGATATTCCTGTGTGGTTCACAGCTATATGCAACGGGTGGTCTCACAGCCTCGATTACTATGGGCTGTGTCAGTGCAGCCATCGGTTTTGGCAGCGTCTATCTGGATAATACACCGCTGGGCTATGGTTCGGCAGGTCTGGATCTTGCCTCCGGGATTGCCACCAGGGATGCCACTTCTATCGCCACCGGGCTCAGCGGCGTCATTTCCGGCCTTCTCGGCTGGCAAACCGAAGAAACTGAATTGAAAGCCGTTGTCGCAGGTCTGATTCTCACAACCAACGGAAAAGGGCTTATCAGAAAGGATAACGCTGAAACCCGGGTATACGTCCGATCCCAGGACGGGAATAGCAGCCACGTGGTCACTGCCAACAAGGGGTTCACCATAGGTCGCAAGTTCGGTTCAGGCCGGCACATTATCCGGTTTGAGGCGAAAGGGTATATCATCAAGGAGTATAAAATTGTTGTTTCCGATGGGACCGTTGTCGTCCGGGAAGAAGCTGACGTACCTGGCGAGAATGACAAAACGGTAAAGCGTATTACTCCATCTTCCGTTGCCAGGCCGGTGGTGCTTTATCTCGTACCGGAGTTAGACCCGGCACCCAAAATCACCGGGCATGTCGTGTGGCCAAGAAAGCATAAGGATCAGACTGAGGAAACCGAGCGGGTACAGGTAGAAGGTGGTGTAGTGTCACTTCACGACATGACAGGTGCCCAAACTGCCTGGTTCACCGCTTCAAAGGTGGATTCGGAAAATGATGTTGGCCGCTATGAGATTTATTTGCCTCGCAAGATGGGTTACTTCGCTCTGAAATTTAAACAGAATTCGCTTTGTTTCCAGGATCAGATTATTCCTGTCGGCATTATCGACTCTTCTGAAGTGGCTTCTTTCAGTGTTCCCAAGGCCAGCTTTAGAGAAGCAGAAACATTGAATTTCAATTTCAATGGTGATGCCGAATGGAACCTTGATATACCCGTAATATCGGTTTATAACGGCACATTCACGGGTCAGGGTACGCCGACGATGGACTCTATTAGCTACACCTACCCTGTTGAATTCCATGACCCTAAAACAGGACCGTACATTGTGCAGGTGCGTGCCGAAACTGAATGCCACTCTTATGATTTCCACCTCGAACTGGAAGACGGCGCCGGGGAGATGGTTCTAGACGACACGAATTTTCCTGTAGAAACAGGACAATGTGGTGAAGTGTATGAACACGTAGCTCGCAGATACTCAATTCAGGGCAGGTTACGGGAGGGAGGTACCTGGGCAAATCTGCTTCCACCTATAGCAGACGCCAGTGTAGATCAGGCATGTTCAGGCACCTGGGCAATTCCTTCGCTACGGCCATGATTGATTAACCATCATTGAAGGCGGGTGCAATGCCCGCTTTCAATTTTTATTTCAATCGCGAATTTAACCGGAAAATACAACTTCCTGCCCGCCTCTGTATGTCCCGTTTTTTTTAGAACCGGCAGAACAGCGGCCAGGTTCAGAACGCGGGCAACACGTATCAGGGTTCTTCACAAAAAGAAACAGTGAACGCACTGGCAACCATAGATAGCTGTTGTATTCTATAAAACCGGACATATGATAGAGGTGTTAGCCTGAGTTAAAGGCTCGCACATAAGCGTTGCCGGACAGCCTTCAAGAGAAACCATCACTCTTGCACTTGAACAGGCAGATTTCAAAAATCCGGTTTTTTGATTCCAAAACCATATGTATCTGAAAACACATTCATTCTATGAGCGTAAAAAACATGAAAACCAATGTTAAAACAGCAGTCATTGTAATAGCGGCATTCGCAGCAGGAGCGGCGAATGTAAATGCAGAAAGTGCACATGAAAGCAAAAAGCATGAAATCAGACCCTTTTATGGCACCGGCTATACAGCCAGTGACTCCGATATTTTTGCAGATACTCTTACTAATGGATTGCTTGGAATAGCACAAAGATCCGAAACAACCACCTTTGGAGTGGCAGGCCTGGGTTATCGCTATCATATTGACAGATTTGGATTGGGCGTAGACCTTGGATACTCTACCGCCAAAGAAGAATTGTTCAAAAAGTCAAAGGATGTAGAGCCGTTTGAAACAAGCAAAATGAAAAGATACTTCTTTATGCCAACTGCATCATATTCCTGGTACAGGACTCATTATATTGATTTTTATGGCTCTGCCAGTGCAGGAACCATATACGAAACGACAAGGAAAGATACGGCAGATGCAAAAACAGAAAGCGAAACTATTTTTGCCTATCAGATTAACCCGATTGGATTGAGAATAGGTAACGAAACTGCCGGTGGCTTCCTGGAACTGGGATACGGGCAAAAAGGAATACTCAGTGCGGGTATAAGTATCAGATTATAACTGCATGTGCGGGCCAGCCAGGATCGGGCACTTCTTTCCGAACACTGCCCGGTTCTGCGGGCGAAATTTTGGACTACACAGTACAGTAAAGATAAAGGTACCAGTATCATGTAAATTCTGTTCATCGAGCAGCCTCCCAACCCAGTTTCAGCAGTTGATCACCTAACTCATGGTGCCCCACGTGCTGGTGACACGACACACATTGCATACCGGAGTTTCGGGCAAAATACACCCGATGAAGATGAAACGCCTTCCGGTTTGCCCTGGAGGCGTCTGCCAGATATTTATGACAGGACAGGCAACCGGAATCATAGACAAAGGACTCCCGGTTTTTACGATTACCATGCCAATCGATATCGAGAGGTTCCGTAGTCCACTCCATATAGGAGTCGACAATGCCATGACGGGCTTTTACGAACAGGTGATGCAAGGCGTTATCGTGGGGCAAATGACAATCAACACACCGGGCCCGCCAGCCCGCAGGGTTTTTACCTCCATGCAAGTCATTTTTGTAGGCGATTGCCATTGGTGCCATGGTATTGTGGCAAGAAGTGCAGAACTCATAGTCGCCGGTAACATGCAGCCCCGTATCAATCACCACCCAACCCAGGATCGCCACCAGACCCAACCCTGCTACACCGCTGACAAGCATCACCCGAAGCTGCATTTTTTTTATGCTCTTGATAGTATCGTCCTCACTTGGCATTTTTTATCCACTACAAAAAATTCTATCATTATGCCCATATTTCACCCAAATTAATCACCCCCCCTGTAAACGGGTTTTATTTTCATTTACACTCATTGCACGAGTGATTGAGGAGGTGGGATATGCAACTTAACCGGATAAACCAATGGTTCGAGTCTTATGCCAGGCGCCTGATCGCCATTCGCTGGTCTGTTTTGTTGTTGCTGTTGGCCTATAGCCTGTTTGCGCTTTATGGTTTGAGCATGGTCAAGTCCCGGGTTTCCGAGGAAAGTTTTTTTGGCAAAAAAGACAATATCACTCAACTTACCGATCGTTTTGAACGAACCTTTGGCAACAACGAACAGGTCGCCGTACTGGTCAGTGCCGATGATGTATTCAAGCCTGCCGTATTGCAGGCCATTGCCGATATGGGGGATGCCCTGTTGGCTGCCGTCCCCTATGCAGATCGCGTTACCTCACTGGCCAGCCTGGATATTGCAGTTGGTACTGATGAGGGAATTTCAGTGATCAACCCGATGGAAGAGGGCATTCCGCAAACCGGCGAAGAAATTGAAGCCATGCGCCAGCTGGTGATGTCCCGCCCCTCACTGGTCGGCAAGGCGGTCACCGCCGACAGCACGGAAACCTGGCTGGCCCTGTCGTTACGCGCTTTCCCGGATGAGGCGGACTGGGCGGCCAAAGGCGAGCAAAACCCCCTGTATCAGGTAGGCGAAGCGGCGATGTCCGTCTTGACTGACCCAAAATGGCAAAGCTCTGAATACAGGATCAAACCTGTGGGCATGCCTTATACCGAGACAGAAGAGCGTGACACCATGCAACAGGAAATGGCCAAACGGGTGGGTGCCGGTTTTGCCCTGATGTTGCTGTTGCTGGCCGTGTTTCTGCGCTCACTCAAAGGCGTGTTGGTGCCTGCCTTTACCACCATCTTCGGTGTGGCCAGTGTATTCGGCATGATGGGGTGGCTGGATTTTGCCGTGGATAGCAGTATGGCCCTGCTGCCCGTTTTTCTGGGTATGGCCCTGTCAGTCGGGTATTCGGTTCATATTGTGAATGCGATCAAATCCGGGCTGGCGCGTGGTCTGGATCGGCAACAGGCGGTAGTCTTCGGTGTCGGGCAAACCGGCTGGCCGATTTTATTTACCGCTTTGACGACCGTCGGCTCCATGCTGTCATTTTTGTCCGCCGGAATTCTGCTCACGGACTGGCTGGCCTGGGTTACCTCTGCGGTGGTACTGTCGGTTTACCTGTTTGTCAGCATCCTGATTCCTCTCCTGTTCAGCTTCGGCAGGCAAGCCGTACAAACCGGTCAGACCAGTTCAGACAAAACACAGACAACCCGATCCGACCGCTTTTACCTCTGGCTGGCCAACCGGGTACTGAATCACCGCAAGCTGATATTACTGGCAACGGGGATGCTCTTTGTTATCAGCATTCCCGCACTATTCAAAATCCAGGTCAATATGGATGCCATGGAAATGATGGGTGAAAAAGTCCCTTATCTGAAACGGATCAAAGAAGTCACCCGGTCAGACCTTGGCTCCTATATCAACTACAACCTGATGCTGGTTTATCCGGAGAAAGATCAGGTAAAAGACCCGGAGATACTGAACAGATTCAAAACACTACTGGATGAAGTCGGTAATTTTGAACTGACCAAAAAGAACGACCAGGGAGCCAAGGTTCATTCCATTATTGACGTATTGTGCGAGATCAACCAGACCCTGCATGCCGATGACCCGGCTTATTATCGTATTCCCGAAACTCGTGAACTGATCTCCCAGCTCCTGCTGTTGTATGAGTGGTCTGGCGGCAAAAACATGTACCAGTGGATTGATGATGATCACCGCAGTCTCCGTGCCAATGTGGAAATGAGTCGTTTTTCTGCCAATGAAACCGTTGCAGAAATGAATCGCATCCGGCAGATTGGCAAAGACCTCTTTCCAGACGGAGAACTGTTAATTATCGGCACCGCCGTTCGTTTTGCAGAAATGAACAACAAACTGGTGACAGCCGAACTGGCCTCGTTTATGACAGCACTGCTGGTCATTGGCCTGTGCATGATTCTGGTATTTGGCAGTATCAAAACCGGTTTGATCGGGCTGTTACCCAACCTGGCGCCGGTCTTTGCCATTGGTGGTTTGATGGGTTATGCCGGATTCAGCCTGGACATGATGACCATGACCATCATGCCGATGATGCTGGGTATTGCCGTGGATGACACCATTCATTTTGTCAATCATATCAAACTTGCTTTTGAACAAAGTGGCCGCTACCGACAGGCCATTGAGCAGACGTTTTGCAGTATCGGCAAAAACCTGGCCATGACCACCATTATCCTGTCCGTAGCTTTTGGCGTGTTTATGACCTCCCCTATCAACATGATCACGCGCATTGGCATGATGTCGGCGTTGGGGTTAACGGCTGCGCTGATTATTGACTATCTGCTGACACCGGTTCTGATTTACCTGACTCAACCCTTTGGCCCGGAAAAAGAGGAAGCTCCCTTATGATGCCGCGATTGATTTACAGTGTACGAATGATTACCAGTGCGATAGTGGCTGCGAGAACGATAGTGGTTGCCAGTACGATACTGTGTGCCAGTACAGTGGCGATCAGTGCCCCCGCAACCGGCAACCAGGAGGCGGCGTTAGACGGACTCGAGATTATGAAAAAGGTGGATGCCCGCGATGATGGCGAAACCCGTACCAGTGAGACCACCATGACTCTGACCAACCGCCACGGCAGCCAACGGGTGCGCAAACTGGTAAGCTACAGCAAGGACTATCCGGGTGAAACACGCACCCTGATTGTATTTCTCAAGCCGAATGATGTTAAGGGGGTGGCCAACCTGAACTATGAATACGACGCCCTGGACAAGGAAGACGACACCTGGCTGTACCTGCCCGCTTTACGCAAGGCCAAACGCATTGCCGGAAGCTCGCGCAATGACTACTTTATGGGCACGGATTTCACCTATGACGATATGGGTGATCGGCAACCGGAAGAAGACACCCATACCTTACTCCGTGAAGAATCAAGGGAAGGCGTTGCCTGCTGGGTAGTCGAGTCAGTTCCGCTGGAAAAAAACAGCATGTACAGCAAACGGATCAGCTGGATAGACAAAAACAGCCTGGTGGTGCGTTATGTCGAATACTATGATCGCCAGGGCAAGCTGCTGAAGCTGCTGCGCACCGACAAAATTGAAAAAATTGAAGGCTACTGGAGCGTCGGCCTGATGGAAATGCACAATGTGCAGGACAAACACCGCACCCTGATTGAAAACCATCAGATCCATTTTAACCGCCCCGTCGAAGACGGTCGTTTTCGGGTCTCGACCCTCGAACGTGGCCGGATTCGATGAGCTTCAGGTTACTCTGATGCGCGTCAGCCCATGTCAAAATTCGTGGCGACTCCCTCTTTGGCTGGCCATGATCGTCTGCCTGCCAGGTCTGGCTAACCTCGCTCAGGCATTGGAACGGGAAAGCAGCGGATTGGTGGATGTCCTGTATGCCCAGGCCTGGAAGGCTCCCGAATCCGGTCAGGCAAGCGCAGCCGGTTTGCGCTGGCATCAGCAGTTTGAATGGTATCAGGGCAATCACCAGGCCATGTGGGTATTCGATCTGGGCCACAACCGCTATGCAGCCGGGCAGCCACTCTACCAAACCAAAGAACTCTGGTGGCAATACCTGGCTGACAATTTTGATATCAGGCTGGGTCGTCAGCTTGTTATCTGGGGTAGAGCCGATGGCCTGGCAGTAACAGACATAGTATCACCCAAAGATCGTGCCGAATTTATTGCCCGGGAATACCAGGATACGCGCCAGGCAGTCGATGCCCTCAGAGTACGTTACCTGACTGATAACAGCAGTTGGGAACTGTACTGGCTACCGGTTCCATCCGGTGACACCTTGCCCGATGACAAAAACAACCCGCTAACCGGTGTGTTCAAACCGGCCATCATCGAGTTCAACGGGCAGAGCCTGGCTGCTCACTATATGCAGGCAAAAAAACGAAAATTTGCACGGCACAGCGAGCTCGCCGCACGCGCCTCTTTTTATTTCAGTGCACTGGACTTTTCCCTGTCGTTTTTTCACGGTGACGATAGAGAGGCACAGTGGCAACCACAACTGGTGTCTGTCGGCGGCAAAAGCAGACTTGAATTGACCGAGACACATAGTCGTATCAACATGCTCGGGCTGGATCTGGCTGTCCCCATATCGGAATGGGTGATTCGCGCCGAAATGGCAGCGATCGACGGGCGAGCGTTTTTAACCGGAGAAAATCAACTCACAAAAGCCCGCCAGATCAAGCTGTTACTGGGCCTGGACTGGCGTTCCGGCGACTGGATGCTCACCGCGCAATCACTCTGGGACTGTCTGGTCAAAAAACACAGCCAGCATCAGTTTCAACGTCGCTCAACAAACCGGACCCTGACCTTCAGCCTTACTCGTACGCTGCTACGCGAAACCCTGACGCTGGATTTTTCTGCGCTGTACCAGCCTCAAAGCCGATCGTCTGCAGCCAGTTTCAAGGCAGAATATCAGTATACAGATAACCTGAAACTGGCTGCTGGCATTCAGGATTACACCAGTCGCTCGCAACAGGGGTTGTCTGCACTTGAGCCCTGGTCATCGGTATGGAGCAAGATCAGTTATTCGTTTTAGATCTATCCCTGTCTGCCTCAACCTGCATTGGACTAACAGCCGATTTATCACCCTTACATTTCAGAAAAAATGTACCCGGTTATCATTGACCGGTACACGTTATGGACTATTATCTGTTCAATAAAGGCATGATATTCGCGTCACCTTCAGGGTACGGGATAAACATGTCAAAAAAGGCTGATGATGCTTTCCTGATCTTCTGAAGGAGCGCTGTTTTAACATTCAACCATACGGGGTTCATCGTGAAAAAAATACTATTCTCTTGCTTGCTGGTTATGGTTTCATTGAATGCCTTTGCCGAAAAAAAGATCGCCATATGTACGGATAACAACTTCTGGTACCCCTTCACACTGGTGGAAAAAGGCCAGCCCAAGGGAATCCATATCGATATAATTGCCAGGGCTCTTTCGAACATCGGATACACCGCGGAGTTCAAGGCGCTACCCTGGAAGCGCTGCCTGAAGGCCGCCGAAACGGGAAAAATGGATGGAATCGCGACCGCGTCGTATAAGGATGCGAGAGCCAGATTCCTGCACTATCCCGCAGATGCCAAGGAGGCCGGGAAGTCCCCGAACCGGGTAATGCAGGTTGAATACATTGTCGTGACCACAGCAGACAGTTCGTATCAATTTGGCGGAAATGTCAAAACCTTGCCGGCCCCGGTGTTGGCGCCTCGTGGTTATTCTATTGCTGACGACCTGAAGAAACAGGGAGTCAGGGTTGACGATTCCGCCACAGGAGATGAAAAAAACATTAAGAAGTTGCTCAGAAAAGGAAAGGGTTCCGTGGTAACCATTCCCGAAGTCGTAAATGTATTGAGCCGGAAAGACGCATACAAAGGTAAGCTGCACATTGGTGACACGCCGATTGAATCCAAGTCATATTATCTCCCTGTTTCCAAAAAATCATCGATCAGCGAGGCTGACCGAAATCGAATTTGGGCCGAAATTGCCAAAATTCGCGATAACGCAGAGGTAATGGCGGAAATCGCAGCCAAATACTGAAAAAACACAGCGGGATTCTGCTCGTTCAGGGGCAGAAGCCTGCCTGAATCAAGCAACCAGATAATAAATACATGCTTCTTATGAATAGCTCGATAAAGGTCAGATTTAATTTAGTCGCCGGTGTTGTTGTAGCACTTTTGCTGGTTCTTTTCAGTTTATTTGAGTATTTCCAGACTCGCACAGAAATGAATGCGTCGCTGGATAGCAATATTCAATCTGCAATTGAACGGATGTCAAAAAGCTTGCCTGCAACGATTTGGAACTATGAGCTGGAACAAATGGAGGCGATCGTTCACTCCGAGCTGGCAGCCAATTCCATACGTTCTATCTTGATAGCAGATAATTCAAACCAGCTTTTGCTCGGCTTGAAAAAGAATAATAACGGAAACTTTACAAGCGTTTCTCTTGACCAGATTTCATCTGATCAATGGAGAGAAGTGAGCCTTGCCTATGATGATTCAGGACAGGTGGATCAAGTCGGGAAGCTGGTAATTGTCAAGGATTATACAGCAATAGAGGCCTATTTGCTCCAGTCGCTCTATCATCAACTCATCAAATTGGTTGTTATTCTTGCCCTTTTGATGGCGACTATTACCTTTCTGCTCAATCATGTTGTCTTACGTCCCTTGTCTGAAGTAACAACGGCTTTGAAGGAAATATCCGAGGGTGATGGTGACCTGACCTGTCGATTGCGACCCGGGAATGATGAAATCGGGCAGGTGGCAGAATATTTCAATCGCTTTGCCGAACAAATCCATTCTTTGGTGAAAGACATCGTTTCCTCTTCAAACCGTATGGCGGGGAATTTTGATCGGCTGGTTTCCATTGCGAACCAGACTCGCAATGGTATAGAAGATCACCGGGAGGAAACAAACCTGGTGGCTACAGCCGTTACCGAAATGGGGGCCGCGGCAAACCAGGTATCGCAAAGCGCGGCCGAAGCGGCTTCGGCGGCAAGATCGGCAGATGGTGAGGCGAACAACGCAAGGGGAGTTGTTGATGAGACAAGCGTTTCGATTGAAGTGTTGTCGCAAGAGATTGACAATGGAGCAGGCGTCATCCACTCTCTGGAAGAAGATGTAGATCGTATTACGTCGATGATTGAGGTTATTCAAGGAATTGCAGAGCAAACAAATCTGCTGGCTCTAAATGCCGCCATTGAAGCAGCCAGAGCGGGAGAACAAGGGCGGGGTTTTGCCGTAGTGGCAGATGAGGTCAGGAGCCTGGCAAACAGAACTCAAACTACCACGGAAGAGATACAGGAAATGATCAGGCGGTTGCAGCAGGGAACGGGAAATGCCGTTGACGTAATGAAAACAAGTACTGAAAAGGGAAGAGAGATGGTAGCCGAGATCCATCAGACCAGCCAGCTACTGACAGGTATCGTCAGTTCAATCTCTACCATCTCTGATATGAATATTCAAATTGCAAGTGCAGCCGAGGAACAGTCTGTAGTAACGAATGAAATAGCAACAAATATAAACAGAATCGCAGGTATTGCAGACGATGCCCTGACCAGAGCTGTCGAAAATCAACAGGCATGCGACGAATTGAGTTCAATGACATCCCGGATTTGCCAGAAGCTGGAACGATTCAGGCTTTGATTCCCGGATACCGCAGGAGATTGCCCTGACCCGGCACAGGGATGAGCATCAGGGCGGTCTCAAAACAGGAAGCATCAGAGGCCCTTTTCAACCCGAACGGAATTTACCGACAGGTAAAAATGCCTCATCTTTCAATCAAGGAGGCCTTGTTTGAATGAACAGTCTGGATAGTTAACCTCTTTTTTTTCTGATACGCATCAAACCTTCCTGAGCGACTGACGCCACCAATTGGCCCGCCTGGTTGTATATCAAACCACGGTTAAAATTGCGTGCGTTAGATGCACTGGGGCTCTCCATGTCGTAGAGCAACCAGTCATCGGCACGAAATGGGTGGTGGAACCAAATGGCATGATCCAGGCTGGCTACCTGCAGGGCAGGATTACAAAATGACAGTCCGTGAGGCATCATGCCAGTGCCAATTAGCCCAAAATCCGATGCATAGGCCAACAATGCCTGATGTAATGGCTGTGAATCGTTCAGCTTGCCATTGGTTTTAAACCACACTTGCTTCCGTGGTGATGTTTTTTCCGGGGTGAAAAAATCAACCGGATTTACGGGGCGGATTTCAATGGGACATTCCCTGGTAAGGGTGTCTCTGATACGCTCCGGGATTTTGTGTACCACCCGTTTTATAAGTTCACTTTCGGGTTCCACATCCGCCGGTGCTGGCACATTCGGCATATCAACCGCCTGATGCTCCAGGCCATCTTCCAATGTCTGGAACGAGCATGACATACTGAAAATGGCCTCACCATGTTGCACCGCGACTACCCGCCGCGTTGTGAAACTGCCGCCATTTCGAATCCGGTCCACTTTGTAAACAATGGGTGCTTCCATATCGCCAGGGCGGAGAAAATAGGCATGCAGAGAATGCGTATGGCGATCATTATCCAGCGTTCGGGCGGCCGCCACCAGAGCCTGGCTGATTACCTGTCCGCCGAATACACTGTGGCTACCTATATCCTGACTTTGGCCACGAAATAAATTGTGCTCAATGGTCTCAAGGTTTAATAGCTCCACGAGTTCCTGAATAATTTCGCTCATGCGTTCTCCTGACAACAATCAAAACGGTAAAGGATAAAAGGCATTGAAGGCGTTTTCAACCCGAACGGGACTTGCCGACGGGTAAAAATGCTCCGTCTTTCAGCCAGGGAAGCCCTATGGCCGCGTCATTTTGCATGGTGAATCAAATTTCTCCGGGTTACGCACGAGCTCCTTCCCACAAAGACAAAATCTGTCCCGTGGACGGGTTCGACACATTATTCAGTACGTTGCGATATACCGCTTCGACCTGATCTGAACCGCTCGATTTTTCGACCCTGATCCAGTTGGATGTATGCGGAATAAAATCTGCCCAGGCGCGGCCGATGTTTGTCAGAAACCGTTCGCGACCCATATCCTGAATGCACGTTTGCGCAAAGCCCGGAGCGAAAAAAACCTCGGGGACGGCACCGGGCATCTCTTTTTTACTCACATCGTTGCGCTCATCCCAATGGGTTGCGCCTACCAGCAAGGATTTTTTCAGGGCATCGCCAAAATGCCGATGCACTCTGGCCAATACGTCACCACTGCCTGCCATATCCACAAAAGCCGAGGGAACAACAGGCAGCGTTTCAAGCTCTTCGTAGCTGATCACCCTGTCGTAATAAGCCAATGAGACTACAAAGTCACGATTTGATGCACTGGTCAGACCGATCACTTCCAAATCACGTTTGGCGAGTAAACTGGCCAGACCGATAGCGGTTTTACTTGATGCGCTGGTCAGCAAAATGCAGTTTGCGCCAAAAAAATCACTTTTCGCGTGGAATACGTCAAGTAAAAAAGAGGTGGTGAACAAGGGCCTGAACAAACTGATCAGGCCCTCGTTTTCCGGGCTATAAACGGGGTCTTTTGCAGTAAACGTGTATTGGTTGTAAATCGGCGAACGCGCTGCGCGATGGGACACAATATCCATAAAACCGTGATCGTTAACGTGTCCTGGCTCTACCAAAAGATGCGTGGACATAGGCAGATAGCCGTATAGTCTATCGCCCTCACCAACGCCCTCCACTTTCGAAGACAGAACATCGGCAAAACCCCACACGGGAATTCTGCCAAAACCCTCGGGCGCGGGGAAAAAATCCCAGTAGGAAAAAGCATCGCCCAGCAGAGCATAGGTAATGTTATTGGCGGTAAAGGAAAAACTATCGACTTTTAACAGCGCTTGCCCGGGTGCGATATCAGCGATGCTATTGCGCTCAAATTGCACCCTGGTCAAATCACTTTTATCGACCATAAAATCCACGTTTTGTATACTCATTTCCTCTCCTTCACTAATCAAGCTGTTGTTTGGCACGCACACCGGCGGCGGCGCCTTTTATTCACTCCGGCACCCGATTCTGCTGCCGTTCACGCCTGCACCATCATCATATAACAAAGGGTTCCTGCGCCAATACTGATCAACGGATTTTTTATGGTCAGATGCAAAACCGCCACAAGGGCCAGTGAAACAATCTCGGCTGCCAGCGAGGCGGGGCATGTAATCTCTACGTCCTTAAAACAGTAGATGACTAACAGCAACATGATTGCAGGGGGCAAATACGCCCCGAGAAATTCAATGGCCGGATGATTGCCCTTGTTGTTAAACAAAATAAAGGAAGTGGCTCTTGTCGCAAAGGTGGCACCGCCCATTACAGCGATAAAGGAAATCAGGTAGAAGGTGTCAGGCATCAGATTGTACTTCCTTTTTTCGATAGCCGAGAAGAAGGCACAGGGTAAGGGAGATAGATATCAATAACATATTATCTGTTTCAAACAGCGTTAACGACACCGTTGCCGCGATTGTTGCAATAACAAACGGGAAGATTTTTCGGGTCACCTTGTATTGCTCTATTGCCAGCACCAGAAACAGCGCCGGTAATGTAAACTCCAACCCCCGGGTATTAAAGCTGGCCAGTGTTCCCAGCAATGCGCCCGATGTGCAGCCAACAACCCAATAGCTATGATTCAATCCGGTTACCCACAATTGATACCGATTTTGTTCGGCGACATTATCGAATGTGCGTGTTTGCGCTGACAGCAGGGAGTAAGTTTCATCTGTAAGGCCAAAAATCAGGTAAAACCTTTCCATACCTTTTGCCCGATAACGGGCAAGCATCGACAAGCCATAAAACACATGGCGGGAATTAAGCAGCAGCGTGGTTACCGCCACCTCTAGCAGGCCCGCGTGGGCAGCCAGCAAACCAACCGCAAGAAACTGGGCAGCACCCGCAAAAATAAACACACCCATGGCGGTTGCCCAGTACCAACCATAGCCCTGACTCTCAAGTAACAGGCCGAACGCCATGCCCATGGGCACGTAACCGAACAGTACAGGGAGGGTATCGGTAACCGCATATTGCCGAATATGTTGCATGACTGTTTTTGACTTTTGTTTTCTCATAAGCTCCTGTTTTTCAACATATTTCACCCAATTGTGATCACCTCGTTTGTTTTTGTTTTTGTTT
The DNA here is from genome assembly GCA_002747395.1 of Pseudomonadota bacterium. Lineage (GTDB taxonomy): Bacteria > Pseudomonadota > Gammaproteobacteria > Pseudomonadales > Oleiphilaceae > LZORAL124-50-18. The sequence continues at coordinate 78,247 of PDPE01000034.1, forward strand.
TTGTCTTTGTTTTTGCCTTTGTCTTTCTTTTACCTTTTCGTGCCATTTTTCCGGATTTTTTGAGATTCTTCGGGCCGGTATAATGTGCTTCCAGCCCTTTTACCTTTCTTGGCTCAAAACGAATCTTGAGATAACGTTCAATACTGGACATCAGGTTCCATTCCATTGAATTGACCAGGGTAACCACTGTGCCGCTCTGTCCTGCCCTCCCGGTTCGCCCGGCCCGGTGCACATGGTCATCTCCCGAAGGTGCAACGGTATGGTTGATCACCATATCAACATCATTGATATCCAGGCCACGCGCTGCAAGGTCAGTGGCGACCAGTACCTGAAACACTCCCTGCCTGAATTTTTCCATCACCTTTTTACGACTGGATTGAGATACTTCCCCATGAATATATGCCGCTCTCAGTTTCTTGTAATTGAGCTTTGAGCAGACCTGTTGCACCTGGGCGCGAGTATTGCAGAACACAAATACCCGGTTAGCCGCTTCTTCTTCCACAAGGGCTGCGATCAAAGCCACTTTGTGTTTATCATCATCGGCCAGAACCCGTTGTTGACGAAGCTGGCTATGCCCGTGAAATCGGGTATCCACCCTGATCCTTGCCGGGTCACGCAACAGGTCGGCAATTCTGCTGACATCCCTGTTTTTCAATGTGGCAGAAAACAGCCAGGTTTGCCGGTCAGGGTTGCACTCACCCGCTATGGTCTGCATCGCATCCACAAAGCCCATATCCAGCATTCGGTCGGCTTCGTCCACTACCAGCACGTCCAGTTGGCTGAAATCCACATAATCATCTTCGATATACTCCAGCAACCGTCCGGGGGTGGCAATCAACACCTGGGGAATGCGACGTACCGCTGTCAGTTGCCGTTTGAAATCCTCACCACCAATGACCAGAGCACAGTGGAATTCGGTAAACGCCGCCATTTGGTCAAAGGCGCGTTTGATTTGGCTCGCCAACTCGCGTGTCGGTGCCACAATCAAAGCGCGTATAAACTGGACAGAGCGGGGTTGGTTCAGGAAACACTGTAGCATTGACAACACAAATGCCGCCGTTTTTCCACTGCCGGTTTTCGCTGAAACCAGCAAGTCCTTTCCAGCCAGCGCCTGGGGAATGACCCTGGCCTGAACTTCCGTGGCCGTATCAAAACCCTGCTCGGCCAGCGCTTTTAGCAGTCGCTCATCCAGCGCCAGCTCTTCCAAAGCCAGGCTTGTCTGCTCCATTCTCCCGGCGTTCTCGCTCACCCCGTCGCTCCGGTCAGGCACGCATAGGCCGTCATAAATGCGTTTTCCTGGAATGATTTCAGGCCCGTTTCATCGAATCGAATCATCAACGGGTTTTTCTTCAATGCTTCTTTTACTGCATTCGGCGACATCAGCTCGACTTCGACACCTTCTGCCAATTGCAAAGCCGCTTCTATCTTGAAGCCCAGGGCGCCACCGGCGAATTTTCCTTTAGTCGCTCGCTCCCGAATCACAACCTTGTCAACCTGATAGTCTTCCATCAGTTTGATAAAGGCAAATTGCAGTGCTTTGAGGTCTTCTGCGCTATTCTGATTCAGAGTCAAACGACGAGCCCGGCAATCAGGAATGGTAACCAGACCTTTGGTATCCTCCAATAAACAGATGATCGCTTCGTTGCTTTTTATTTCCACACCGCATAGTTTCATATTCGTATTCACTCGTGCTGTTTCAGGTTCGCGCCTGTTGGCTGTGCATAGTGTAACTCAAAAGGCTTTCGCCAGGTTAACCCCCCTGCTAACCTTGACCATTACCCACTATCCCGGCATTAAATAGAGTTTTTACACTAAATAAATAGAGTAATTATTCCAATTGGTTTATTATGCCGCCATAATCCACCCAGAAGAGAACTCAATCAGGCTTCAGGCCAAGCGTTTAAAAGGGATCATTATGACTACCAAGGCAACAGAAACACTCGGAACAGCAAGAAAAAAGACCACCAGAACCACTCGCAAAACTGCCACTCCCCGTCAAAAACAGCCTGCCACCAAAAAGTCTCACCCTGACACTATCGTAGCGATCAACCCGGCTACGGGTGAGAAAATCGGAGAAGTCGCCTGTACTCCGATGGAAACCTTCCCGGACTTGATGATAAACGCCAGAAAAGCCCAGGAGTATTGGGGGGACACTACCTTCGAGGAACGACGCGAGCATATACTGAGGATTCAGAAATATCTGATAGAAAACGCGGAGCGGATTTCACGGGTTATTTCCCAGGACAACGGAAAAACCATTCCCGATGCCTACCAGACAGAAGTGATGCCGTCCATCCTGGCCACTGACTGGTACGCCAGAAAAGCCAAAAAAATCCTGAAAAAGAAACGCCTGACCGTCTCCAGTGTGCTTGCAGCCAACAAGCAGACCACGATGCACCGATTGCCACTCGGCGTGGTTGCCGTAGTCAGCCCCTGGAATTACCCCTGGACTATCCCGTTTAGCGAGATTCTGATGGGACTGATGGCTGGCAATGCGATCGTATTCAAAACGGCAAGAGAAACCATAATGGTGGGCAAGGAAATTGAGAAGGCAATTCAGGCCGCCAATTTGCCCTATGGATTGTTTACCCATGTTGTTGGCGACTCCTCAGAAATCACCAACGCCCTGTTCGACAACGGGATCAACAAAATCTTTTTCACCGGCAGTGTGCGCGTAGGCAAGATGCTGATGAAGCAGGCGTCCGAAACCCTGACACCGGTTTCTCTTGAACTGGGCGGAAACGATGCCGCCATCGTACTGGAAGACGCACATCTGGAAAGAGCCGCTCACGGTATCGTATGGGGTGGATTCCAAAACAACGGGCAAACCTGTGCGGGCGTGGAACGGGTCTATGTTCACGAATCCGTTGCCGATGAATTTCTGCGCCTGGTAAAAGAGCATGTGGAAGAACTCAGACATGGTGTCGAGCGTGGCAATTTTGATGTGGATATTGGTGCAGTCACCACAACACGCCAGATGGAGACGATTCGAACGCATGTAGACGAAGCACTGGAACAGGGCGCCAAAATCCTGGTGCAGTCAAGAATAACCGACAAGGCCTCCGACCAGTTCTACCCGGCAACCGTACTGACTAACGTCGATCACTCCATGAAGGTAATGAATGAAGAAACATTTGGCCCGGTTATTGGCGTAATGACGTTCAAGACAGAGGAAGAAGCGTTGGCATTGGCCAATGATTCGGATCTGGGTTTGACATCCAGTATTTGGACAATGAACCAGAGCAGGGGTAAAAAACTGGCACTCAAGATTGAAGCAGGTATTACAACAATTAATGACCACGTGGTCACTCATGGCCTGCCGGAAATCCCCTGGACAGGTTGGAAAAACAGCGGAATTGGCGGAACTCATTCCCATGTTGGACTGGAGGCAATGACTCAAATCAAGGTGGTCAATAACGACCTTGTGCCCCATATCGAGAAAAACCTCTGGTGGTTCCCTCATCAAAAGACCACTTTCGATGCCTTGCTGAGAACACCCACCATACTCTTCGGCAATATGAAAGACGCAACAGATACCATCAAAACACTGCTGCCCGAACTGATTACCGATCCGACAATCAACGAGAAGCTGCAGTTTGTTGCCGTTCGCGCACGATTGAGACTCAAGAGGAAAATCATGCACCAGATAGAAAAGCGCTTTGGTGAAAACAAGTAGGTAACACGCCAGGCAACAAATCACCCAAATAGCCCAAATAACAAAGAAACAAAGAAACAAAGAAACAAACCGTCATATAACCATCACCTTGCAACCGGTAAATGCCAGTCAACCTCGCCTTTACCGGTTGTTCGATCAAAACATCCACCAACATGGCAAACAACGTACCCGCTGCAATCAACCTTTCGGAAGTCAGCCTTTCGGAAATCAATCTTTCCTGGTTATTGGTAACAGCAGCTATTGCCCTGATTATCTCTCTTGTCGAAGCCTGGATCGCCACTTTCATTGTGTATGGGAAGGTTGCGATACTGAAAAAATGTTTTCCCGCCCCTCATAACCTGATTCGTTCCCACGTCGATTACACTATCATGGCTGCCCTGACGGGTTTTACCTACTTTGCCCTGATTCACCTGTCGATTGACTTGCCCAAAAGCATCATCGTGCTGCTCTGTGCGGGCACAATATATAACCCTTTGGGGTTTCTGGTTAAAGCTGTCAAGCCTGATGCCGGCCACAGTGACAGCTTTATCGGAAAAATAGCGGTTTACGCCGGTTTTTTACCCTCAACCATCGGCTTTGGCTACAGTATGATTGCAATTATCGTCGCACTTGTGTAAACCTTCGGGTTTGCAGGGTGCAGGCCGATAGCAAGCCCGTATTCCCGAATCAGGGATAAAGACGGTATTACCGGAATCAAGGCAAACTCAAACCAGGGCGGAGAACTCAATGAGCATATCGTTATTACAGCAAAACCGTTGCCATGGAGGATATTGGAAGCAATTTTGTCACACCTCTTCGGCGTGCCAATGTGATATGACATTTTCGATTTACCTTCCGGAAATTGCCGAATCGTCGCATAACCCTCTCCCGGCACTTTTCTGGCTTTCGGGATTAACCTGTACTGACCGGAATTTCGTGGAAAAAGCGCATGTCGAGGCTCGGGCCAATGAACTGGGTATGATTATCGTGGCACCGGACACCAGCCCCCGCGGTGTCAATATAAAAGGAGAGGATGACAGCTATGATTTCGGATCCGGTGCAGGTTTTTACCTGGATGCGACCGAATCCCCCTGGGCTGAAAACTATCGTATGTATAGTTATATTTCGGTTGAGCTTTATGACCTGATTCTGTCCGGGTTTCCCGTTGATCCACAGCGCATGGGCATTTTCGGTCACTCTATGGGAGGGCATGGCGCTTTGACACTGGCGTTGAAACACCCGGAAAAATTCCGCTCGGTCTCTGCTTTTGCACCTGTCTGCTCGCCCTCTGATTGCCCCTGGGGACAAAAGGCACTGACCGGCTACCTGGGTTCAGATAGACAAAGCTGGCGTCAATACGATACCTGTTCACTGATTAAAGCGGGCAACACTGTCGCATCCATACTCGTTGATCAAGGCATGCAGGACCAGTTTCTCAAAGAACAGCTCAATCCGGAAAAACTGGAATCACTATGCAAGGACAAAAAGATACCGGTCACAATTAACCGGAGACAGGGCTATGATCACAGCTACTTTTTTATCAGCAGTTTTATCGGAGATCATTTAAGCTACCACCATAAAAACCTCGATTCCAACTAAACCACGAAATCGTCCCGGAAGATAACTCAACGGGGCATGCTGTTTTTTGAAACCGGTGAACCCGGGACAAACCAAACCGACCGGAGCATGGGCAACCAATGCAAACTGAATTACTGGACATTCGAACCTTTCTTTCTGATGTTGCTCCATTCAGGGAGTTACCCGACGCCGAGCTTGAAGCCGTGGTGCAGGATATAGAAATCACCTATTTCAAGGCGGGTACAAGAGTCATTGAATACGGCCAGGAGATTCACGACCTTTTCATCGTTCGCAGCGGTTCAGTTGAGGTTTTTCGCAGAACGGGCGAGTTGTACAACCGGCTGGAGAAAGGCGAGATTTTTGGTCAAATCGGGCTGCTGATGAACAATCTGGTCAAATTCCCCGTGCATACTCTGGAAGATACCCTGCTTTATTGTGTTCCCGAGAAGCGCTTCAAATCACTGATGCGGGAATATGATTTTTTTTCCGACTTCATGGAAGTTGAGGATGTCAGCCGATTGCGCCAGGCAGTTTCTTCGGCAGAAGAATCAAGCAAAATGACTTCGGTTCGCCTGGACAAACTCCACTTGCGCCCCCCGCTGGTGGTTTCGGGCACTATCAGCATTTCTGAAGCAGCAGCAGAAATGGCAGAGCACCAGGTATCTGCCTTGTTGGTAAATCAGGGTGATGACGAGGAAGAATTCCGCATTGTCACCCAGGCAGACTTATGCACAAAAGCCCTGGCAACCGGCCTGAGCCCGGACTTGCCCATTGACCAAATACTGTCGGATTCGGTTGTATCACTGGATCACAAGGCCTACATTTATGATGCGGTCTTGATGATGCTGAGACATCAGTCCCACCACATTCCCGTTGTTGCCAAAGGGCGAGCCATCGCCATGGTGGAAATGACTGATTTATTGCAGTTCGAGTCACAAAACAGCCTTTTGCTGGTCAACAGCATTTTCCAGCAAACCACGGTGGAAGAACTGGCGGAATTGTCCGGTCAGGTAAAGACCTGTTTTGTTCGCCTGGTGCATGAAGATGCCAACTCTCACATGATCGGCAGTGCCATGTCGGTTATTGGCTGCAGTTTCAAACAAAGGCTTCTGGAACTGGCCGAGCAGCAACTTGGGCCTGCCCCTGTTCCCTATTGCTTTCTGGCTCTGGGTTCAATGGCAAGGGATGAGCAACTTATCATCACCGACCAGGACAACGCACTGATTCTCGATGAGCGCTACCGGGAAGAGATACACGGAGACTACTTTCGTGAGCTGTCCGGGTTTGTATGTGACGGCCTGAACCTCTGTGGTTACCCCTATTGTCAAGGTCTGGTCATGGCGACCAACCCAAAATGGAGGTTGACCCGTTCACAGTGGCGACAAACCTTCTCGGACTGGATCGAAAACCCGGATCCCCAGGCGCTGCTCAATTGTTCAATTTTCTTCGATCTGCACGGCGTGGCAGGAAAAACTCGCTGGGCCGAGGAGCTGAACTCCTTTGTGGTGCAAAAAGCCAAAAACAACAAGCGGTTTCTGGCCTGCCTGGCCAGAAACGCCCTGAAGCGAACACCGCCTCTGGGTTTCTTTAAAACCTTTGTAATGGAAAAAGATGGCAAACACAATAATTCGGTCAATCTGAAGCGGCGGGGAACCGCTCCTTTGGCAGACCTGATTCGGGTGCATGCACTGGCATCCGGTTCCCGCTCCAGAAATTCATTTGAGCGCCTGGACGATGTGATCGAAAACCGGATTCTGCCAGACGGAAAAGGGCCGGATATCCGGGATGCGATGGAGCTGATATCCATGGTCAGGATTCGTCATCAGGCAAAGGATATCGAAGATGGCATCACCCCCGACAATAACATCGAACCGGAGCATTTGTCTTCTTTCGAGAGACGCCATTTGAAGGATGCGTTTCAAGTGCTAAGCCAGGCCCAGAACTTTCTCAAATACAGATACCACTCGAGTGCACCATGAGAGAGGGGATACCAGAAGGCGCAAACAACAAAATGTTGCCAACTATCGAAAAGCAGGATTGGCAGAAACACGCAAGCCAGACTGACTGGGCCGACTACTATGCACGTCGGGCCAATGAAACCCGATCCGGGGTTCTGCGTTCTTTTTTTACTCAGGGAGTGGTCAGCCCGGAAACCCGGCTTTCAGAGGCCCCCCTAATCGCAATGGATTTTGAAACCACAGGTCTTGACCCGGATCAGGACAAGATTGTCAGCATAGGCGTTGTGCAATTTGATTTAAAACGCATCCGGTGCAGCAAGTCATCTCACTGGCTGGTAAAAACCGAAGGCGATACACTGTCGGAAGAGTCGGTTGTGATTCATGGTATTACCCACTCTCAGGTCGAAGCTGCCCCATTTCACGGCCCCATTCTGAAAGCACTGTTGGAGAAAATGGCCGGAAAAATAGTCGTGGTTCATTACTACCCCATAGAGAGGCAATTTCTCGGCAATGCCATTCAGGGGTTAACAGGTGAAGAGTTCCTGTTCCCTGTAATTGATACCTTCCATATTGAATCAGTCATTCAACGCGCCCGTTCAAAGGGATGGTGGAACAGGTTAAGAGGAAGAAAGGCCCGGCCGGCAAGGCTCGGGCCTGCACGGATACGATACAACCTGCCTGTCTACCGCCCTCATCATGCGCTGGGCGATGCACTTGCCACAGCAGAACTGTTACAGGCACAAATGGCCTGTTATGGCAGCGAAGACCTGTGTGTGGGGGATATCTGGCTGTGATACCTGGCCATGATGGCCGGGATCGATACCACTTGCTCCCGACCCCGGGTTCTGCACATTAATACAGAAAGACACAAATACAGAAAGACACCCTGATTAGCCGGCCTTGTTATACTTCTCGGTTCGAAAGCCCATAATCAGGCTGACGCACATCAATAACAGTATAAGAGTGAAAGGCAGCCCGGTCGATATCGCTCCGGCCTGCAAGGCCTGAATCGCTTCCGTTCCACCTATCCACAACAAGGCAGCAGCAATGGCCCCTTCCATCGTCGCCCAGAAAATCCTCTGGGGAACAGGCGCGTCAATCTTGCCACCAGCCGTAATACTGTCAATAACCAGAGAACCGGAGTCTGATGAAGTAATAAAAAACACCAGTACCAGAACGATGGCCACAACAGATAAAATCGTACCAAAAGGCAGGGCCTCGAACATCTGGAACATGGCAAGTGGCACTTCTTTCAGGCCATTCGCCCCGAGTGCACCCACCTTATTGATAACCTGATCAATAGCCAGGCCGCCAAACACTGACATCCAGACAACAGTGACCAGCGTGGGAACCAACAGCACTGCAACAAGAAACTCCCTGACTGTACGACCTTTTGATACCCTGGCGATAAACATGCCCACAAATGGTGACCAGGAAATCCACCAGGCCCAGTAAAACACAGTCCAGCCCTGCAACCAGGCTTCGTCTTCCCGACCATGAGGATTACTCAATGGAACAATGTTTTCCACATACGACAGTAACGTAGTCGGGATTGTTCCCATTGTGACCGCGAAAGCGACCAGTGCGACAAATACCAGCAGGGCGAGTGCAATTACCATATTAATGTTACTTAACAGCTTGACACCGCCTTCGATACCCCTGACTACCGAAACAGTCGCCAGAAAGGTGACGAAAACAATGATCAGAATCTGCATGCCGATGCCACCATCGGTATTGAACACATGATTGATACCACTGGCGGCTTGCTGGGCACCCAGGCCCAATGATGTTGCGAGTCCGAACAGGGTAGCGAGCACAGCCAGGGTATCGACAATATGCCCTGCCCATCCCCAGGCCCTGTCCCCCAGAATGGGGTAAAAAATGGATCGGATCGACAATGGCAGCCCCTTGTTATAGGCAAAAAAGGCCAGCGAAAGCGCAACCACACCATAAATGGCCCAGGGATGCAGACCCCAATGAAACATGGTGGCTCCCAGAGCAAGCTCGGCCGCAGCTTCGGTGTTAGCGGGAACATTCAATGGTGTTTTATACCACCCGGTCAGGTAGGCGACCGGCTCGGCCACACTCCAGAACATCAGGCCTATACCCATACCGGCTGCAAACAGCATGGCCAGCCAGGACAGGGTCGAGTGCTCTGCTTTCGCTCCCTCTCCGCCCAATCTTATCTTGCCAAAAGGGCTGACAATCAGGGCCAGGCAAAATAACAGGAAAATATTCCCTGACCAGATAAACAAAAGGTCAAAGGTGCCAATAATCTTCCACTTGAGCCCGTCCAGCGCTTCTTTCGCTGCCGAAGCATCGCTGACCAGGGTTGCGACCAGGAATATCAATACCAGCCCGGCACTGATACTGAAAACGGGGTTGTGAACATCAAATCCCCATCTTTGAACATTGTCCTGACCCACTGAATAATCCGTATTTTCGATACTGTACTTGTCTACCTGATGTTCCATAGACGGTTTTCCTTATCGGTGAAAACGTAACTTTACGTGCATGATTGAAGTGCGTAATTGAAGTGCATGACTTCATTCCCGCACCCTGACACTGGCGCATAATACATACAGTTCAAAATAAAATCCAGTAAGGAACCGTCGCGCTGCCCATATCTGACCGGTAATTTATCGAGTAAGGCAGCAACAAAACGATAGAAAAAACCCACATAAAGCAGGGCCAGATAAATAGAGCACTTAATATTCAGGTCTTATCACGTCTGTCAATTCAGTTTTCGCGGCAAACCAGAAAAGCAACCAGCCTGTTCAATCAGGCTAGTTGCATTCATGGCCAAAATACGGATTAATACTGACCCGGCCCGATCAGGTTTTTTGACTTTACGATTGCTTGAAGGCACTATTTGTGGCCGGTCGGACTGATAGCGTGATTGACACGAAAAGTTTATACTACGCCATCTTCACCCCGCTCAAGCGTAGAACAAGAAACATCGATCACTGCTAAGGGAGAATCGAATGGCGGAAATTTCGCCCCTGGTCGTCAACGACTTGCACAAACAGTTTGGCCAGACCAAAGTGCTGAAAGGCGTATCATTGGAAGCGCACAAAGGCGATGTCATTTCGATGATCGGTTCATCCGGCTCAGGAAAGAGCACATTTCTGCGCTGCATTAATATGTTGGAAATACCCACATCGGGAGAGATAGTTATTCATGGCGACCCGATAAAGTTCAAAAGGAACCGGCGTGGAGAATTGCAACCTGCTGACACAAGGCAGGTAGAAGAAATGCGCTCGAAGCTCTCTATGGTATTCCAGAGTTTCAACCTGTGGTCACACATGACCATACTGGAAAACATTGTCGAGGCTCCCATCCATGTTCTGGGGGTGAACAGGAAAGAAGCAGAAGAAAAGGCACTTCATTTACTCGCCAAGGTGGGAATTGAAAACCGCAAGAATTATTACCCGTCACAAATGTCGGGAGGCCAGCAACAACGGGCTGCCATCGCCCGGGCGCTGGCAATGGAGCCGGAAGTCATGCTGTTTGATGAGCCCACCTCGGCCCTTGACCCCGAACTGGTTGGTGAGGTATTGAAAGTCATGCGCGAACTGGCAGACGAAGGCAGAACCATGATTGTTGTCACGCATGAAATGAGTTTTGCCAGAGACGTATCTAACAAGGTCGTGTTTTTACATCAGGGGGTAATTGAAGAGCAGGGTGACCCCCATCGTGTGTTCAATAACCCTGAATCCGAGCGCATGAAACAGTTTTTAGCACCAAAGTATTGACGCCTGACAATCGCCACACCCTGTGTGATTGAAAGGCAATTGACGGCGTACAGCCAAACAAAAAACGGAGAAAATAAAAAATGAGAAAAACCCTTCTTGTATTCGGATGCGTTCTGACCCTTCTGGCCACCGGCCTGCAAGCCAGGGACTGGAGCAAGGTAAGAATTGCAGTTGATGTCCCTTATGAGCCTTTCGAGTACAAAAGCCCTGATGGCACATTAACAGGTTTTGAAGTTGACCTGGGCAATGCTGTGTGCAAGGAAATCAAGGCAAAATGTGAATGGGTCATACAGGCCTGGGATGGCATTATTCCCGGACTGCTGGCTCGAAAATACGATGCCATCATGTCCTCCATGTCAATCACGGAAGAACGAGCGAAAAAAGTGTTGTTCTCTGATGGCTACTACAACACCCCCTCCACCTGGTTTGGCAACAAGGCTCTGGGCGATCTCGATGTAACCAGCAAATCCGCATTGAAAGGCAAACTGGTCGGCGTTCAACGTGGCACACTGCAAGACGACCATGTCACTGACAATTTTGGTGATGTAGTCAAGATAAAACGCTACACCACTGCTGATGATATGGTGCTGGATTTGACCGGTGGACGCCTTGATCTGGTTTTTCTTGACTTTCCGGTAGGTGAAAAAACCGTGTTGACCAATTCCGACTACAAAATTGTCGGTGAGAATGTTCAGGTCGGCACCGGAATTGGCGTTGCATTCCGAAAACGAGACAAGAAACTCGCGGAGAAATTCAATGCTGCCCTTGAAAAGCTGAAAAATGACGGCACCTACGATGCCATTCAGAAAAAATACTTTAAATACAGCATCAAGATATGACAGCGATGTCAAATGACCTCGGTCACAAGCACTCCACGGCAAACCGGATGTTTGTCGATTGAGGTCGATCATACCCTCTTGTAACCCCGGGGGGGGTGACCATTAATTACCAGACCCGTCAGGCCGCAAGAGCGACACAATGATAGATTTACAAGGCTACGGCCCCTCGATATTTGAAGGTGCAATCCTGACCATTGAACTGGCCGTTCTGTCTCTTGCCATTGCTGTTTTTCTTGGCCTGCTGACGGCCTCTGCCAAACTGTCCCACAACCCTCTTCTGAGGGGGGTCGGTTCGGCTTACACAACACTCATTCGCGGCGTACCGGATTTGGTATTAATGTTGCTCTTCTTTTACGGAGGGCAAATGCTGATCAACTCTGCAACCGACGCATTTTACGACCGATATGAAAGCTATTTTGCCCACCTGTTCAGCGGTTCTGAAGCCGGTAATGCAGAACAGTTCAGCCCGCATTTTCAGTTTTTCTTCGACTGGCTGAAAGACTGGTATGAAGATGATTTTTTTATCAATGTGAATGAGTTTATCGCCGGTGTCACCACTATCGGCTTTATTTTTGGCGCCTATATGGGAGAGACCTTTCGGGGGGCTTTTCTGGCGGTGGAAAAGGGACAGATTGAAGCGGGTGTCGCTTATGGTATGACTTCCTGGCAACGATTTCATCGAATCCTGTTCCCCCAAATGATGCGCCATGCCCTTCCGGGAATCGCCAACAACTGGCAGGTACTGCTAAAAACGACGGCACTCGTATCAATACTGGGGCTTCAGGATATGGTGAGACTGGCCTCTGAAGCCGCCAAGGCGACACACCAGCCATTCACCTTTTTATTGCCGGTTGCTGTCGGATATTTGCTGATGAGTGCTGTCTCGGAGTCAGGCTTTTCCTTGCTAAACAGAAAATACAGTGTTGGTGTAGAAAAGGGTTGACTATGATGGAATGGCTCGAAACCTGGCTGAACCAGAACGAAATCTTTACCGTGACAACACTCGACCACTACTGGCACGGGCTGGTAACCACCATTCAACTGGTCTGGCTGTCGCTGGTCATTGGCCTTGTCATTGCCGTTCCACTGGCCATATTTCGCACCTCTAAAAACCGGTTCGTTTCTACCCCGATCTGGATATACACCTATATATTTCGATCCACGCCGCTTCTTGTGCAGCTGTATATTATCTATTACGGTGTCTCTTTCATCGATGAAATAAAAGGGACATTCATCTGGGAAATCCTCAGAGAACCATTCTATCCGGCATTAATTGCCTTTATATTGAACACCGCCGCCTACACCACCGAAATACTCAGAGGTACCATAGAACAAACTCCCAGAGGCGAAATAGAAGGAGCGAAAGCCTACGGGATGTCCTATTGGCTGACAATGAGGCGCATCGTTCTCCCCAACTCTTTCAGAAGAGCTTTACCGGCATACAGCAATGAAGTGATATTTATGCTACATGCCAGCTCGATCGCCAGTGTAGTGACCATTGTCGATCTGACGGGGGCTGCCCGGGATATCTATGCCCGATTTTACGCTCCATTTGATGCATTTTTGTTCGTCGCTGCCATTTACCTGTGCCTGACCTTCTCACTGGTCTATGGCTTCAAAAAGCTGGAACACAGGTTGCTTGCTCATCTCCGCCCGCAAAACAGTTAACCTGTTACGCTACGGGAAACGCGCAATATGCACTGATCAGCTTTCGGGAGTCCCACTTCCCGGTCTATCGGGCACTGCCAGACTGGCAACGAAAGTTCCTCTTTACAAGTGACGTATCGGCAACTCGTCCCCAAACCTTCAGAAGCCGTTCTTTCAACCTGAAATCCGCAGTGGAATTTCAGGCTTGCTCTATTTATTTTGCAGTAACCGCTTCTTATTTCCCAATAACCGCTTCGATTGCCCGGGTTAACCGGGACAAGCCCGAAGCGATCTCTTCTTCGGTTATATTAAGGGCGGGGGCAAAGCGCAACACGTCCGGCCCCGCAACCAGTATCATTAATTGTCGGTCAAGTGATGCCTCAAAAAAGTCTGGTGCTCGCCCTGCATATCTTTCCTGCAACTCGGCACCAACAAGCAGGCCAAACCCCCGAATCGCCCTGAATACGCCATATTCCTGATTGATTCTCTCCAATCCTTCCCTGATCATTTCCCCTTTCACACGAACACCCTTCAGCATCTGTGGTGTATTGACCATGTCCAGAATTTTTTCTGCCACGGCGCAAGCCAGCGGGTTTCCACCGTAAGTGCTGCCATGAGTACCCACGGACAGGCTGTGAGCGACTGATTCCCTGGTCAACATCGCACCAACCGGAAAGCCTCCTCCCATTGATTTGGCCGTGGTAAGAATATCGGGAACAACACCATAGTGCATATAGGCATAAAGCTCACCGGTACGCCCGGCACCCGTTTGGACTTCATCAAAAATCAACAGGGCATGATGTTGATCACACAGCCCCCTTACGCCTTGCACAAAGGCTCTGTCGGCAGGGATCACACCACCTTCCCCCAACACAGGTTCCATAATGACGGCACAGGTACGCGATGAAATCACTTCCCTGACGGCCTCCAGATCATTAAAGGGAACATGCCTGATCCCGGCCGGAGCAGGGCGAAACCCCTCGGTGTACTTCTCCTGACCTCCGACCGACACGGTAAACAGGGTGCGGCCATGAAAACTGTTATAAAAGGCAAGAATTTCATTTTTACCTTCCGATTCGTTTTTCCTCTCCTCCGGATCCGAGTTATCCCAGGCATAACGACGCGCCAGCTTGAGCGCCGCTTCATTCGCCTCTGCTCCCGAATTTGCAAAAAAAACACGATCAGCGAAGGTCGCACGGGTCAGTTTTTCTGCCAGACGCAAAGCGGGTTCGTTGGTTAAATAATTACTGACATGCCATATCTTTTTTGCCTGCTCTGTCAGCACACTGACCAGATCCGGATGAGCATGACCAAGAGAGTTCACCGCAACACCACCTGCAAAATCGAGATATTCCCTGCCCTGCTGATCCCAAAATCGTGAACCACTGCCACGAACGGGAATGATTTTTCCCGGCGCATAATTGGGTACCATCACCTTGTCAAAGGTTGCACGACTGACATTTCCGGATTCAGACATAAACACTCCTGAGTAGTCGCCGGAAGGCAAATCCTGAACCATCCGGCTATTTGATTATTCACAGACTCCGTCACAGAGCCGATTATTCCAGCCTCAAAAATACAGCAAAATACCTGGTTTTTCGACATCCACCCCCATTGACCGGTGTCTGTCCGCAGAGATTTGTACCTGGCGAGTGAGCAATTACGACTGTTGAGCCGTCGAACTGCGTTCAATGTCGCTGCGGATGCTGACGGCTGTGCCGCACGCGGATAATTTCCACCGCATCGGTGGTGACTCTGTAAAACAGGGTATAGCACAGGTCTTCAGGGTGCAACTGTATTCCGCCATGCTCCATGCCCATTTTGCTCACCAGCTTTCGTCCCACCCGCCGTATAAATGTAAACCTGCGATTTCAAAAGTTTGCAGCCCGTCACAAAATGTAATTATTTCTGGCAAAAGGTATTTTCGCGTCCTATTATTTTACGGACATGAGAACAGTTTCGGATTTGGCTGTTCGGAATGTGAATTTGGCTATTTTTCCCTAACTTACTTCGGAGTCAAAGATGAATAGTGTCACTTTACTACTGATCGGGCTGGGCTGTCTGGCAGCGGGATATCTGGTTTACTCCCGTTTTATTGCCAGCAGAATCCTCAAACTGGATGAAAATTTCAAAACACCTGCTCATGAGTTTGAAGATGGTGTGGATTATGTTCCTACAAACAAATATGTCTTGTGGGGCCATCACTTTACCTCGGTGGCCGGCGCCGCACCGATTATAGGGCCCGCGATTGCTGTTATATGGGGTTGGTTACCTGCATTCCTATGGGTGGTATTCGGCACTATTTTCATGGCGGGAGTGCATGATATGTCAGCCGTCTGGGCGAGTGTTCGTAACCGGGGACAGTCCATGGGTGCCGTGGTGGGTCGAGTCATTGGCAAACGGGCACAGGGCTTGCTGATGGTCGTCATCTTCCTGCTGCTGCTGATGGTGAATACCGCTTTTGGTACGGTCATCGCGCGCATGATGGTAAATACACCTTCTGCGGTAATACCTGTCTGGGGCGCCTTGATTGTGGCCTTTATTATTGGCCAGTGTATTTACCGATTCAAGCTGTCCCTTCCCCTGGTCTCTCTGGTTGGCGTTATTGCCCTGTACGCGTTGATCTGGCTGGGGCCTCAATTCCCGATTGAACTGCCCAAAGAAATGATGGGCATAAACAGCGTTGGCTGGTGGGTAATCATCCTGTTTACCTATGCTGCAATTGCTTCCCTGCTACCTGTCTGGATGCTGCTGCAGCCTCGTGACTATATTAACGGCATACAGCTGTTTATCGGCCTGGGTGTATTGTACGTTTCCATCCTGTTATTCTCGCCAGACGTTGTCGCGCCTGCTGTCAACGACAACCTCCCTGAAGGCACACCATCCATGATCCCCCTGCTGTTTGTAACCATCGCCTGTGGTGCCATTTCCGGCTTTCATGGCCTGGTTTCCGCAGGAACCACATCCAAGCAGGTCGATAAGGAAACCGACGCCCGCTTTGTCGGTTACTTTGGTGCGGTCGGTGAAGGCATGCTTGCGCTCAGCGCCATTCTGGTCACCACAGCCGGCTTTGCCACTCTGGCTGACTGGGAAGCGGTTTACAGTGCATTTGGCAAAGGCAGTATTGGTGCCTTTATCAACGGTGGTGGTGAAGTGATGCACCAGGGCGTGGGTCTGAGCAAGGAGTTTTCAGTGACCATGTTGACCGTCATGGCAGCCCTGTTTGCCGGTACCACCATGGACACAGGTGTTCGTCTGCAACGCTATATCGTCCAGGAATTTGGTGAGATGTACACCTTGCCTTTCCTGAAGAGCGGT
>PDPE01000051.1 GCA_002747395.1 Pseudomonadota bacterium
GTGCTATGTATGAAAGCAGAGGCTCAAAAAGGCAGTGAGGTAATGTGGGTGAAAGTAAAAGCGCCCACATTATCATGATGAAAACTGGATTTTTCAGGGCCGACTAAGTAATTTGGTATGTACCTGTGAATAAATCGGATAAATTATTAATCACCCCGGCTAAAGCCGTAAAAGCTGCTGGCAGTATTCGTAGTGCGGCAGAACTGGCATTTATGACGGGAAACCCCAACGTATTATCCTTTGAACACCATGCGTAGCTTCACCTGTTATCCGGTTTTTTTTCTGCTGCTGTTGAGCAATGTTGCCTGTGCCAGGGTTTTCCCTGTGCAGGTTGAGGGCAATGGCGTCAGTGATGATGTTGTCAGCAATATTGTTGCACACCTGGGAGAAGTGGAAATGGACTCTGCCACGCAGTTGTCCCGGTTCCGGCCCGGCCTGAATCGATCCGTCAGAATAGCACTTGAAGCGCTTGGTTATTATCACGGCAGATGGTCTCTCTCCATAAAGAGGGGCAGGCCATCGTTAAGGGACTCGAGTCATTTGACTGGCGAGGAAGCGCTGTTTGTACATGTTGAACCTGGCCCCCCTGTGATTGTCGATGAAATGAATATCGATATTGAAGGAGGAGCCAAAGGGAACCCGGCATTGATGCAGGTAATCGCCGGTGCCCGGATAAAAAAGGGAATCCGGTTGCGGCAGTGGCACTATGATGAGTTGAAAGCGGATCTGTTCAGAGCCTGCCTGGCAGCGGGTTATCTGGATGCAAAATATGAAAGATCGAAACTTGAGATAGACCGCAAAAGAAATCTTTCGATTGTATCCCTGACAATTTCTTCAGGCGAGCGTTACCGGTTTGGTAATATTTCATTCCAGTCCAGCGATCTTGAACCGGAGTTGATGGACAGGCTGGCCAGGTTTTATCATGGAGAGTATTTCAGCCAGGAGCGGTTTCAAACTATTCGTCAGAATTTGTCGCGTTCCGGTTATTTTGAACGTATTGATATTCGGCAAGTAAAACGTGTAGACAAGGCAAGCCAACAGCATGTCGTGGATGTGGTGGTTGATTTGAAAAACAGGGAATCCCACTACTTTGATATTGGAGCGGGTTACAGTACAGACTCGGGGCCGAAAGGTTCGTTAGGCTGGCGCTGGCCACTGGTTAATTCTTCCGGCCATGCACTGAACGGAACGCTGGAACTGTCGAGGCCCGAGCAGGAAGTGAGTTTCAATTATCGTATCCCGTTACACAGCCCTCTGGTTGAGTCACTCAACTGGAATCTTGACTGGCAATCCAAAACCATTGACAGTACCAGGTCAATGGTGACATCTCTCGGCTTTTTTTATCGCTACCTGAGGGAAAACAACTGGCAGCACAGCTATGGTCTGGAACTGGATGGCGAATCTTACAAAGAGGGCGGCAAAAAATCCGAGCATGTATTTTATCTGGTGCCCGTCGCCACCTGGTCCAGGTCTGAAATCAAAGAGGGCATCGACCCTGATTCGGGTTATTCTGTGAGGTTTTCCATTGAGGGGAGCCATCCATCTCTGGGTTCAGATACGGCCTACCTGAAAAGTACGTTTGCAGCTCACTGGCTTACCCCTTTGTTTTCTCACAACTGGTTACTGTTAACCCGAATGGAGGTTGGTGCGATTGCCACCGGTCATTTTGCCGAAGTACCTCTCTCCCGACGTTATTTCACCGGTGGAGACGCCTCGGTAAGAGGGTTCCAGTACGAGACCATTGCACCAAGGAACAAGGCAGGTGATCTGGTGGGAGGGCAATACCTGAGTGTGGCCAGCGCTGAATTGAACTACCGTATTGCACAGCAATGGCGTTTGGGTGTGTTTTACGATATCGGGCGAGCCTTTTCAGATTTCGATGATCCTTTTTTCAGCAGTGTCGGGCCGGGAGTTCGCTGGCTTTCTCCCTTTGGTCAGATTCGCTTCGATCTTGCCTTTCCGTTGAAAGGGGATGAGGCGGGCAACCCCAGGCTTCATGTTTCCTTTGGCAGGGTCTTATGATTCGTTTTACATTTCGTCTTGCCGTCCTGGCGCTGATCATGGCTCTGGTTGGGACGCTGCTTTTGTCTGTCTGGATGTTGGCAGTGCCATCGGGAGCACGTTTTGCCGGGAAAGTGATCAATCACCTGGTACCATCCATTCAGATTGAGGTGGACTCCGGCAATCTGATCGCCGGTGTGGATGCGCACTATTTCAGGTGGCTGGAAACCGATGTGCCAAAAGCCGAGGCGATTAAGGTCGAGCTGACCGGTGTGGAGTTGGGTTGGCATTGGTCCTGTTTGTTGGTTGGAGAAGTATGCATTGAACGATTTCGGGCTGACACGCTGACGATTTCAGTTCCCCAAAGCAGCTCAACAGACAGCAGCTCAACAGACAGCAGTTCTGATTTATCCGAAGTCAGCCTGCCAGTGTCTCTTTTTCTCTCCAATGCCGTTATTGGCCGGATTGAAATTATTGCCGGTTCTCAAACGACGGAGTTGACCGGAGTCGGGTTGGATGCGGATTGGCTGGGGAGTGAAATAGACATCAGAAAACTCGATTTCGGCTACCAAAAGCTGCAGATTCGGTCTCATGGCGTGTTTGGTATGGGGGCTCCCTGGGCGACAGACATCAACGGAGAAGTGCAGGGTATAGCTTCAATGATTGATGACGACCAGATAAAAGCTCTGTGGGATTTTGAATCACCCCGCCAATTCCGGTTATATGGTGAAAACCTGTTGCTGGAACTGGATACGGCTCTCTCAGGCAAACTGGCTGCCAATATGCACGCCAAACTGGACATTCCTGGAGACCGGACACCCTTTTCCCTGGTGTTGAACTCCCTTTCCGGTGTGTTATGGGGAAGCCCGGAAAGCCGGGAGGAGCTTGAAAGCTGGTCACTGTTACTTCGAGGGACGCTGGCTGACGATAAAATGGCGTTGTCTGCCTCTTTCAAGGATAAAAAATACGGACCGGCACAGACGCACGCAGAATTTCAATTGTCCGAGTCCGAGATTGCTTTTTCCGCAGCGGATATTCAAACCGGCTTCGGTTCGGCATGGGCAGAAGGCAGTGTCACCTTGGGAGAAGAGTTGTTCATCCGGTTAAATGGAAGCGTGAAAGACATTCGATTGCAGGACTCGCCACTGCAGGTGCCCTTGCGTCTGGATGGCGCTATTTCTCTGGACGGGAGCTGGCAATCTGAGAAATATTTTCTGCAAGCAGGTGTTTCCGGGCTGGATACCACCTTTGAAGGGGTGGGCGGTTCACTGAATGGCAAGGTGGCACTATCGGGAAAGGATACCAGTCAGCATGTATCGGCTAACCTGGAGCTGGATTCCAATCAGTTACCAGTTCAAACACTGGATTTGATTGCGCAGGTTTCGTTGCCGAAAATATCCATTGAAAAGCTGAGAATTGTGTCCGAAAAAGGTGCAATGTCGGTTTCGGGGCAGGCAAAACTGGATGAGACGCTGAGCTGGACATTGAACTACCAACTTACCGATATCTCTTCTGATACCTGGGCATTGCTTCCCGAAGCCTATCGGCATCCTGCGCTCGACCAACTGGCGATTGGAGCTATCATCGGGGACACCACCGGCCAGTATTCACCAGATCGTGGAAGACAGAAAGCAGCCTTGTCGATCAACAGCCTGGCGGGTTGGCTTGGTTCTGAACTGTTGCTTGGCAGTGGCACGGTTCACTGGCAGTCGCCCGACTCTCAATCACCCGATTCTCAATCACGCGACTTTCAATTGCAGTTGACAGGTCAAATAAGAGCGGGAGAGTCCGGTCTGACCGTTGCCGGACATTTGAGCGAGACTGATTCGCATCTGGAAGTGACGGCAGATCACCTGTTGCCGGGGCGCTTTCTACCCGGCTACCAGGGGGAAATTGATGGTAAATTTGTCGTGAGCGGAGACCGGGCCAGACCGGGTATTGATGGCGTTTTCACAGCAAGCGATCTGGTCGTCGATGATTGGTCTGTTCAAGAGGCGGTTGGCACCATAAAACTGGCAGAACTCGGTGCGGGTCATTCTTCGGTAACGATTCGTACCAAAGCTCTGGCGCATGCTGACATGAAACTCAAGTCTGCTTCCCTGTCGATTGAGGGAACCAGGGAGACAAGCGATTGGCGAATGAAGGTGGTTGAGTCCGGGGGAGCTGAAGGAACGGCGGATTGCCGGGTCGGGGAGAGTGCCGGACTTTGGCAGGTAGACTGCTCATCCCTTGAAATCAGTCATTTTGACCAGCGCTGGGCATTGGTGGAGCCTTTCAGTTTCAGTCTGGATCTCCAGGCTCCCGGTGTTGACCTGGCTGATGCCTGTGTGTCCGGGGGCGCCTCCGGGAAGCGTTATCCGGGCACCGCCTGTATTGATACTGTGAACTGGAGAATGGACACTTTTGGGCTGGAAGCCTCTTTCCATGAGATTGACTTGTCTCTGGTTGAAAGTCTTGCCGGGTTCAATTTACCGGTCAAGGGCAAATTATCAGGTAAAGGCCACCTGGTCGATACGCAGAGCTCCGGGATGCAAGGAGCGATCTATGTCATGGCTGGCAGCCTGGAATCCGATTTCGCTGACTCCACTGGCGATACCCTGTGTAAAGACATTGACATGGTGGTCAGGCTGAAAGGAGATTCGGCAGAGGTGGATGCAAGCCTGGAAACGGCATCCGACGGTCAACTGGCATTATCGTTACAGGTAGACCGCATTCAGTCAGATCGTTTGGTAACCGGGAAGGCCGAGCTGACACAACTGGATCTCGGCGCTCTTGCCAGGCTATTTCCTGAGTGGGTCGAATCGCGGGGAGGTCTGGCTGCCGAGGTGGCTATTTCCGGTACTCTGCAAAATCCGGAGATAGACGGGCACTGGCGTATTTCTCATGGATATCTGTCAGGCGGAGATATACCGGTGCCCGTAGAGGAAATAAATATAGACGGGGATTTCTCGGGAACTGCCATGCAATACACCGGAGTTGCCCTGGTCGCGGGAGACGAGGTGCAACTGCAGGGTGAGCTGAACTGGAGTAATCACTGGTATCTGGAGTCTACCTTTGCCGCCGCCGGATTGAATCTTGTTTTACAAAAAGGGGTGGCGGTGACGCTTCGCCCTGCCTTGCGGCTGCGAGTGGAAAATGGTCTGGCCAATTTGCAAGGCAGTATACATATCCCCGGGGCAACCATGGAGTTACAGGCATTGCCGAAGAATGCCAGAAACCTCTCTCCTGATGTGGTGTATGTCGAAATCCCGAATGATTCGCAAGAGTCGAACGGCACCGTAGCCACCCGTCCTGACATTGAAACAGCCGGGCAGGACACCAGATGGGAATATGATGTCGATATAGATGTCAGCCTGGGTGACAAGGTCTTGTTCAGGGGGTTTGGTGTGGATACCTTGTTAAACGGCGCAGTCAGGGTGGTTCAGACCAGAGAGGGATTGCTTTCTGCCATGGGCGGGGTGAATCTGGCATATGGAAAGCTGAACTATTGGGGGCAAACATTAAAGATTGATCATGGAACCATGTTATTTCAGGGGGCAATCGACAACCCTCAATTGACTGTCCGGGCAAGCAGAAAAATTGCCGGTGAGTCGGTCACAGTAGGGCTGAATGTAACCGGTGAAGCCATGCACCCCGAGGTCGAGGTGTTTTCCGAACCCGGAATGGATGAAACCGATGCGGCCTTTTACCTGATTACCGGAAGAAAGCCCGAACCGGGCGAGTCCCTGGGAAGCGGTTTTGTTACCAATGCGCTGCTGTCCGGGGGAGGGCTGGCCGGAGGCTGGATTGCCGGTGGCCTGTTGGAAAAAATCGGCGTGTCGGACTTCCAGGTAAATACGCAGTCGGAAGTTGGGGGCACCAGTGTTTTGCTGAGTGGTTATGTTCATCCCGACCTGCAAGTCAGGTACGGGGTCAAGCTGTTCGATGAGGTGAACTCTCTGGCATTGCGATACCGGCTTGGATCAAACCTGTTTCTGGAGGCGATGAGCGGGTTGGACAGCTCCCTGGATGTGATCTATTCGTTCGAGGTGAAATAACGTCTGCCAGAACCTCATAATTTATAAAAATCACTGGCATAGCCCCTGGGCTGTTCTATAGTAATAGTAATCTTCCATGGGAAACTGTCAGAAACAGCAATTGAGGAATACGATTTATGTCAGCGAATACTGCTCAAGGTAGTCAGGGTGCGGATAGCCCTGTTCTCCAGTACGTCACTTTCCGGCTGGACAATGAGACTTATGGTATTAACGTTATGCAGATTCAGGAAGTGTTGCGCTATACAGAAATTGCGCCTGTGCCTGGAGCCCCCGACTATGTGCTGGGGATTATCAACCTGCGGGGTAACGTTGTCACCGTCATCGATACACGCAAGCGCTTTGGTCTGAGCGAAGCCGATGTGTCGGATCATACCCGTATTGTGGTGATTGAAATCGCCGGGCAAGTGCTGGGCATCCTGGTCGATTCCGTTGCCGAGGTGGTTTATCTGCGGCAGTCTGAAGTCGAAACCGCACCGAATGTAGGCAACGAAGAAAGTGCGAAATTTATTCAGGGAGTGTGCAACAAGAATGGTGAGCTTATCATTCTGGTTGAATTTGAAAAACTGTTGACTGAAGAAGAATGGGCGGAAATGGGTGACCTGTAATTCAGGCCCCTTTCCTGTTTTTTGCGCGCCTCATTGAAGTTTTCGCTTTCCGGGCTGTATATCGGCCCGTTTTTTATTCCTCTTGCAAATGCCTCTTGTTAATGCTGATACGCCTCAATGAAATGGTCAAAAAATTGCATGGAAAGAGTAATACTAACAGAAGTGACACTTTTCTGACGGCTCGGCATTCAGACGAAAAGGAAAGTGGTTGCTCTATCACTCATTGTGATGACCGTTTTGAGGAATGCTTCAATGATCAATTCCATTGACTGGCCCATGATAATCGTTGCCTG
>PDPE01000017.1 GCA_002747395.1 Pseudomonadota bacterium
AGCTTCCTCTCTGAAGGAGCCGCGAATTATATACCTCTCCTCTACACCGTCAAGCAGTTTGTTGAAAAAAAACTGAATTCACTGTTTTTTTTCATTGTGTTTGAGCTTGCGATTTAACGCCAAAGCCGGCCCGGAAAACACATAGACGAGAAACCCCACCAACAATACACCTGGAGGATCCGATGAAATAATGGCAAACACCAGGACAATAATCAGCATTGCCGTAAATGGCACCCGCCTCTTCAGATCAAAGTCCTTGAAACTGTGGTACAACACATTGGAAACCATCAGGATACCCGCTGATGTCACCACGATCATTGTCACAACAGCAAAAAATTTTGTCTGCTCCATGGTGTGAAACGTCCAGACAAAGGCAGCAACCAGGGCTGCTGCCGCAGGGCTGGGCAAGCCGACAAAATAGCGCTTGTCAACTGACCCGATTTGAGTATTGAAGCGGGCAAGCCGGAGAGCTGTTCCCGCCACATAGATAAACGTACCTATCCAGCCGACATTTCCCAGTGTGTGCAAATTCAGCGAGAAAGCCACCAACGCTGGTGCCACACCAAAGGACACCATATCCGACAAACTGTCATACTCTTCTCCGAACTTGCTCTGGGTATTGGTTAAGCGAGCCACCCGCCCATCCAGACCATCAAGAATCATGGCAATGAAAATAGCTACGGCAGCATTGTCAAATTCACCATTCATCGCAGCCACGATAGCGTAAAACCCGGAAAACAATGCACCCGTGGTAAAAAGGTTAGGCAGAATATACACTCCTTTATGCCTTTCTCGCGCCCCCTCGACGACAACCTCTTCAAGCACATCCTCTTCGTTTTCATAAGACTCGCAATCAGATTTGGTTCTTTTTTGATAATCACCGTTGATTTTCGATTCTTCTGTCACCCCAAAGCTCCCAATTTCAATACACATACGCAAAAAACGCGACTACAATGCCGCGTTTTAATGACCTGCACAATCAGCGTCGCGCTATATCAATTCTTACTTTTATCTACAATTTTATTTGAAGCAATCCACGGCATCATAGAACGCAGCCTTTCGCCCACCTGCTCTATGGGATGAGCTGCATTGTTTCTGCGATATGCCGTCATTGATGGATAATTATGCGCACCTTCTGCAATAAACATTTTTGCATATTCTCCATCCTGGATTCGTTTCAACGCGTTACGCATCGCCGCCCTGGACTCATCATTAATGACCTCAGGCCCGGTTACATATTCCCCATATTCCGCATTATTGGAAATCGAGTAGTTCATATTCGCAATGCCGCCTTCGTACATCAAGTCAACAATCAACTTCAATTCATGCAAACACTCGAAGTAAGCCATTTCAGGCGCGTAACCGGCTTCTGTCAACACCTCAAAGCCCGCCTTGACCAATTCAACCGCACCACCACACAATACCGCCTGCTCGCCAAACAGATCCGTCTCCGTTTCATCCTTGAAAGTCGTTTCAATGATGCCTGTTCTACCACCACCGACACCACTGGCATAGGATAGCGCGACATTTTTCGCGTTACCTGACGCATCCTGGAATACGGCAATCAAATCAGGAATACCGCCGCCCTTGACGAATTCGGATCTCACCGTATGACCCGGCGCCTTGGGGGCAACCATGATGACATCGAGGTCTTTTCTGGGCACAACCTGATTGTAATGAATGGCAAAACCATGAGCAAAGGCCAGGGTCGCACCCTCTTTCAGGTTAGGCTCGATTTCTGCCTTGTATAACTGAGACTGAAACTCATCGGGAGTCAAAACCATCACCACGTCTGCGCCAGCGACGGCCTCTGCAACAGACTTCACCTTCAATCCATGCGCTTCCGCCTTGGCTACCGATGAAGAATCCACCCTGAGACCAACAGTCACATCAACACCGGAGTCATTCAGGTTACAGGCGTGAGCGTGCCCCTGGGAGCCGAAACCGATAATAGCTACTTTTTTGCCCTGGATAATTGAAAGGTCACAATCTTTGTCGTAATAAACTTGCATG
The DNA here is from genome assembly GCA_002747395.1 of Pseudomonadota bacterium. Classification (GTDB taxonomy): domain Bacteria; phylum Pseudomonadota; class Gammaproteobacteria; order Pseudomonadales; family Oleiphilaceae; genus LZORAL124-50-18. The sequence continues at coordinate 2,014 of PDPE01000017.1, forward strand.
AATTTCCCCTGGTTACGGGCACTCGCCAAAGTGCCCTGTATGAACGTGTAAATAAAACATATAAAATCAAATAATAAAGAAAGACGCTAAACGTTTAGCACCTTTTCTCCACGGGCTATCCCGGAGACACCGGAACGCACCACCTCAAGAACATTGGAAGACCCGATCGCCTGAATGAAGGCGTCCAGCTTCTCACTGTCTCCAACCAGCTGCACTGTATAAGTAGTGCTTGTCACATCAACAATGTAGCCACGAAAAATATCCGTGGTTCGCTTGACCTCGGACCTGTGAGCACCACTTGCCTTGACCTTGATCAATATAAGCTCTCGCTCTATATACAGACCATCTGTCAGGTCAACCAGTTTGACAACCTCTACCAGCTTGTTAAGCTGCTTGGTAATCTGCTCGATCACCTTGTCAGACCCTCTCGTCGTTATTGTCATTCGCGACAACGTAGGATCCTCGGTGGGAGCCACGGCCAGTGTCTCAATGTTGTAGTTCCTCTGAGAGAACAAGCCGACCACACGGGACAGTGCGCCTGGCTCATTTTCCAAAAGTACAGAAATGATTCGCCTCATACCCTCAAGTCCTCTCAGTTTTACTTAGCCACATATCCTTCATTGACCCGCGAGCTACCTGCATAGGATAGACATGCTCAAAACGGTCAACGTAGATATCGAGGAAAACCAGCCGGTCTTTCATATCAAATGCCTTTTTCATCATTGGCTCCAGATCTTCCAGTTTCTCAATCTTCATCCCCACATGGCCGTAAGCTTCGGCGAGCTTGATAAAATCCGGCAACGACTCCATGTACGACTGGGCATGACGAGATTCGTAGTTCATATCCTGCCACTGACGAACCATGCCAAGAGACTGGTTGTTCAGATTGATTATCTTGACAGGCAGATCATATTGCCGACAGGTAGACAATTCCTGAATATTCATCTGTATGCTACCCTCTCCTGTCACACAGGCAACATCATCATCCGGGTAGTTGAGTTTAACCCCCATGGCAGCAGGAAGACCAAAGCCCATCGTGCCCAGGCCACCGGAATTAATCCACTGATTCGGCCTGTCGAACTTGTAATACTGGGCCGCAAACATTTGATGCTGACCAACATCTGACGTAATAAAGGCTTTTCCGTTCGTCACTTTGTACAAAGCCTCGATAACCTGCTGAGGCTTGATCACACCGTCATCATTCGCAGTGTATCGCCCCCCGTGAAACGCCCGCCACTCCTCAATCTGGGCCCACCAGGATGCAAGCGCTTCCCGGTCAGGCGATTGCTTCGATTCCTTCAGCAAAGCCAGCATTTCCCCAAGCACCGAATCCACAGGACCCACAATAGGAACATCCACATCAACAGTTTTGGAAATGGATGCCGGGTCGACGTCTATATGTACGATACGAGCACCAGGGCAGAACTTTTCTGTCGCGTTGGTCACACGATCATCAAACCGGGCACCGATTGCAAGAATAAGGTCGGAATGATGCATTGCCATATTGGATTCGTAGCTACCATGCATGCCCAGCATGCCCAGGTTTTGACGATCAGTACCTGGAAATGCCCCCAACCCCATCAGGGTATTGGTTACAGGGTAATTCAGCTTGTGCGCCAATTCACAGAGTTTGTCAGATGAGCGACCAATAATGACACCACCACCCGCATAAATAACCGGTCGTTTGGCAGAAAGCAGCATATCTGCCGCTTTCTTGATCTGGCCCGAGTGGCCCCGACCAACCGGGTTATACGAACGCAACTTGACCTTTTTCGGATACTCATACTTCCAGCGCTCGTTCGGGGTCGTCATGTCCTTCGGAATATCGACCACCACAGGGCCGGGTCGACCGGTCGAGGCGATATAAAACGCCTTTTTCAGCACATGAGGGATTTGTTCGGGATGGCTTATGGTCAGGTTATGCTTGACCACCGGCCGGGAAACACCAATCATGTCCGTTTCCTGAAACGCATCCTGTCCAATCAGTGTGGATGCCACCTGACCACAAAGGACAACCATCGGGATGGAATCCATAAAAGCGGTGGCAATGCCGGTCACCGTATTGGTAGCGCCAGGCCCCGAAGTCACCAGGACAACACCAGGCTTGCCTGAAGCGCGAGCGTAGCCGTCTGCCATGTGAACAGCAGCCTGTTCGTGCCTGACCAGGATGTGCTTTACCTTGTCCTGCCTGAACAGGGCATCATAGATATGCAGTGCGGCACCGCCCGGATAGCCATATATGTTTTCAACGCCCTCATCCTGCAAACAGCGGGCGATCATATCAGCACCAGATAATAACTCCACGGTTATTTGTTCCTCTATATTATTTCGTCTTGTCGACTCTGAATAGTCTGTGATTCTGTGAGCCTTTGAGGCTCTGATTCTCAGTCTGCTATAGGTTGTTTCAAGAGATGGGCCATTACTGGCCACCACCAAAACGTCGCTTTTGACTTATCCGGATATGCACGTTAATGCGGCGCAGTCCCGAAGTAAGCTGCTTTATATTCCGACCGAAGATATTGCGGAAAACCAACCAGGTACCTGAGTGTCGCTCAAGAAAGGATAATAGTATTCGGGGATTTGCCTTGAGGATTACCCATAGCAATAGAACCCGATAAAAGCAATCAGTAATTTTGACATCGTAACTTTCTCTGTCAATACTATTTGTCGATTAATCCACAAATATCTCTCTTTTTGAAACAGTTTACCGCCCATTTATCAAATAACGGGCTATATTTACCCTATATATCACTGTCATATCACTGTCTCTTTTCAGGTCTGATCACAATGAAAGCACTTATTTCCATCACACTGGGTTTGTTGATGCTGGGCAGTTCATTCGGAAATGCAGCAAAGGTTTACAAATGGGTAGACGACGAAGGGGTCGTTCATTACGGGGACAATCGACCCGAGGGGAAGGACAGTATCACCATGCGGGTACAGTCAAGGGGGCCCGGAAAACAACACACACAATCGGCAGACACAAATAACACTGACGCAGACGAAGGCCGGGACACCACCTCGAACTCGACACGAAAAAACACAATGAGCGATAAAGAAAGGAAAGCCATACAGGAATCCTGTAAAAACGCGAAGACCCAGGTTCGGCAGCTAACCGATTACAGCCGGGTAAGAATAAAGGAAAACGGGGAACTCCGCTTCCTCTCCGAGGAAGAGAAAAAGAATATGCTGAAAACAGCTCGACAGTACATTACCGATTACTGTAAATAACGACACCGTCAGGCTTCTTGTTGACGAGCCGGGCAAACACGCCCCGGCTCATTTGATCTCTCCCTGTCGGTTGACGGGTTAACCAGCCGGACTCAAAGGAAACCGACAAAGTGGATCAGGCCGTTTGACTGTCGGCCTGATCACAATAAATATGAACACGCAAATACCAGGGTTACTTGTGAAACCTGACCTGTCCATCATCAACCACCATGTGGATCACATCCCCTCGCATAAATTCACCAGACAGAATGCGCTGCGCAAGCGGGTTCTCGACCCATTTCTGGATCGCACGTTTCAACGGGCGAGCACCATAGACCGGGTCATAGCCCACTTCGGCAATTTTAGACATGGCCTCATCACTGACGGCAAGCGATAACTCCTGTTCAGCGAGTCTTTCGTCAAGCAGTTGCAGTTGAATTTTGGCAATGCCCTGTATCTGCTCTGAGCCCAGCGGATGAAACACCACGACCTCATCAATTCGATTGATAAACTCCGGCCTGAAGTGCTGCCCGACGACCTCCATCACGGCGCTTTTCATCGACTCATATTGACTGTCATCCAGATTCATGGTCTGAATCAGATCCGAACCCAGGTTGGATGTCATCACAATGACGGTATTCTTAAAATCTACCGTTCTTCCCTGCCCGTCGGTCAGGCGACCGTCCTCCAACACTTGCAGCAAGACATTGAACACATCCGGGTGCGCCTTTTCCACCTCATCCAGCAGCAAGACAGAATAGGGGCGCCTTCTAACAGCCTCGGTCAGATAACCGCCCTCTTCGTAACCCACATACCCTGGAGGAGCACCAATCAGTCGAGCGACAGAGTGCTTCTCCATAAATTCGGACATATCAATACGAACCATTGCCTCTTCAGTATCAAACAGAAATTCGGCAAGCGACTTGCACAGTTCGGTTTTACCAACACCGGTCGGCCCCAGAAACAGAAAGGAGCCATTTGGTCGATCAGGGTCCGACAGGCCCGCTCTTGATCTTCGCACCGCATCAGCAACCGAGGCAACCGCTTCGTTTTGTCCGATTACCCGGTTATGCAATGCCTCCTCCATTCGAAGCAACTTGTCTCTCTCACCCTCAAGCATCCGGGAAACCGGAATACCGGTCCATTTTGATACAATCTCCGCAATCTCTTCCTCGGTTACGCGATTTCTCAGCAGGCTCATTTCCATCATTTCAGCCTGACTGGCGATATCCAGCTGTTTTTCAAGCGCAGGAATCTTGCCGTATTGCAGCTCGGACATCTGTGCAAGATCACCGGCACGACGCGCATTCTCAAGCTCCACTTTCGCCTGCTCCAGGTCACTCTTAATTTTCTGGGAGCCGTGCAATGCAGCCTTTTCAGTGGCCCACACCTCTTCCAGATCAGCATACTCACGCTCGACATCACCGATAAGGGATTCAAGATCACTCAAACGCTGCACAGAAGCAGGGTCGGTTTCTTTTTTCAGCGCCTCACGCTCAATCTTTAACTGAATCAAGCGTCTCTCAAGACGATCCAGAGGTTCAGGCTTTGAGTCCATTTCCATGCGAATCTGACTGGCGGCCTCATCAACCAGGTCAATCGCCTTGTCAGGTAATTGCCGGTCAGCAATATAACGATTGGACAGCTTCGCCGCCGCTATAATGGCGCTATCAGTAATATCTACACCATGATGCACTTCATAGCGCTCTTTCAAGCCTCTGAGAATCGCAATCGTGTCCTGCTCATCCGGTTCCGTTACCAGCACTTTCTGGAAGCGTCGCTCCAGGGCGGCGTCTTTTTCCACATATTCCCTGTACTCATCGAGGGTCGTCGCCCCCACGCAGTGCAACTCACCTCTGGCAAGCGCAGGCTTCAGCATATTGCCCGCATCCATGGAGCCTTCCGCCTTGCCGGCTCCAACCATGGTATGCAACTCATCAATAAACAGAATAATCTGGCCTTCCTGTTTGGCCAGTTCATTGAGTACGGCTTTCAGTCGCTCTTCGAACTCACCGCGAAACTTGGCTCCGGCAATCAGGGCGCCCATATCGAGAGACAGCACTTTTTTATCCTTCAGGCCATCGGGCACTTCACCATTGACGATACGCTGCGCCAACCCTTCCACAATTGCCGTTTTGCCCACTCCCGGCTCACCAATGAGTACAGGATTATTTTTACGCCTGCGCTGCAAGACCTGGATGGTACGCCGGATTTCATCATCCCGACCAATCACAGGATCGAGCCTGCCCTCCACTGCCCGCGCAGTCAAATCAATGGTAAAGCGTTCCAGAGCCTGACGACTTTCCTCTGCTGATTGATCATTCACCGACTCTCCCCCTCTCGCTGTTTCAATTGCCTTTTCAAGTGTCACCTTGTCAATTCCGGCATCACGCAGGGCTTTGCCGAGCCCGCCCTTATCGTCAAGGGCGGCAAGAAAAACCAGCTCACTGGAAATAAACTGATCTCCACGCTTTTGTGCGTATTTATCGGCCACATTGAACAGACGACCCAGATCATTGGACATATGCACATCACCATCGCTGCCCTGCACCTGAGGCAGTGATGCCAACTGTTTTTTCAGTTCGGCTTTCAAGCTGTTCTCATTCACACCCAACTGTCTGAGCAAAGGAACGATGGAGCTGCCCTGCTGGTCAAGCAAGACATAAATCAGGTGCAACGGTTCGATAAAGTTGTGATCCTTTCCTACCGCCAAAGACTGGGCGTCAGCCAATGCCGTTTGTAATTTGGTGGTAAATTTGTCTATACGCATTCGCTTCATTCCTCTTAAATTTGAGACCTGTCATTTTTGGCCATTACTTACTACATGAGGACAAAAAAGCCGAATTTCAAGAGACAGAACACCCCAAAAGGTCAAAACACAACCAATCTCAAGGCCACTTGTATCGACTCAGGGCTACTCAACCCATATCACGACCACCTGATTCATATCAGGACAAATCAATCCATATCAAAGTCGCCATTCGCCCGGTAACCCGGTCTCGCCGGTAAGAATAAAAGCGTTCCGGTTCGCTGAACGTACAATGAAGTCCGCCATAAACCGAATCCACGCCCTCCTGACTCAGTATAATGCGGGCGATTTCACAAAGATCAGCCATCCATTTTTGTTCTGTTCCTGATGCCGCTCCCCCTTCAACCCGGCGAAACGCCAAATCAAAACGGTCAGACTGTGACGCAAACGCCTGATAAACATCGCCCCCCACTTCAAAGTGTCGGACACTGATTGCAGGCCCGAGCCAAACCAGCAAATTATCATCAGCGGCAAAAGCCGCCAGTGCATTTTGTAAAATACCTCCCGCCAACCCCCTCCAACCACAGTGTACAGCGGCTACCCGAGTCCCTGCTGAATTGCAAATCAACACAGGCAGGCAATCTGCCGTCATCACTGCACAGGCTTTTTTTCCGAGATGGGTGTAACAACCATCTGCATCAATAGTGGCACCGGATTGCCATTCCACAAGGCGGTTGGAGTGAACCTGGTTCAGCCACATAATATCAGAGGCAGGCAGCCTGATGCGGCTGGCCAGATCAGCCCGATTGTTCGCCACACGGCTCGTATCATCACCGACATGGAAGGCAAGATTAAACCCGGAGTAACCGGTCAAATCCGGCCCGCTATTTCTCAGGGTCTGAACAGCTTTAACACAGGCCGGAGCCGGCCAGTCCACTTCCATAATCTGTTCTGAATCCGGCATGATATCAGTCACCCAATCGCCGGTCATGGCACTCGATCCTGGCCAGCAAATCAACCATATCTGCCGGAACAGGTGCTTCCCAGCTCAATTGCCTTGCGCTTTCGGGATGCAACAATGTCAGCTTTCCGGCATGCAATGCCTGTCGGCCAAATCCACGGAGGTAGTCGGCAAAGGCCGAATCACACCCCTTGGGCAGGTTTACTCGCCCACCATAAACAGGGTCACCGACCAGAGGATGATGAATGTACGACATATGTACACGAATCTGATGCGTTCTTCCCGTTTCCAGCTTGCATTGGATATGGGTAAAACCCTGGTATCGTTGCACAACCCGAAAATGGGTAACGGCGGATTTGCCCCCGGGGTGCACGGCCATCTTGAGTCTGTTTTGCGCATGCCTGGCAATGGGCTGATCAACCGTGCCACTTCCTGTCATGGCTCCAATGGCCACGGCCTCGTACTCTCTTCCCATTGAACGATCCTGAAGCTGGCTGACCAAAGAGGTGTGAGCGACCAGGGATCTCGCCGCTACCATCAAGCCACTGGTATCCTTGTCCAGGCGATGAACGATTCCGGCTCTGGGCAATACATCCATCTCGGGAAAACGAAACAGCAACCCGTTCAGGAGCGTACCATTCAGGTTCCCGGCGGCGGGGTGCACCACCATCCCGGCCGGTTTGTTGATAATGACGATATGCCTGTCTTCATAAAGGATATCAAGCGGGATATCTTCCGGCAGCCAGCGATCTCGCGAGACCACTTCTGCATGAATATTGATCACATCCCCCATGATCACCTTGTCTTTTGGTTTGCACTCCTGTTCGTTCACTTTAAGGGAGCCGGATTTAATCCAGCTCTGGATTCGGGATCGCGAGTGCTCGGGCATCAATCTGGCTACCACCTGGTCAACCCGCATCTCGCCATATTCCAAGGGAACAATGAAATCAGCTTCAATCAGTTCAGACATATACACCTTTTGGGATTTATGAAATAATGCTCGTTCAACAACAGCTACATTCTTGTACAATAATCGTCCGGGTTACATGAGCCTCGTTTTCTGCCCGATTTCCGTGTATCGTATCCGCACACATCGTAACTCCGAACATCTTACAATTTAAACCTATGCAGCCAAACGTCAATCACCCTCATTCTTTCGCAACGATATCCCTGTCGCTTTTTTTCCTGTTCTGTTTCCCTGTTCTCTTGTTGCAAGGCTGTGCCACCGTAGATGAATCGGTTGAACCGACCGAAAAGGAAATATACGAGTCAGCCAGTCGCGCACTCAAGTCACACAATTTCAACGAAGCATCACGCCAGCTTGAACTACTTGAATCCCGTTACCCTTTCGGGCGCCATGCGGAGCAGGCCCAACTGGATCTGATTTATGCTCGCTTCAGCTCCCTCGATATTGATGGAGCACTCATAGCCGCCGACCGGTTTATCCGATTGCACCCCGATAGCGAACACGTTGACTATGCGTATTATATTCGCGGAGTAGCCAACTTCAATTACGACCAGGGCTTGTCTGCACGCTGGTTTTCCATTGATCAGGCTTCACGAGATCCCGGGCGGATGCGGGAATCCTACAATGATTTTCGGCAGTTGGTCACCCGCTTTCCTGACAGCGATTATGCCGCTGACTCCCGGCAGCGCATGATTGCGATCCGTAACCGGCTGGCCGACCATGAGCTCGGTGTCATCCGCTACTACATACTTCGGGAAGCCTACATAGCGGCTGTCAATCGGTGCCGTTATGTCGTGGACACATTCCCTAATACCCCCGCAACCGAAGAGGCTCTGATCTTGATGGTCGAACTGTATCGACAACTTGGCCAAAAACAGTTTGCCAGTGATGCCCTTGTCATTCTTGCCGCCAATTACCCGGACAGCAAGGCCTTTGACAAAAACATGAAGTTCAGGTCGAACCGGGTAATGCGAAAGGATCGCTCGCTCACCCGCCTGCTCGACTTCGACATGTTCGATGGGTTTTAGCGTTGCGCAAAAAGCATTGACGCCCCTTTCTGAAGCGGTACGGGTGTTGCCGGTGAGACTGTGCAAGGCCATCCCGTACTGTACTGCGCGTGCAAACCCGGGAGAAGCCTCACCAGGTTGTTCCTCCCGATTTAATGATTCGGTGCAAGTGAGACATTGAAAATGAATGCGAAAGAGATAATCCGTAATATGAGAGTGCTTCCGGAGATCAACCCGGAATACGAAGCGAACAGGCGTACCAGATTCATCGCCGATTTTCTTAAAACTTCCGGTCTGAGAAGTTTGGTATTGGGTATCAGCGGGGGAATTGATTCCTGCACATGTGGACGCCTGGCACAACTGGCTGTTGACGCACTGAATTCAGACGAAGGCACAGACAAATATCAGTTTGTGGCGGTGAGGTTACCCTACGGCACTCAAGCGGATGAGAATGATGCTCAAAACTCCATCGAATTTATCAATCCCACTCATTCTGTTGCTATCAATATCAAATCAGCAACGGATGCCATAAATAAAGAAACCCTGGCGGCTTTGCGTTCAATTTCGAGCACCGCTCTCTCTGAGTCCACGCTGGATTTCACAAAAGGTAACACGAAAGCCAGAATGAGAATGATTGCCCAGTTCCAGGTTGCGGGAGCGATCGGAGGATTGGTGCCTGGCACTGACCACAGTGCCGAAAATGTAACCGGATTCTTCACCAAGTTCGGTGATGGAGCCTGTGATTTGGCACCACTGTTCGGATTGAATAAAAGACAGGTGAGACAGCTGGCGGAATTTCTTGGTACTCCCGATGCCATTGTAAGGAAAACGCCGACAGCGGACCTGGAGTGCCTGGAGCCCCAAAAAGCAGACGAGCAGGTGCTGGGATTAACCTATGATCAGATTGATGATTTCCTGGAAGGTCGAAATACTGACAGGGAGGTTGAAAGGAAACTTGTTTCGATCTATGAAAGAACCGAACACAAACGTCAGCCAATTCCGACTATCTATAACTCTGACCACTTATAACTCTGGCCACTTATAACCCCGACCACTTGTAGCTCTGACCAGCTGTAATTCTGGCCACGTGCTACAGGGAAGTATGCAGCCTGCCTTGCTCAGATTCGGGGCAAATCAATTAATCTGGCCGGCCTTGTCAGACCACAACGGGCAAGGCTGCCGGGTAAAACCAACTGTTAACACCAAATGCATCTACTATACTGATCAGGGAAAACAGATAACGGCCCGGAATAACCGACAAACTCAATACGACTCACTGCGACACTCCCATGCCCTTCACCAAACAATGTCTGTCTGACTCAAACCCGGATCACCTTTTCCGCATATATCACTACTATCGCGTGGTGATCAGCCTGATTCTGGCAGGTTCTCTGCTTTTAAATGTTAAAGGCATCCCTGGTTCATATCGCAATGAAGAAATGTACCAGTATTGCATCATTGCCTATTGCGCGTTCAATATTTTTATCGCACTGCTGCTTTTGGCAGGGATTCGCACCACCTCCAGACAAATCACCATATCGGTCATTCTTGATCTGATTTTTCTACATTTTTTCATGTTTTTCAGTACCGGACTTTCCAGCGGAATGGCAAATCTGGTCATTATCGCGGTGGGTGCCGGCAACATTCTCGTCCGTGGCGCTATCGGCACGCTGCTCGCCGCTTTCGCAGCCCTGTCAACCCTGGCACTGGTAGTTTATCCCATTCTGAACGCACAGGAAGGGGCCGGAAGCATTATCAAAGCCGGCATTCTTGGCATTATCTATTTTGCGGCTGCATTTATATTGCAGAATATTACCAGGCGTATCAGCAGCAGTGAAAAACTGGCTCAAAAACGGGCACAGGATGTTGCCGAACTGGAATCACTCAACCATCAGATTATCCAGCGAATGCAAACAGGCATAGTGGTGTGCAATGAGTTTGGCAATATCCGGCTTATCAATCAGGCAGCCGCAGCGCTTGCCTTTCCCTCAACGGAGCCGCCCAAAGTGCTTCCCCACGAGATTCAGGAACGACTGGATCACTGGCGACTGCAACCGGATATACGCACGCCACCTTTCAAACCGGATAAATCAAAAAGCTCGGTGCAGGCAAACTTTACACGGCTGGAGAAAGAAACCGGGTATGACATTATCGTCTTCCTGGAAGACACCAGCAAGGTGGCCCAACAGGCACAACAACTCAAACTTGCCTCTTTGGGACGACTCACTGCGGGTATCGCGCATGAAATACGCAACCCGTTAGGTGCAATAAGTCATGCTGCCCAATTGCTGGCCGAATCAACCCACCTGGACAAGGCAGACCTGAAACTGACAGACATTATTCTGCGGCATGGTAACAGGGTCAACGGGATTATCGAAAATGTTTTGCAACTTTCGCGCCGCAAACAGCCTGAAACAGAAATGCTGGAACTCAACAGATGGATTCTGGAGTTCTCGGACAACTATATCGCCGCCGGAACACGGAACGCGCACATTGATGTGCAGGCTTATCAGACAGAGGCATGGGCAAGATTTGACCCCAGCCAGCTCGAGCAGATACTGACCAACCTGTTTGAAAACGGACTGAGATACAGCCTGGAAGAAACCGGAGCAGCCACCTTGACCGTCAAGGTAGCGATCAACCCGGACAGCGAACGCTGTTACCTTGATATTGTCGACCAGGGGGCCGGAATAAAATCGGAACATCAAACTCATATTTTCGAGCCGTTTTTTACTACTGATAGCCGGGGCACCGGCCTTGGGCTTTACCTTTCCAAAGAACTCTGCGAGGCCAACCAGGCACAACTGGACTATATCAATGACGGTAATGCAGGCAGCACTTTCAGAATCACTTTCGCCCACCACAAACGCATTGCATGGCAATTGGACTATGCTTGGAAGTAACGACGGGCAACATCTGCCGTAACGGGCCGTATCGACGAAACAAACAGATACCCTGTCGAACAACACTCAAAACGAGAGTAAACCACCATGACCATAAAAAATGCTCTTATTATTGATGACGAACCGGATATTCGGGAGTTGCTCGAAATAACCCTGATGCGAATGGGTATCGACACTGACAGTGCAGACTCGGTAACCAGGGCAAAACAGTTGCTTGGTCAAAAAAGCTTCCACCTCTGCCTGACTGACATGAATCTGCCGGATGGCAACGGAATCGATCTGGTAGCCTATATCCAAACACACTGTCAAAACATGCCTGTTGCGGTCATTACCGCCTACGGCAGTATGGAAACAGCAATATCCGCACTGAAAGCCGGTGCCTTCGACTTTGTATCAAAACCGGTAGACCTTGCCCGGCTGAGACAACTGGTTGACACCGCAATGAAACTCTCATCGCAAGATCGCCCCTTGCCCGCCGAGTCGCTGGATCCGAAAGGGTTGCTGGGCAAGTCCTCTGTCATGGATACCTTGAGAAACCAGATAGGCAAACTTTCCCGGAGTCAGGCTCCGGTGTACATCAGCGGAGAGTCTGGCAGTGGAAAGGAAATGGTGGCCAGAATGATTCATCAACTGGGCCCTCGAAGCGACAAACCCTTTATTCCTGTCAATTGCGGGGCCATTCCTTCAGAGTTGATGGAAAGTGAGTTTTTTGGCCACAAAAAAGGCAGTTTTACCGGTGCCACAGAGCAAAAAGCCGGATTATTTCAGTCGGCAGAAGGAGGTACCCTGTTTTTGGATGAAGTGGCTGATTTGCCCATTGCCATGCAAGTCAAACTGTTGCGAGCAATACAAGAGAAAAGCGTACGCCCCGTCGGTGAACAAAAAGAAACCCCGGTAAACGTGCGCATTCTCAGCGCAACACATAAAGACCTCGCCAGGGAGGTGGAAGAAAACCGCTTTCGCCAGGATCTGTTTTACCGGATCAATGTCATTGAATTGAAGGTTCCTGCACTGCGGGAGCGAAAGACCGACATACCCATGCTGGCCAGGCATGCCTTGAAGCGGATTGCGGAAGAATGCGGTGTCGACAACGCTGACATTTCAGTTGAAGCCATGCTTGCGCTTCAAAACTACCATTTTCCGGGGAACGTCCGTGAGCTTGAAAATATTATCGAGCGTGCTTTTACCCTGTGTGAAGGAGACACCATTCAGGAGAGCGACCTGCTTTTGGAGAGAAAGCTGACAGATACTCACATCCCCCCTCCCAGCGCATATCACAACACCGATACAGAGAAACAACAAGCCACCGACGTGCTCCCCCTGCCTCGTGACAGCGGGGTGAATCTGGAAGAATACCTTGAGTCGATTGAAAAAAAGACGATAGAAAGCGCGCTTGAAGAAACTCGCTGGAACAAGACTGCGGCAGCGAAAAAACTGGGTATCAGCTTTCGAGCCCTGCGCTACAGACTCAAGAAACTGGGAATGGAGTGAGCGTAGCAGAATCAGGTTCAATCCGCTTGTCCTGAATTATAAACCATTCGTCATCGGGTACAGGCGTGGCACCCGGAATTAGGCTATTGTTATCAAGTGAAACAGTTATCAAGTAAAAAGCAGTTATCAGGTGAAAGACAGCTACCGGATGAAAAACTGTTACCAGTTGACAAAATGCAAGAGTGAGAATAATCGGTATGAAAATGGCAACAATCCAGCCCAGCAAGCGGAAATCCGGCTTGATACCCGGATTCACCAACAGGAAAAGTCGTGGCTTTACGCTGTTGGAGTTACTGATAACTCTGGTTATTCTGGGTGTCCTGACCGGCCTGTCTCTGCCTTTTTTCGGTGATATGTACTCGAACTATCGCCTGAAAAAAGCAGCTGCCGATTTTCAGAATGCGGTTGTATTCGCAAAAAGCGAGGCCGTTCGTCTTGGTCAACAGGTTAACATCGACCCGATCACAACCGCCAACTGGGCCGGTGGCTGGCAGGTCAATCTGGGGCCATCCACCATAATCCGGCGATTCGACCCTCCCGCAAACATCAATGTTGTCAAGGCCGGTGGAGGTACGATCGGGCAAATCAGCTTTCAGGCCAACGGAACACGTAATGATTATATCAATGCCAGCACAAACGCCATCAGTTTCCAGATCAGGTTTTGTGACAGCAGATTGCAAGGGCGGGAAGTCGGCATCCTGGTAACAGGTGTAAGCGGCATAGCTATGATAAACAACAATTGCGGAGAGTAGGTACCCCCATGTCAGTTATACTTTCTGTTAGAAACCATGAAAGCCCCGTTAAAAACCATACAGGGCAATTTAAAAAAAGCATAAAACAACAAGCAGGACACAGATATCAGGGGTTCACCCTGCTTGAGGTGCTCATTTCCGTACTCATTCTGGCCATAGGCCTGCTGGGATTTGCGTCTCTTCAAATGGCTTCGGTCAACAATAATATGGAAGCACACTTTCAAAGCCAGGCAACGATCATCGCGCAGGATCTTGCGTCACGCATTCACATTAACCGGGAGTATACCAACTGGGACACCCGTGTTCCCCCCAAAGGCACTGCGGCCGGAACGGTAACAACGGAAGGAGGAGTCGGGGATGCCAATGTCTACGTCAACGCCACGGCAGCCGGCCACAGCTGCAGCGGGGCGCTTCCGGATCGATTTGATAGCGCTATTGCAACACTGAACTGCCAGGCACTTGGTGCTGCCAACCCCCTGGCCCCGGCAGCGCCCAATGCCTGCGACCAACAACAGATGGCTGCATTTGATGTATGGCAAACCTGTCAAACAGCATCACAAATATTACCTGGCGGGCGGGTGCACGTCCGCTGCCAGGACAAGGCTCCCATTACCATTGGTGGCACAGTGAGCCCGAGGAACAACCCTTTCGACAGTCACCACAAGTATTTTGATTCACAGCCTGCTCTGATTTCCGGCAACGACTCGGACTCCTGCAGCCCCGGCTCACTGCATACAGTTTATGTTTCCTGGCGGAGGGCCGGCACCAGACAGGATACCGGAGAGGCAGACCAGATTGCGACCAACGCCGCCAACTATCGGTGTGCTGTCGATCTGGGGCTGGCCGCAGACAGAGATTGTGTAGCTATAGATGTAATCCCTTAATCCAAAAGGAAACAACATGAAAATGACCAAAACACAACAGGGTTACACACTTATTGAACTCATGATAGCGGGAGTATTGGGAATATTCCTGCTCGGCGGCGCCATGCAGGTTTTCTTTTCTTCCTCACAAACCACCTCACTGCAAAGCGCCATGGCTGATCTTCAGGAAAGATCCCGGTTTATCAGCATGTATCTGAACAATGAATTCGAACGGGCCGGCTGGTTGGAGCCTGTTATTGCAGCAGCGGGCGCAAGCACTCCGCCAACTGCTGTGACCTTTAGTGGCACCTCGGAAACAGCAGAAGACATCCTGCCCTGTAACGGTGGCTCAACCATGTGTGACCGGATCCGGATAACCTATAACGGAATACGCGACTGTCTGGGCGCACAAGTTAACGGTGGAAACATCGGTGTTGTCACCAACACCTATTTTGTACAAAACGGCGAATTGCGATGTGAAGGAAACACTGCGGGAGTCAACGATGTTATTTTGAACAATGTCGTCAGTTTTCAACTGCTTTACGGGCTGGATGATTCTGATGGCCAGGGCCTGCCTTACACGTCCGTCAACGACAACGATGACGGATTGATTGACCGCTATGTCGAGGCTTTTGACTTTAATACTTCCGGACTGGAAACACTCAGAGCTATCCGTTTCGCGATTTTGCTTGAAAGCCCTGAAAATGCCTTCGACGAAAATACTGCCAGCACATTTACCCTGTTCAACGAAACACCATTAACCTTTAATGATCGTCAAATGAGACTGCTTGTTTCTGGCACAAGCATCGTTGCCAATGGAGAATAGCCAAAATGAAAAACTGTAATTCAATGGCCATGACCGGAAAACAGTCAGGAGCGGTATTGCTCACAAGCCTGGTATTGCTTGGTCTGGTAACCATTGTAGGTGCCTACGTCTTTTCCAGTGGCGCATTACAGGAAAGAATGGCGACGAGCAATCAACTGGTTACGCTGAGCCAGAACGCGGCCCAATCCGCAGTGGATGCGTTTTCATCCGAAGGAATGTATGCCGCATCGGGCAGCCTGAATCATTCGGCCAATATCAACACCAACATCGCCCGGAAAACCATCGATAAAACATCACATATTCCCGTTCCCTTCAAGCCCCAGAATAGTAATGCGATTGTTCTATGTGTTGACCAGAATGGAGTCATTGCCAAATCCGGCCCGATGGGAACGGATTGCACTGGTGTCGATTTTCAAAACACTACCGGCTCATCGGCAGAAATCAAGGGACTGGCCGAAGCTTACTACGCAGGCTGCGCACCAATACACTGCGGGCCGAAAATGGCATCATCACTCGGTTCCGACAGCACACTGGGTTGCCCGATATTTTACCTGAGTGGCTCGGGATGGCTGGATGTTGACAGCGATGGTCTGCCCGCCGCCTCGGGGGACGAGTCACGAACATTTATCCATGAATGGGCAAGATGGCAAAGGCCCACACAGTGCAGTACGTTTTAACACACCGATCGGTTGACGGGCGGTTACACCACTTGTCACCAATATATACCACTTGTCGCACATCGAAAGTAATAGAGAAGCAAGAAGGCTATAGTAAATAAAGACAGCTTTTACCCCTTGTTCTTTTGCTGATTTCAGGAGAAATACATATGAAGAA
The DNA here is from genome assembly GCA_002747395.1 of Pseudomonadota bacterium. Classification (GTDB taxonomy): domain Bacteria; phylum Pseudomonadota; class Gammaproteobacteria; order Pseudomonadales; family Oleiphilaceae; genus LZORAL124-50-18. The sequence goes on from PDPE01000017.1 coordinate 18,577, forward strand.
TACCACCAGGAACCCGCTGCTCTTCAGCCTGCTGACAACCGGGTTATTGACCTCGCCCCCTGGCTGGTCTGGCGCACATTTAACCGACACTTCCCGACCATTCAACGCCTACACCGGGAATGATGGATTCATAGCCGCCTTTGACCTGGAAGAATGCGAGGCCAAAGCCGAGGCTCGAAAAAAATATTGCCTGTTTGAATTACAACGTGGAACCGTGCATTGCAGAGGCAAGTATCAGGTTGACATGCGAAAGTGCAAACACAAAGCGAAAAAGTCGGGCTAGTACTGCTCACGGCTCACTCGCCAGACACCAGACCACAATAGACTGGACATCACCTGTTTTGGTCATTCAATCATCAAATCAGTCCGGAGGCCGGTTATGAACCACCGAGCTTTGAAACAAAAATTCACCAGCACCAGTTTGGCTTTTGTGTGCACGCTTATGAGCTCGCCCGCTTCATACGCAGACGATACGGAAGTCTATTTTGGTGCCGGAACAAAGGCAGTCAGGCCCAACATTCTGTTTGTCATGGATACGTCTGGCAGTATGAGTTCCGGGGTACCCAACAGCGGTGGCAGGGATCGCCTGGAAGTTATGCAGGACTCACTGACAAGAGTGCTGGATTCAATCGACAACGTGAACGTCGGATTAATGCGATATTCCTCGCCAGGCTATGATAACAACGGCGGCCCGATACTTTATCCGGTGAGATATATTGATGACGAAGTGCAGGAAGCGATCGTCAGCTCTCAGATCAACTCCGACAGTGACGATGCATCACAAGACCAGTTGGCACCGCTCGCCCCGCTCAAACTTGACGAACCTGCTATTTTTCTTGCCGAGAACGTTTCATCAGGCCAGGCTCTTGGGCATCTGGGCCTGGCAAGCGATTATTCCGAGACCGATCAATATGGCTCGAATCGCCAAATAGGACAAACAGCATCCCCTCCCCACTACGCCACTCTGGGCGCCGAGAAGATTGGCTTCCGTTTTGTCAATCTGGCGATTCCTCAGGGTGCTGACATTACCCATGCAGCCATCGACATGGAAGCAAACAAGGCGGGCAACGAGGCCAGTGTCGCCATTTTACTGGAGAATGATGTCGCACCAAATACCTACTCGGTGTCGCCATCGGCCGATACCGCCGCCGACCGCACCAACTACCTCAGCTCCTTTGTTCCCTGGCCTGTTCAGGCAGGTGCCAAAGGAGACATTCACAGTACGCCGGACCTTTCATCGCTGGTCGAGCAAGTTGTCAAAAAACCGGGCTGGAATGACACCAGTAATGCACTCGCATTTCAATTTGAGCCTCGACTGAGCCCGTTGAATGCTGATTTCTGCACACCTTCCCTATACGATTGCACAGAACTCCCCATATTGACCGTGGATTGGAAGGTAAACCCTGAGGACAACCTCGTCGGCCTTCGCTTTACCAACGTATTTGTTCCGCAGGGAGCAACCATCAAAAGTGCTCGCATCGACTTTACCGCCAGTGGCGATTCCACCGGCAACACGGCCTTCACTATCCAGGGGCACAAGGTGGCCAACTCACCCACCTTCTCGGCAGCCGACGATCTGAATGGCAGAAGCCTGACCTCCAGCTCTGCCAGTTGGACGGGCTTCGAAGCCTGGGCAGACCAGGAGACTTACCACTCGGCCGATTTTTCCAATGTTGTTCAGGAAATAGTCGAACAACCAGACTGGTGTGGCGGCAATGCAATGACACTGATACTGTCTGGCGACGGTTCCAGAAAATTTGTCACTCATGAGGGTGATAGCGGCAGTGCGCCCAAACTGATCATTGAGTTTGACAAGGCATCAGCCAATGGTGGTTGCACGAGATCAAAAGTTTTCAAGCAGGTAGCATACTATTTCGATGACGTGGATCTCGATGATGTTAATCACAGCAACAAGAATCACGACGAACTGAACTTCGATAAAGACACATTTATCGGTGTTCGTTTTTCCCCAATCGCCATTCCCAAAGGCGCGACCATACTGAATGCAAATATTCAATTCAAAGCAAAGAAAGGAGCGAGCGTTCCCACCGAAACCGAACTCTACCGGGTTCAGGCAAGCAACCAGTGGTATTTTGATACCAGTGATCCAAACAAAAATCTGGATAAGATCAAGAAGTCAGGTTTACACGTAGACTGGGATCCTGGAACCTGGGCTGCCGAGGACGTGATAACCACACCTGACATTTCTCCCCTGGTTCAGGACCTCGTGAATCAGGCAAGCTGGTCTTCAGGCAACAGTATGGCTTTCGTGGTCAAGATAACCGACGGCGCTGCCACGGGAGGAGAAGCATACAGCTATGATGGCAGAGCAGCCAATGCCGCTACCCTTACCATCAATTACGAGGGCAGCTTTCAGAATGATACGCTAAAAGTAAGAGACCACCTGAAAACCACTGTTGCCAACTTCAATCACTCAGGCTGGACACCTATCAGCGGCACTATGGCCGAGGCGGCCTTGTATTATAAAGGCGAGGCAGTCAAGTTTGGTAAACGACGAGGTAACCCGAACAACTCCTCGTACAGCGATAAATTCAGAACCAGCCACGAGGGTTCTTACACGGGTGGAACCCTGAACATTCCCTTTGGCTGCCCGGGCTGGGATTCGAATCACTCTACCTGTCGTTCGATGGAGATTACCGGAAATCCTGTATACAAAAGCCCGATAGAAGACGTGTGCCAAACCAATCACATTGTATTTCTTTCGGATGGTTACGCAAACTCTCACGGCAACATTAACGCAGGCGTGGCCAAACAAATCATGAACAACTCCGTCAGCTGCAAGAACAACGATGGTGGTGATGAATGCTCTATCGAGTTGGCCAGGTATCTTGCCAACAACAATGCATCGGCCCCTTTTTCAGGGGTTAGTCCGGTCACCACCCACACGATCAGCTTCGCAAGCCATATACCACTTCTGGACAAGATGGCAGATGCTTCCGGGTCACACATTAATCCAACCACGCACAAAGGTGAAGCTTACCTGGCCGAAAACGAGGACGAACTCGTCACAGCCCTTCAGGAAATTGTCAAGACGGTACTGGATTCAGCCTCATCGTTCGTGTCAGCAGGCGTTTCAGTCAACCAGTTTAACCAGCTGACCAATGATGACGAGCTGTACTTTGCCCTGTTCGAGCCCTCCGGGGAAGTCTCATGGCCTGGCAATCTGAAGCGCTATGGTTACAATGCCAATACAAGGGAAATTCTTGATATCAACGGGCAAAAGGCAGTAGTGAACGGCAGGTTCCAGGATAACGTCACCAGCTACTGGAAAACCAGCGGCAAACCGGATGGTGCAGATGTCAAGCTCGGCGGTGCGGTCGCCTCCATGGGGCTCGGCGGGGCTGCCACTGCCAGTGGCAGAAATATCTACACCAACATGGGCACCTATGACAACCTGACCCATGCAAAGAATAAGGTGGATGAAACAAACCTGGATATCACTGAAACCCTGCTCGGTGTCACCAATGCTGCGGATCGGGAAAAAGCGCTGAGATGGGCGCGAGGCTTTGATGTCAACGATGTGAACGAAGACGGTTCAACGACAGACTTCAGATTGGAAATGGGTGACCCGCTCCATTCCCGCCCCATGCTGGTTAAATATGATACGGGAGCACCTGGCCCATCCAGGGTCGGCACAGCGCCCAATGATTATTCAACCGATGAAACGGTTGCCTTTGTGGCCACCAACCAGGGTTACTTGCATGCCATCAATGCCAGCAATGGCAATGCGACTCACACCGATGACGGTAATGAACTCTGGGCATTTATACCCAGGACATTACTGGATAATCTGCATATTTACCGAACCAATCCCGAGGGCCAGGCTCACCCCTATGGGCTGGACGGGCATATCACCATATCCCACGATGACACGGATCACGATGGCCTGATCGACACGGGAGAAAAAGCCATTCTGTATGTGGGGATGCGCAGAGGCGGAAACAACTATTACGCCATTGATATCACCACCAAAAATGCACCCAAACTGTTATTCAGGATAGAAGGTGGAACCGGTGACTATGCCGAACTGGGCGAAACCTGGTCGGCTGCCACGCCAGCGACGATAAAATGGAATGGCAACCCCAAAAATGTCATTATTTTTGGTGGCGGTTATGACACAGGACAAGATACGAAGGGCATGGCTCCAATAGCTGACGCGCAGGGAAGAACCGTCTTCGTTGCTGATGCAGAAACCGGCGCCCTGCTTTGGAGCGCCCGTACTGATGCCCTTGCTCCTTCTTCACCATGGCCTGCTTCATCGTCAGCAACCAGTACGCTGCAAAACAGCATTCCGGGTGATATCAAAGCCATTGATTTCAACAATAATGGCTTTGTAGATACCCTGTATGCCGCCGATACAAACGCCCAGGTATTCCGCTTCGATATTGATGAAGCCAATACAGGCAAAACCGACTTTGCTACCGGCGCAAGAATTGCCCACCTGAATGAAGCGACAGTAGCGGGCAACAGGCGTTTCTACTACTCGGTCGACCCGTCGTTGGTGGTACTCAATAATGGTGACCGGTTTGTTGCCGTGTCAGTGGGTTCCGGCTATCGGGCACACCCGCTCGATGATCAGACTTCAGAGCATTTTTATGTTCTCAGGGACTACGGTGTGCTTAACCGTGTTTTTGACGCAGACATCGCGCTCGGTGATCTGGCAGATGTTTCAGAAGCAGCCAAAGATGAACAAGCTGACCTGCTGATCAATACCACCGGCAACAAGGGATGGTACATTGATCTTTCCAACCCCAACGTAGGCAAGCCCGGCGAAAAAGTGACTGCGACTTCCCTGACGGTGAATAATACGGTTATATTCAGTACCTATATCCCGCCCCAGGCCAACCCTGGTGCCTGTACACCTTCAGAAGGCTCGGGAAGATTCTGGTTTGTCGATATTTTAGATGGCACACCGATCGAATCGAGAGTGGCAGATATCACCAATCCGCAATTGGAAGAACGCCATACGGATGAAATCTCGGTCGGGCTTCCTCCGGGCGCACTGCCACTGTTTACAGAAGACGGGCTGGTTATATCGGCAGGCCAGGCCATTCTGGAAGCACCACCTCCTCCTCCAGGTGACCCGTTGAAAGTGTACCGTAGAAGAAAGGGAACGGAACCTCTGGTCTTCCCATAAACACCGAACGGGTGACCCAACCATGCGCTTGCGGACTCCAACCGCAAGCGCATTACCCGTTTTGGAAGCGGCAAACCATCCAAACCTTATCCGGGGAAAAGTGAATGAAAGCAAAAAAAGGTTTTTCACTGATTGAACTGATGATCACACTGGCCATAATCGGCATTGTTGCCGCTTTTGCCTACCCATCCTATTCAGAGCACGTCAAAAAAACACGACGGCATGATGCAATGAGCAGCCTTCTGACCGCTGCCACCGCGATGGAGCGCTATAAAGCCCGGGCAGGCTTTTCTTATGCCGGAGCGAAATTAAGCTCTGTCGCAGGTTCATCCGTTGTATTCACCAATAAAAGTCCGGTTGATGGCAACACCACCTATTACACTCTGGCGCTAACTCCGGCTCCGACGGCAACCACTTACACCCTGGTCGCCACGCCCCAAGGCCCCCAGTCGGGTAACGGAATCCTGACTCTGAATCAGGCAGGGGTCAAAACATGGGCCGGAAACCCGGACGGCAGCAATCAGTGGGACGATAAATAGCTGCCTGCTCCAGGATCCGAACCTCGCCGAAGTCCCCGTCAGCATTGAACGGGTTTGCCATTTGGTTTCTCCTGCACACCATCACCATCTTTATCCTGGCCGGGACGAACACGTCCCGGCTTGTTCAGTATCAGCAGCCTGGCGAACAACGGGTTCCCATTAGCCGGACACAAGACAAAAGTGCCGTTGTGCCTGAGCGTATACCCCATTGGCAAAAACTGAATGTAGGGTTTTTGATAAAATGACTTCCACTCGAGTGAGTAGTTTTCGTGTAGTCCGGAACGCGAATAGATAACGGAATCATCCAGATCCAGAAGCGCATTGCCATTGGTATCAGAAAAAATCATCACCCCGCTGTTCCAGTCGCTGTGGCAACTCCGGTTATCGGTAGTGGGGCACAAAGTCGTTGTAACCTGCCGTTTCACCGCCTCTTCGCGTGCCGATCCGAGAAGGAGCGCATAGCTCTGAATAATGCTATCCGCGCGATAGCGGTTGATTAAATCGTTCAGGGAAGGGACAGCCAGTACACCGGCAATCGCCAGAATGGCGACGACTGTAAGTAACTCAACGAGGGTGAAGCCTCGCTCTTGAGAGGTTTTCATATTCAAATCCTTTTGAATTAATAAATGTTATTGCTAACGGCTAATTATTGCTAACTGCTAATTACTGCTAACAGCTAACAAAAGCCTGGCAACTGATACCGCATGACAAATCCGTGTCTTGCTTCCTTGATATCAGCCGGTGATCATAGCAAAGCACTCAGGTTTTGTCAGCCTTGTCGTCTTCCACTGCCAGTATTTCTACCTGAAAGGTCAGCTCTCGCCCGGCGAGTGGATGATTAAAATCAACCTGAGCACTGTCACCTTCTATGGACGTTACCACGCCCGGCAACTCGCCTCTGGCGGCATCGGCAAAAGACAGCATCAGGCCTTTTTCCAATGTCATGTCTTTGGGAAATTTGCTGACGGGTATCACTTGAATATTATTCGGATTCCGTTGACCAAATGCCTTTTCAGGCGGAACGGTAAAACTTTGCCGATCCCCTTCCGACAAACCGATCAACAGGTCGGCAAACCCCGGGGGGAGATTCCCGTCACCAAATACAAAGGTGGCCGGAGACTTGTCGAAGGTGCTGTCGATAATATCGCCATTTTCAAGTGCGAGGGAGAAATGGAAAGTCACTTTGGAACTTTCAGAAATGACCGGTTTTGAATTGACAGGTTTTAACATCTTTGCCTCAACATTTTTACCTCAACAGTGCCTGAACAGTGACGTCAACAGCACTTCTGCAGCACCGTAACCTGTTGCTTCAGTGCGATTTACTTGCCATGATCCGTTTCTGCATCAGGGTGCGGCTTGCGAAACATGTCCAGCACCATAATCACCGCCCCGACCGTGATGGCCGAGTCGGCAATATTGAATGCGGGAAAATGGTACTCCTGCCAGTGAAAATGAAGAAAATCCACCACATACCCCAAGACGACCCGGTCATACAAATTACCCAGAGCACCCCCCAACACCAGTGCAAGGGCGATGGCCAGCCAGGTATCATTTTTCAGGGTCGCCAACCATCGAATCAATATGCCGCTGACCACCACCGCCAGTATGGCAAAAAACCAGCGCTGCCAGCCTGACTGATCAGCCAGAAAGCTGAAAGCGGCTCCGGGGTTATGCAGCAGGGTCAGTTTAAACACGGGTAGCACAGGTACCGATACACCGTAATCCAGCATGGTAGAGGCCATGTTTTTTGTGGCAAGATCCAGAGCAACTATCAGCACGGACAGCCAGATCCATTTAAGCATGATTTATTTTATCCATAACGTGACAACTCACCCACCCGGGCACAGGCCACCGTGGGTAATCTGCGCGGGGTGGCCTGTGCCGGGTGGCATAAATGGATGCTCCATAACCTGATAACACCCCTGTAATACCCTGATTAAAGGTCAGTCGCCTCAAGCGAACTGCCGGGTCTCGCCCTCACCATCGACGTTTTCAATACAGCGGCCACACAACTCGGGGTGAACCTCGCTCCTGCCCACTTCTTCCCGATGATGCCAGCAGCGGGTACACTTGCTGTGGCCGGTTTGCCGGATACGGACTTTCAAACCTTCCACTTCTTCAATGACTGCAGCCTCTGCCGAGCCCTCGTCAGACAGCCCACACACATTCGCTCTGGAGGTGATCAACACAAAGCGTAACTCTTCGCCGAGCGCCTCGAGCCGCTCCTTCAGGTCACCCTCACAATATAAATCCACCTCGGCAGACAACGAACCTTTTACCACTCCCTGATTACGTGCCTGTTCGATTTGCCTGTTCACGGCGTTTTTCACACCCATGACGGTTTCCCAGTAGTCTCTTCCCATGGGTTCATCGGCAGACAGTACCGGCAGGTCTTCGTACCAGGTTTCCAGCATGACAAACTCGCCGCGTTTACCCGGAATGGCCTGCCAGATTTCTTCTGCGGTAAAACTGAGAATCGGTGACATCCAGCGCACCATCGCTTCAACAATATGGTACAGGGCCGTCTGACAGGAGCGGCGAGCCCGACTGTCCGGTTTGGTGGTGTACTGACGATCCTTGATAATATCCAGATAAAAACCGCCCAGCTCACTGGTGCAGAAATTGAGCAGTTTCTGGTAAATCGTCAAAAAGCTGTACGCATCATAAGCGGATTTTATCTCCACATGAAGCTGGTGCGCCCGATCAACCGCCCAGCGATCAAGTACCAGCATCTGTTCAGGTGCCAGCAGATCCTTCGACGGATCAAAGCCATTCAGGTTGGAGAGCAGAAAACGCGCCGTGTTTCGGATACGCCGGTAGGCATCTGCCGTTCGTTTCAGAATTTCTTCGGAAACGGTCATTTCACCACTGTAATCGGTTGCCGCTACCCATAGACGCAGGATATCCGCGCCCAGTTTGTTCATCACTTCCTGGGGAGCAATCACATTGCCCAGTGACTTGGACATTTTTCGGCCATCACCATCAACAGTAAAACCATGGGTCAGCACCTGCTTGTAGGGGGCCTGATTATTAATGGCAATACCGGTTTTCAATGAGGACTGAAACCAGCCACGGTGCTGATCAGAACCTTCAAGATACAGGTCTGCCGGATATTGGCCCAGTTCTTCACGCTGGCGCAATACAGCAGAGTGGGTCACGCCGGAGTCAAACCACACGTCCAGAGTATCCGTCACCTTGCTGTAATTTTCGGCTTCATCACCCAGCAACTCTTCAGGTTCCAGGTCAAACCAGGCATCAATACCACTCTGCTCTATTCGTCTGGCCACCTCTTCAATCAGACGACCGGTTTCCGGGTGAAGCTCCTGGGTTTGCCTGTGCACAAACAGGGTGATAGGCACGCCCCAGGTGCGCTGCCGGGAAATACACCAGTCCGGGCTTTGTTCCAGCATGGATTCGATTCGGCTCTGCCCCCAGCCCGGTATCCACTTCACCCCTTTTACCGCTTCAAGTGCTGCGTCTTTCAGGCCATTTTTATCCATGCTGATAAACCACTGTGGTGTGGCCCGGTAGATCAGTGGCGTTTTGGTTCTCCAGCAATGGGGGTAACTGTGGCTGAAGCTCTTTTTGTAAACCAGGCGCTTGTGCTGATCCAGCACTTCAATGACCTTTTCATCGACCCTGTAAACATGATCGCCGGCAAACTGCTCTGCATGCTCTTTAAACACGCCGTTTTCATCCAGCAGATTCAGGGTGCCGATGCCGTAGGCCTGACCCACGTAAAAATCCTCGACACCATGATCCGGTGCGGTATGTACAGCACCGGTACCTGCTTCTGTGGTGACATGATCACCCAGAATCACCGGCACCAGCCTGGTTTCATAGAAAGGATGAACCAGCTTCTGGTGTTCCAGCGCCTTGCCGGTACACTTGCCCACCACGCGGTAGTCATCAATGCCGTAGCGCTCCATGACTTCAGGCAGCATGGCTTCCGCGATCAACATTCGCTCCCTGCCAAACCCGGCATCACACTCAACCAGGTCATACACCAGCCCGGCATTCAGGGATACCGCCTGGTTGGCAGGCAGGGTCCAGGGTGTGGTCGTCCAGATAACAATGGAGGTCGGCCCTTCGCCTTCGGGCGTTTGCAAATCGAAGCGGGACAAAAACTCCGCTTCATCCGACGGCGAAAAACGAATATCAATGGCAATGGACGTTTTATCCTGATATTCCACCTCGGCTTCCGCCAGTGCAGACCCGCCCACCACACTCCAGTAGACCGGCTTGAAGCCACGGTGCAAATGCCCGTTCTCGATAATCCTGCCCAGTGAACGAACAATATCGGCCTCAAATTTGAAGTCCATGGTCAGGTAAGGTTTGTCCCACTCGCCCAGCACACCCAGACGAATAAAATCCGCCTTTTGACCCTTGATCTGTTTGGCCGCATATTCACGACAGGCCTTGCGAAAGGATTTATAGTCCACCTTGACACCGGCCTTGCCCAGTTTTTTCTCGACATTGTGCTCGATGGGCAGGCCGTGGCAATCCCAACCGGGAACGTATGGCGCGTCCATACCCGCCATGTTTCTGGATTTCACAATGATATCTTTAAGAATTTTGTTAACAGCGTGGCCAATGTGAATACTTCCATTGGCATAGGGAGGCCCGTCATGAAGAATAAACTTTTCCTGACCCGCTCTCAGCTCACGGATTTTCTGATAGACCCTTTTTTCCTGCCAGACTTTCAGCATGACCGGCTCTCGTTGCGCCAGGCTGGCTTTCATTGGGAATGAGGTTGCAGGTAGATTTAACGTATGTTTGTAGTCACTCATTTTCGATTCACTTTTGTTGCTACGCTGTTGTTAATAAAGTGTTAATAAGGCGTTAAAATACTGTTAATAAAGCGTTAATAACGTATTGGTATATCGCTGGTATGGCATTAACAGATTGTTATCATCTGTGTTATCAAACCGGACAATCACTGTCAGCCTTTCCCCCGGCTTACCCGGCAAGACCGGCACAAAGCTCCCTGGCCTGTGCGATATCCCGCTCTATCTGCAGCTTTAGCGAGGCGATACCGTCAAATTTGATTTCGCTCCTGAGCCATTGCAGAAAGGCCACCTGAATATGCTGCCCGTAGAGTTCGCCACCCGAGTCCTGTACGGAAAAATCGAACAAATGCACTTCCAGTGACGGAGCAATACCCTTGACGGTCGGGCGCATGCCAATATTGGCCACACCAAACCAGGCCCTTTCCTGTCCGGCAGTGCAGTAATAATTATGTTTGCCCACCAGACGAACCCGGACAGCAAACACACCCTGAAGTGGAAGCACCTTGCGCCCCGGGGCGACATTTGCCGTGGGCACGCCCAGCTGTCGTCCCAGTTTTTGCCCATGAACCACACAACCGGTAATGGAATACGGGTACCCGAGCAATGCTTCCACCAGCCTGAACTGATGCTGTTCCAATGCCACTCTGACCCTGGAACTGCTAACCCTCTCACCTTCGACAATGACAGTCCGGGTATTTTCCACCGAGAAGCCCTGACGCTCACCCGCCTGTTGAAGCATGGAGAAATCACCCTTTCGGTCGCAACCAAAACGGAAGTCATCACCGACAACAAGATGCTTCAGTGCCAGCTTGTCCACCAGAATCTGCTGCACAAACTCTGCCGCCGACAGACTTCTCAGGCGTTCATTAAACTGAAGACAGAGCACAACATCGATATTCTGCCGGGCAAGATGAGACAGTTTTTCCCGGAAGCGCATCAGTCTGGAAGGAACATCACCCTGGCTGAAATACTCTCTGGGCTGAGGCTCAAACACCATCACAACCGAGGGCACTCCCCTGGCAGCGGCGACCGCCTTGACCTGGCTCAGTATTTTCTGGTGCCCCTTGTGTACCCCGTCAAAATTGCCGATTGTTGCAACACACCCGTTCGAAAAGGGTGTCAGGTTGTGCAACCCCCTGATTAGCCTCATTCAACTGCCCGTTTTGACAAAAGCGCGATTATATAACAGTCAGCTCTGGCTTGATAGCACTGGCGCATTCTCTTATCCTATTTTATACAGCAGCAAAGTTTATACAGTGGCAAAAACCGTTGGCATAACCACCAGCGTCTGACCTGGAGAGACACCCCCATGCAAGCTGCCAAACAGGACGCTCTGGGCACAATCAACCAGGCACCCGAGAATGCCGATATGGAAGAAATCATGTATCGGCTTTACGTACTCGATAAAATCCGTAAAGGGCAGGAAGCCATAGAACGCGGAGAGACTCTGACCAGCGATGAGCTGAAGCGGGATATTGATTCGTGGTGATCTGGACGAAGCCCGCCAGAGCTGACTTAACACATATCCATGATTTTATTGCTGAAGACTCCAGACACTACGCCAAAAAAGTCGCCCGGGAGATTCGTGAGAAGACCGACATTCTGAACGAGCTACCCAATGCCGGGAAAATGGTGTCAGAAATCGGCAAATCCGAGATTATAAGCAGCGAGATTTTGCGCCGGATGATTTGCCTTAACCCGGATATAACGAAGCCCCGCAAATATCGAGCTTGCATAATAAAATTGCTTTGTTCGCTCATGTCCGTTCCCTGGTGGTCAACGTGTAAATTCGCGCCTTGTTTTTTCCTGTGGCTGTAAGCAACCCGCAATCGACCAGGCTTTTAAGGTAACGCCTGACTGTGGCTGGCGATTTATCCAGCAATTTTTGCGCCTGTTGGTTGGTGATATGGGGGTGTTGCTGTAAATAATCAGCTATGTATTGATACGCGATCTGTTCATTAGTGGATAGTTTATCGCTCGCTATATCGCTCGTTTTATCGCTCGTTTGCTTGAGCGGGTAGTTTTCGATGGTTTGTAAAATAACCGATAGAATAAACTCAATAAAAACCGTCGAATCGTTATGGGCATCTGCTTGCGCCAGCGTCGCGTAATAATCAGCCTGATGCCGATACACCATGGTTTCAATTGGCAACCAGGCAAATACGGGGTTATCAGCACTGAGTAACACGGTTTGCCACAAGCGCCCCATTCTGCCATTACCATCGGCAAATGGGTGAATCACTTCAACTTCATAGTGCATCACACAGCTTTTAATTAACGCTGGAGTATCGTCCTGCCTGGCCCAGGCGAACAAATCAGCAACCAGGCCTGGCACAAACTCGGGTCTGGCTCCAATATGCATCACTTTACCTTGAGCGTTAAAAATACCAACATCACCTTTGCGAAATTGTCCGGCATTATCAATCAGGCTCCGCATCATTAAATGATGTGATTGTAGAAAATCTTCAACACAATAGGGCGATAAATTCGGGATGTTTTCGTAAGCGTCGAAAGCGTTCTTAACTTCCTGAATTTCCCTTGGTTCTCCCAGTACCTGGCGGCCATTGATAATATCTGTAACCTGCTCCAGGCTCATTGAATTGTTTTCGATGGCTAGTGACGCCTGAATGGAACGTAACCGGTTGTTTTTTCGCAGGTGCAGATTTTGCGCATACGCCACCTGTAATTGCCCGATTTTTTCGGCAATTTTTACCATTAGATTTAGTGCAGCATTGGTGATAGTGAAGGGTGGTTTTTGCATCATTCAAGGACACTATTGTTATGATTTTCGTTGATTACAAGTCTATTTATGCTGCGAATCAGAATAGCTTTTTTCTATTGTTGGAACCACAACCAATTCATTTGGTGGAGCTCGTGGAAAAATGGCTCTGGTACGAATCCAGCTATCAAGATCAGATGAGTGTAGAATGCGTTTGGCTGTGTTCCACATTCACGGTTATTGGCAATTATTTATCGGTATTAAACAGGAAACTTGAGAAGATATGAAATTTAAGAAGATAGTAGCACTCATAATTTGTGTGGTGATGTTCAGTGGGTGTAATCACAAATACAGCGATGAGCAGAGCAATAGCCAGAGTTGTGCAGATTGCGTCTGGAATAACTCAAGCCAGAAGCTTGTGTTAACCTGGTTTGGTGGCGGCATTACCGGGCAAACATCCAGAACTGAATATGACCGCGCGGATATCCCATCTGAAATTTTATCTGCCCTGGAG